>CANIEM010000084.1 GCA_947466515.1 Verrucomicrobia subdivision 6 bacterium | reverse complement strand
GGTCTTTCCGGAATTCCCCAAGCCCCCACCGTTGGCTGTCCCCTCCAACCCTGATCGCAGCCATCGCCCCCCATACACCATTCCGTCCCCGCTCAACCCGTTTCTAATCGAACTTCGCAATCCCGTTAAAGGAATCTTTACCCCACGAAATAAAAACAAAGCATTAGTGAGCCAAGTCGATTGGACTATTTGTTGTCACTACGTTCGTAGGCGCAGAGTTTTTTACATCTACCCGAGATACCCCGCTAGCCCCCGCACTGGGAGTCACCAAGGCACTAGGAGCAACTGGGATCTCGTCCGCAGGCCCTGTTTCAATCCAAGATTTAATCATCGCGACTTCCCGATCCGTTAGCCCCTCTCTCTTTCCAGGAGGCATCGCCCCCTCTGTTCCTCGTGGCTTGGTAATAGTGCGATAAATCCGACTGGCCTCAGGATGTCCCCAGATCAAACCAGGCCTCTTCCCACCCTTGATCGCTAGCTCAAATGTATCCAGACGTACTCTCGCCTTCATTTTCTTCTCACCGTGACACTCCACACAACTCTGCTTCAAAATCGGTGCAATCTCATCCTTCCACATCTGTTCCCGTATCACCTGGGGATCTTCCGCCCGAAGACTCCCAGAACAGAGCAAGAAGATTCCTATGACTTCAATAATCTTCATCACCCCACCATCCTAGGCACAAGTTAGGCCAAGTAAATAAACCGCCCGCATCCACCAACCCGTCTCACCCCTTTCGAAATCTATTTTAGCATCCCCTCCCACCGCCACGTTCCAATCTCCCTCTGCGGTTGCAAGCGTACCGCCCCGCTCTTTTTTAACTGCACCACCTCCATCCCCAACGCCACAGCCAACCGATTCATATCCACAGATAACGAAGGATCATCCTGCATCGGCTTTGCCGAACGGATCAAAGTTTTCGGTTGAATCGTTTGCAACCACTCCTGCGTCAAATTCATCCCACCCTCCTTGGCGGGCCCCTGCACCAAGGCCCCAGCCTTCAAATCCGACCCATACAGCCGCACCAACTCCTTCTCTCCTTCAGCCGAAATCGTTCCCGCCCAAAGCAACCGCGCCTTCCCGCAATCCAGACGAAAGACAATCCCCTCCTCTTCGCTTCGCCCACTACCACCTCCCACGGGTGGCCATAGAACCTTCACCTTCCATTCCTCTCCCATATCCACCTCATCACCTGCCCGCCAATATCTTCTCCCCACTTTATCCTCCGCCATCTCCTTTCTCCACTGTTTGATAAATCCAGATTTTCCTCCTAGACCCGATTCTGCCCACCAACCTACGGGCATCGCCATTCTCAACTCCTCTGCCCCACCCGACCGATTCGATAATCCCGCAGTTAACACCACCCCCTCCAATCCATTTACCCCAGACCAGTTTAAAAAAGGCCGTATGGAATTTGCCCACGCAATCTTGGAGCCCGGATCCACCAGCCATCGCCCATCCCGCCCCGAAATCAGTGTCGGCGCCGCCCCCTCGACCGAAAGAATTTCCACCGCCGGTCCGCTTTGAAACCACACGCGTGGGTCTGCCACCGCAAAATGCCCTCCAGGCCACGTCGCCATCCACCCCAAGATCGCCGCCAAGAAATGCACCAGCTTCCCATTCACTAAATTCACCCCCACCGCTACCACCCCGCCCGCAATCGGAGCCACCACCGAGGAAACCGCTGCCAAAACCGTCACCGCCCCAGCCACCGGAGCCGCCACCACATTAGCCAACAACGCCACAGGAATGATTTGATGAAAAAGAAGGATGCCTGGAACTAACGATCCCACCCACGCCGCCGCTGAGGCCGCCGCCACCGTAGCCACCGCCACCCATACTCTTTGCACTGCCCTCCTCCACGGTGCCACCAAGCGAGAAGGAATCCAAAGATCGGGCCTCCCCCACGCGATCAATCGGGCCTGAAGCGGACCCGCCATGACCATCAACCCTGCCACAACTAGAAACGAGAGCTGAAACCCCGTATCTGCCACCTGACGCGGATCCCAAATTAACAAAGCCAACAAAGCCGCCCCCAACCAGTTCGCTGGATCCATCGGCCTTCCCATGATCCAACCCAAATAAAGCACCGTCGTCATGATAAAAGCCCGTGCCGCGCTGGCTTCCATTCCCGTCGCCAAACAAAAAAGGAAAACCATCGGTAAAGTAACCCACGCCCATCGCCACCTCACCGCCCCAGTCAGGGCCAAGATCCACAAAAGCATTCCCGCCACTACCGCTAGATTTTGCCCGCTCACCGCAAAAAGATGTAATGTGCCCGTCGCTCGAAATGATTCCCTCAACTCCTCCCCCACCCCGTCCCGATAACCAAAAAGCATCGCGGCAATCAGACCCGCTGCCTCAGGATCATCCTCCAGTCCCAACGCCGTCGCCTGCAACATATGCGCACGCAGACCCGCCGCCATCCGAGCCCACCCAGCGACTTTTGCTTCTCCCGTCCACTCCAAGTCTTCTGGCCGGGTTCGCAAAATATAATCCAGCCCACGGGAACGAAGATGCCGTACTCGGTTAAACTCTCCCGGATTGCGCGGTTCCACAGGTAGTGCCAAATAACCCACCACCCGCACGATCTCTCCCACTTGCGGAATCTTTTCTGGTGCAGGATCCACCCGCATTAAAACTCTTCCCCTGGTTCTCTCCCAACCCGATTCACCCTGTAATCGGACAACTTCCAGCTCAGCTTCCAAAGCCTCTCCGCCACCATCCCATACCCTCTTCTTGGGCAACTCAGCTACCCATCCTTCTACCTGCACTGTCCCCCCTTTCTCGCCTGCCCGTGCACGGAGGGAATCGGCCGAAGGCGCAAACGCTCTCGCACCCGCGTACAGATTGAAAACAGCCAAAGCAAACAGCCAGATCGCAGGGGTTCTCCACATCTTCGGACCCCACCAAGAAAGAATCCCAAACGAAAAAGCGAACCCCACCCCCAATAGCGGGTGCGGAGGAATAATTAAGCCCATCACCGTCCCGACCAACCCAGCTATCGCCACGGGAAACAAAGGCCGCCGCATCGGCCAACTCGTTTTCATACAAACAAAGGCTAACCCCACCTACACTGCCCTCAAACGAAACCTTT
>CANIEM010000083.1 GCA_947466515.1 Verrucomicrobia subdivision 6 bacterium | reverse complement strand
ATAAGGTGGCTTAATCCTGGGATAGGCCCGCTTCCCTTCGAGCGACTCAATCAATCCCGTCTCTTCACCGCAAATGTAAGCTCCCGCACCACGGTGGACGTAAATCTCTAAATCATATCCCGTCTTTAATATATTTTTCCCAAGAAAACCCGCCGCCCTCGCTTCCTCTAAGGCCTTCTCCATAATCTTCCAGCCCTCGGTGAACTCACAGCGGATATAGAGATAGGCCAGCTTCACTCCATTGGCAAAACAGCTCAGGATCATCCCCTCCAAAAGCTGATGCGGATCTTTGTGAATGATTTGACGATCCTTAAACGTACCTGGCTCTGACTCATCCGCATTGCAGATAAGATAGATCGGCTTGGTTGTTTTGGTTGGATCGATAAAACTCCACTTCGTTCCTGTCGGAAACCCTGCCCCACCCCGGCCACGCAGCTGGCTTTTTTTCACCTCATCTCGAATCGCTCCACCCCCCATGGCCAAGCCTTTTTTCAGAATCTCGTACCCACCATGTTTTTGGTAACAAGCGATGTCGCGGGTATAGCCGCGGACATCGATATTCTTAAAAACTAACCGATGCTCACGACAGGCCATTAGGAGCATCCTCCAACCAGTTCGGCGGCTTTTTTCTCATCTACCTTTTCATGGAAATTATCGTTACAGAGAACCACCGGCGCCGTACCGCAGGAAGCCAGACATTCCGAGTATTCCAAAGAAAATCTACCGTCTGCACTAACCATCGCCCCCTCGTGCGTTCCAGGCTTTAATCCCATAAGCTTTTGCAAGGCCGCGAAGGTCTTTCCCGCCCCCCCCAAGGCGCAAGGCAAAGTTCGGCAAACCCGGAAATGAAATTTCCCATAAGGCCTTTGCCTAAACCAGGGATAAAAGGTAACTAACTCAAGAACTTGAATCTCCTGAAGGGAAAGCTTTTTAGCGATCCACTCCACCCCGCGCGGGCCAATATACCCAAAGGTTTCCTGCCAAAGATGAAGTAAAGGCAGGACCGCACTTCGTGCCGAAACGGGGTAACGCGCAATCAGCTCTGCCGCCTGTTTCTCAAGCGCCGGGGTAATCTCCCCAGTCTCAGGCCCAGCGCAGTTTTCTGTACCAACCTCTAAAGCCGTGCTCATCGATCACACTCCCCCATGACAAAATCAAAGCTCCCCAGAATCGCAGGAACATCACTCACCGTATGCCCTGGCAAGAGATGACTGAGGATGCTTAGGTTACAAAAAGAAGGGGCTCGAATTTTCAGCCGATGGGGCACCCCGCCCCCATGACTATGAATATAAAAACCGAGCTCTCCTTTAGGATTTTCTGCTCCGAAATAAACTTCACCCACAGGCGCATCGGGTCCTTGGGTCACGACAATAAACTGGTGAATCAACTCCTCCATCTTCGTCAACACCTTGTCCTTCTTTGGAAGCACATTCTTCGGATCATCAACCTGCCAAGCCCCACCGGGCATCTTAGCAATCGCTTGCCGCAGAATATTTATACTCTGCCTCATCTCCTCCATCCGTACGGCAAAACGATCATAACAATCCCCCGTCTGACCCACAGACACTTCGAAATCGTAAGACTCATAATCAAGATAAGGAAATACTTTACGCACATCATAGTCATTACCCGATCCGCGAAGATTTGGGCCGGTCAATCCAAAGTCGAGAGCAACATCCGCAGGAATAATTCCAATATCTTTCGTTCGATCGACAAAGATTCGATTGCGATTCAACATTGACCCAAAATCATCCAGCTGCGCTGGAAATTGGGCGCAAAACTCAGAGACTCCCTCAAGGAATCCAGGTGGGATATCGCGAATCTGACCCCCCACCCGCGTAAAACTTGTGGTGAAGCGTGCCCCTGTAAGGAACTCAATTAGATTATATATTTTTTCCCGCTCCGTGAACGTATAAAGAAACATCGTCATCGCACCCACATCCATGGCAAAGGCACCCAGTCCGAGCAAGTGAGCCGAGATCCGCGCTAACTCACAACAGATGACTCGAGTGACCTTGGCCCGAGGCGGTAGCTCAAAGCCCATCAGCTTTTCCACTGCACAGGCGTAGGCCACGTTATTGGCGAGCGGAGCCATGTAATCTAGGCGGTCAGTATAGGGGACAAATTGATTCCAGGTCATATTCTCCGCAATTTTCTCGTCGCCACGATGGAGATAGCCAATTTCTGTGTCCGTCTTAGTGATCACCTCGCCATCTAACTCCAGCACCAAGCGCAACACCCCGTGGGTACTCGGATGGGAGGGTCCGATGTTTAGAACCAGCTTCTCTCCCACATCTTCTGCAGAAAGATTTGGCGCCGCTTCCGCTGTCCGTGTCAACGCGTCTCCAAAAGAAATGGGCACGACGGTCGAACTCACAAGTTCATCTCCTCTGCAGGGTGAGCTCTAGGCTCCCGATCTTGGGCTAGGGTAGCCGAACTCGTCACGAAGGGCCCCCCTTCCAGCGGAGCTTTAGCGGTAAAGGCGATGTCAGGCATCTCCGTGGGCAAACCAGCCAAGGGAAAATCTTTGCGCAAAGGATGGTGCGGATACCCCTCCCACATGAGGATGCGGCGCAGATCAGGGTGACCGGAGAAGCGGATGCCGAGCATGTCCCAGATTTCTCGCTCGTGCCAATCGGCCGTCCGCCAGATCGCTGACACGCTCGGAACTGGATCACCTTCCGCAACCATCGTCTTAATCCGAAGGTGTTTTTTCTTCGATAGGTCACAAAGCTCGTAGACCACTTCAAATCGGGGATCCTCGCCTTGATTGTCGACTCCTGTAATATCCACCAGGTAAGTAAATCCCTCGCTCTTCAAGGCAGCCATCACCTCGGGAATTTTCTCCAGAGCCACTACCCCAGAATACTCTCCACGAAACTCAGGAAGCATCGCGATCCCTTCCATGACCAATTCAGATTCACTCACGACAGCTGCTTCTGCCCCAGCACAACCCCACGGCTTTGGGCTATCTTTTCTTGTAACTTCATCAATCCCTCCAAAACCGCCTCAGGCCGTGGAGGGCAACCCGAAATATAGACATCCACCGGAATCAACTGATCGATTCCCTGCAGAACCGCGTAACTTCGGTACATCCCGCCCGTACTTGCACATGCACCCATCGCAATACACCACTTCGGCTCCGCCATCTGATCCCAGATCCGTTTCGTGGCCAAAGCCATCTTGTAGGTCACCGTGCCCGCCACAATCATCAGATCCGATTGGCGCGGAGAAAAACGCATCACTTCCGCACCAAACCGCGCAATATCAAAACGGGCCGAAGCCGCCGCCATTAGCTCGATCGCACAGCAAGCCAAACCCATCGGCATCGGCCAAAGAGAGTTCTTTCGCATCCAGTTCACCGCCGCATCCAGGGTAGTTAGGACAACATTACCCTCCACCTTCGAGTTGTAAGCCAGTTCACTCGTGCTCTTCGACATGCGGAAATCCTAGAGATCGTTTGGACTAGAGCAAGGCTCTCTCTCAACCATCAGCCAAGCTTGACCCTGCTATTAACTCTCTGCATCCAAGAAGGATGATCATTGCTCTTCTGGATATGGGTGCCCCACCCGCCCTTTGGCTGCTTGCACCCTTTGCCATCCTCATCCTCTCCATCGCCATGGGTCCCCTCCTCATCGCCCCCCTCTGGCACCGCAGGTACCCCCTTATCAGTACCTCCTTGGCCGCCATTGTT
>CANIEM010000082.1 GCA_947466515.1 Verrucomicrobia subdivision 6 bacterium | reverse complement strand
GCTAATCCTTGAAGTAGATTCACGGATGTACTTGTATTTGCCCAAGTGTAATTTGGCCAGGCCTCGCTAGTTAAACTCATACTCAAGGTCGTAAAAGTGGATGGATTCACGCCTGCTGCCGTCACCGCATAGAACAGCCTTCCAAAATTGTTACCGTTTTGATAATCCCCACCCCCCGTAACGTCCGTTTTTAACTCAGCTCCTTTGAGCTGTAGCAAACCTCCAGCTGTGTAAGTAGTACCAGCAATCGTTACATCGGTGGATAGAATATTAAAGGTACCTAAGTTACTATTCTGAAAGTTCGGATTTACCGGTGATACGTCCCTTTTCACATCATAATACTTCTGTCCAACGTATGTCGCCCCACTGCCGAGGGCGTTTAGAATGATAAAGTCGTCCACAATGTTGACACCCGCATGACTCCACTGATTGGATCCGACCAAGACCAATCCGACCGAAATAAACATGATAAGTTTTTTCATAATTTATTCTCCTTGGATTAACTGTTTTTGCTTATTCTTACGCAAGCAAAATATTCTACAGCCATGATTCCCGCAAGTGCCTGTTTTATAGAACAGTTTAATTTTCTTTTTTTAGCTTTACCCTCTTGGGTTGAACAGTTTAATTTGCGTTTCGCCTATGAAGTCCCTCAGTATGGCCGACCTTGCTCAAGCCGCTGGCGTCGGCAAAGCCACTGTCTCCCTCGCCCTACGTAACGATCCCCGTATCCGCGAATCCACCCGACGCCGGATCCAAGCCCTCGCAAAAAAAATGAGCTACCGCGCCAATCCCATGGTCGCCCTCGTCATGAGCCAACTCCGCTCTGGTTCCACCACCCAGTACCGCGGCTCTCTCGCCCTCGTCGGTCTCCACATCACCCAAGCACTCGCCGAACAAAATCACACCTTCCGTTCTCTCCTTCGCGGATTCCAAAACCGTGCCACCTCCCTCGGTTACCAAGTCGACCAGTTCTGGTCCGACGATCTCCTCCTCCAGGGAAATCCCAAGCTGCCCGACGTCCTCCAAGCTCGCGGCATCCAAGGAGTCGCTTTTCTCGGACTCCCACCCAAAGCCACTCTCCCCAGCTGGACCGACCCCATCATAGCCCACCAGACCTCCGTCGTTCTCGGTACCCGCCCCTCCTCACCCGCCATCCACTGCTCCTCCAACGACCAGTACTCCACCTCCTTCGATGCCGTTCGCCAACTCCACGCCCTAGGAAAAAAACGCCCAGGCCTCGTTATCTCCTCTGCCATCGATGCAATCCTCTACGGTCGCTTCTCCGCCGCCTTCCTCCAATCCCAAACCACAACGGGCGAACCCCTCCACAAAATCACCGAACGCATCTGGTGGTTTCAACCTGGAGATCAATCCTCCTTCCTCGAATGGTTCGCCCGAACAAAACCCGACTCCCTCCTCACCACTCACCTCGAAATCGCGCCATGGCTCAAGAACGCAAAAACTCCCCCGCCCGCCCTCGCCCACCTCGATTGGGACCCCTCCATGACAGGATGGGCGGGCATGAACCAGAACAATGAAACCGTCGGCGCCAACGCCGTCGATCTCCTGTCCGCCCACCTTATGCGAGGGGAACACGGACTCCCCCCCTCTGCCAAAGTCCTCCAGGTCGAAAGCCACTGGGTCGACGGCGACTCACTCCACTCAAAAACTTTTTTTGCTCAAAAATAAACCTTACCCCATGAAATATCGCGCGGGTCTTCCAGCAACCTCAATTCTCTGCATCTTTTTCTTTTCCCTACTCCTCAATTCCTCCGCCCGCTCAGCCAACGAACTTCCCCAGCTCGGATGGATTCCTATCCAATATATCTCCTCCGATAAGACGACCACGCTCGACCTCACCCGCTGGCTATCCCTCCGCCCCGACGACAAGATCGAGCTCACCCCACCCGCATCTCTCTCCGCCAAACTCGATCTCTCCACCCGCCAACTCAAAATTCAGACTCAGCCAGATCTACAAGGCCTGATCGATCTCCCGATTCAAATCACACCTAAAAAAGGGAAGACCCTTTCTGGAATTCTCACTCTCGCAATCTCCCCACGCTCCAGCCACCGGTTCACCTTCACAGGCAAAGGCTCAGAAAAATCGGTCTGCCTCGCAGGCGCCTTTAACGGATGGAACGCCACCTCCCACCCCCTCAAACGAGAAAAAGGAAACCTCTGGTTCCTCAGCCTTCCTCTTCCCCCAGGACCCCAAGCCTACAAGTTCGTCGTAGACGGCGATTGGCGACTCGACTCCTCCCACTCCCTCACCGTGGCCGACGGCACGGGCCAGAAAAACTCACTCGTGAAAATTCTCGAAAACACAAACTCCCCCGCTTTCCTTTACGCGGACTCCCGGAAGCAAGGACTCCTTACCTTCCTCTCCGCTCCCGCAGGATGGAAATCCTCCTCCCTCTCTTGCGTCGCCGAACTCCCCAACGGAACCTCCCGCACCATACCAGCCACCTCTCCCGAGCCCGGTCGCTGGGAAATCGATACCTCCTCGCTTCCTCCCGACTCTTGGATCCGTCTCGCCGCCGTGGGCGAGGACGGCACTCTCGCCCGACCTGCCCGTGCCCGCATCACAACCAAAACCAAGTCCGATGCCAACCGCCTCGATCACATCATCTACTTCGCCTTCATCGATCGAATGATTGATGGAGATCCGAAAAATAATCCCGCTCCCGATCCCAAGGTAGCAAAACCTGCGCAGTATCTCGGGGGCGATCTGATCGGCGTTCGTCAACTGATCGAAAACGGCTACTTCGAAAAACTAGGTATCAACACTCTCTGGCTCTCCCCCGTGAACCAGAACCCACCCCAATCCTTCCAAGAGTATCTTCCCCCAGGCCGCTGGTACACAGGCTACCACGGCTACTGGCCTCTCTCCTCCACCGAGGTAGAGCCCCGCTTCGGTGGCAACGAAGCTCTGCTCGCTTTGACCGAATCCGCCCGCCAGCACGGTCTCCGCGTCCTCCTCGATTTAGTTCTCGCGCACGTCCATCAGGATAATCCTGTTTACAAAGACCATCCCGACTGGTTCGGCTCTCTCACTCTCCCCGATGGAACAAAAAATCTCCGCAAATGGGATGCCGAGACCCAGTTCACCACATGGTTCGAACCGTTCCTCCCCCGCTTTAACTACGATCAACCGGCTGCGTCCCGTTTCCTCATTTCCAACGCCGTCGATTGGGTCAAACGATTCAACCTCGACGGATTCCGCCTCGATGCCGTCAAACACATTCCTCCCAAATTTTGGTCAGCATTTCGCTCTGGCCTTCGCTCCGATCTTCCCGTCGCTTCCGACCCATCCTTCTACCTTGTTGGAGAAACTTTTATGAGTCGGGAAGGAATCGCTAGCTTCGTCGGTCCTGCCAAATTGGATGGCCAGTTCGATTTTCCGCTTTACGACACCCTGCTTTCCACTTTCGCATTGGGCTCCACCGGCTTTTCCGAACTGGAATCTGCCGTGACCGATTCTGAACGCGTCTACGGTCTTGAAACCGCTATGTCGCCGCTTCTTGGAAATCACGACAAACCTCGATTCCTTGCTTATGCCGACGGAGATCTTCCCGATCCCCGCGAGCCGGACGAGGAGGAAGCAGGCTGGAAATATCCCTCCACCGTGGATCACCCCTCCTCCTACGCAAAATTACGAATGGCCTTCACCTTTCTCATGACTCTCTCGGGCGTGCCTATGATCTACTATGGGGACGAAATGGGTATCACGGGTGCAGGCGACCCCGATAATCGGAGAATGCTTCCCGATCCCGAAAAAGCTTCTGGCGAGGCGAAAGCCACTCTCGATCACGTTTCCAAACTGACCCATTTACGCTCCGCTCATCCCGCTTTGCGCTACGGAAGTCGAAGAGCAATCGAGGCAAAAAAGGACACCTACGCCATCGTCCGTGCGTATGCGGAGGACAGAGTTCTCATTGCGTTCAATCGCTCCGAAAAACCGGTCGTCCTCGACCTCCTCGTATCCCCAGAACTCCCCGACGGCCCCCTCACCCAAACCCTCCCCCAACCCCCTACCCCCTCCCCATTTCCCTCCGCCCAACCCACCCCCACCCCCCTCTTCGTAAAAAATGGCCACCTCACCCTCAACCTTCCACCCCTTTCCAGTTCCCTCCTACTTCCCGCCTATCCCTAAACTGGTGTCAGACACGTGTCTGACACCAATCAAAAATATCACCGCAACTTTTTCCTATATCTCAAGTTTAATCCCCTATGGGAAGACCTAT
>CANIEM010000081.1 GCA_947466515.1 Verrucomicrobia subdivision 6 bacterium | reverse complement strand
TCACGTCCCGCAGTCCTGGGACTGCGTTCAAGCACGCTTACGAGCGAGTGTTGTTTTTAAGTTGGAAGCTTAGGTAGTGGCGGCATCTCCGAGGCCGCCTAGCTGGGCGATTGGGCGCACAGAATTGAGCGCAGGCGTTCTCGGAGAGACCGCCCTACCTAGGTTTTGAGGTGAGAAGCCCCGATGCGAAACGGAAAGAGCCCTACTACGCTCCTAACCCGCTTTGCGGAGGAGCTACGAAGGGTTGGAAGTTAGATGTGCTTGGAGTCGGCGTGGTCTTTGACGGCGTAGCCTGATTCTTGGCGGGCGTGATTGACTTCGTTTTTCTTCACATAGCCTTGGTAGATATCCTCGGCGGTCATGCCGAGTGTTTGGGCGAGGGAGACGAGGAAGTGGAAGAGGTCGACGACTTCAACGCGGGCGTTTTGCTCGTCGAGTTTTTGGTATTTGGCCCACCATTTCCAGGGGAAGCTATCGACGAGCTCGGCGAGCTCTTGGGTCATGGCGCGGGAGTAGTTGAGGGCCCACTTGGTTTTGTCTTCGGCAGAGAGGTTGGCGAGATCGACCCCAATCTTTTTATTGAGGAGGTCCTGCATGCGGAAGATTTCGTCGAGTTTATCGGTGGAAGTCATAGAGAATTGGTAGCGGGTGGGGGGTGAAGAAGGAGACTTTTTTACAGAAAAGCGATGGGGATTGTGAAAAAGGGTGGAAGGATGTTGGACGCAGAGGGAGGGAGGAGGTATCAAGACGGAATGCATGATGTAATTATTTTGGGGAGTGGGTGTGCGGGTTGGACGGCGGCGCTTTATTTGGCGCGGGCGAATCTGAAGCCTTTGGTTTTGACGGGGGCGCAGACGGGTGGGTTGCTGACAACGACTTCGGTGGTGGAGAATTTTCCAGGGTTTCCGCAGGGGATTGATGGGACGACATTGATGATGCAGATGATGGAGCAGGCGCAGAAATTTGGGGCGGAGGTGGAGTTCGGGGTATTGGCGGATGAGGTGAAGTTGGGTCGGCCGGTACATCAGATTCGGGCGGGGACGAGGGAGATAGAGGCGCGGGTTTTGATTGTGGCGACAGGGGCGGGGCATCGGCATTTGGGGGTGCCTGGGGAAAAGGAGTTGGAGACGAAGGGGGTGACATACTGTGCGACGTGTGACGGAGCTTTGCCGATGTTTAGGGATCAGCCTGTGGTGGTGGTGGGGGGTGGAGATTCGGCGTGTGAGGAGGCGACATTTTTGACGAGGTTTGCCTCGAAGGTTTATCTGGTGCATCGGCGAGGGGAGTTGCGGGCCTCGAAGATCATGGCAGATCGGGCGTTGGGCAATCCCAAGATTGAGCCGATCTGGAATGCGGAGGTAGAAAGTGTGGAGGGGATGAAGGAGGGGAAAGTGACGGGGGTGAAGGTGAAGAGTGGGGTGACGGGGAAGAGTTCGACGGTGGCGTGTGCGGGAGTTTTTATTGCGGTGGGGCACGTACCGAACACGCAGATTTTTCAAAAGCGGTTGGCGATGGATGAGGCTGGGTATTTGAAGTTGGGGCCTGGGAGTCGGACGAGTGTGGAGGGAGTTTTTGGGGCGGGAGATTGTGCGGATAAGGTTTATCGGCAAGCGATCACTGCGGCGGGGATGGGGTGCATGGCCGCGATCGACGCGGAGCGTTATTTAGCTGGGGGCTGAGAGACGGGAGCTGGGGGAGTGCTCGGGCTGGCGAGAGAGGGGGCGGGGGGAAGACTTTCGAGGAGGGCGCGAGCGTCGGGGAGGAAGGCGCTGCCGGTATTGGCAGCGAGGATATCGTTGAGGACTTGGCGAGCGGCTTCGGGTCGATTTTCCTGAATTTGGAGATGGGCGAGGCCGATGGCGGCGCCAGTACGGAAAGGGTCGACAGGGCGATCGGTGATGATGCGGAGGTAGAGGGTTTGGGCGATGGCGCGATCGCCGGCGGAGGCGAGTTGATTGGCTTGGGCGAAGCGGGCGGAGGAGGCGAGGGGGTGTTTAGGGAAATCGCGGAGGAACTGTTCGTAGAGGCTGGCGGCTTTCCGAGGATCTTTTTGGGTGGAGGCCTCGGCGGCGGATTCGAGCAGAGCGAGGGCAGTGGCGGGTTGGCCTGGGTATTTTTGGATGAGGGTGGCCCAAGTGGCGGCGCCGGGTTGGGTGGCGAGGAGGAGATTGGATTCGGTTCGAGCTTTTTCGGATTTTGAGATTTGCCAGAGAAGAACGGCGGTGCCGGCGCAGAGGAGAATTACGATAGGGACGATGGTGCTGGGCTTGAGCCAAGCGGGGGCTTGGGCGGGGAGGATCTGAGGTTCCTCGGCGGGGTTGAGGCGGACTTCTGACATAAGTGCTAACAATGGTAAAACTTTGGGCTCGGAGCAAGACAGGAAGAGAAGGAGTTCGAATTTAATCTTCGGGTGCTTGTGGGTTGGGTGGCCTGATTAGGGCAGGGGAGCGGTGAGGGGTTGAGGAGCAGTAAATTAAGTAAAATAAGAGTTGACCTTGGTGGTGTGGAGTGGGTACAAATGGGTAAATGAGGTTAAATATGTTTGTTTGTGGCTAGCAAATACATACATCGATGAAAGAGGCTTATACGGATCGATTTGAGTTTTCCTTGGATTCCAAGGGCCGAATCTCCGTGCCTGCGGAGTGGAGAGGAGAGGCTTTTGAAAAAAGATTTTTAGTGATGCCGTCGGCGGAAGGGTGTCTACGAGTTTACCCTGCAAGTTTCCTAGGTCGACAGATGGAGAAATTGGCGGCGGACGGAACATCCTCTTCGGATTTAAAACGAAAGAGTCTGGAAAAATTAGCGAGTGTGATTCAATCCGCGGAGCCTGATCAGCAGGGAAGAATCATGTTGCGTGAAAAATTCCGGCAGCACGCGGCTTTGGGTCGCGAAGCGGTCTTGATTGGATGTTTGGATCACTTTCAGGTTTGGGAGCCTAGGCGTTGGACGAAGATGGCTCCGGCGGCGACTACCTTTGAGCAGGTAGCAAAGGATGCAGGTTTGTGATGATGATGAATCTGAGCCCAGCTTTTTCATTCGCCACGATGCTGGTGCATCCCGAGGAGCGCGGGTTGAGCGCAGGGAGTTTGCTGACGGCCTTGAATATCCCTTTCCAGGACTCGGAATCCCACCGCAGGCGGAAAGTCCGCGAGCAGGTGGCCCGTTGCTGGGATCTCCTCCAGATGGAGGAGGAAAGGAACCGAACCGACTGCCGGAACTGATTCCGATGGGCGGGCCCGGGAGGCACGCACCGTCGGATCGGTGTGGCCGTCTGAGGAGGAGCAGAATATGGACTGGAAGCAGATGATGAGAAGTAAAATGGCGTGCGGCTTTTCCTGCCGTCGCGATGAAACGGGTCGGGTGGAAGGGCACGGGATCGTGAAGCTTCCGAAACGGAACGCGTATGAATTAGTGGGGCTACGACGACCTTTACGACGGGAAACCCTCCGGCTTCGCCCGGTGATCTAACGAGTGGAACACGTCCCTGTTTTATTGGAAGCGACTATGGAAATCCTCCAACCTGCCCCTGGCCGCACGGTGATTGACGCGACCTTTGGTCGTGGCGGGCATAGTCGCGCCCTCTTAGCGAGGGGGGCACGGGTGATTGCTTTGGATGTGGATCCAGAGGCGGAGGTTGCAGCGAAGACATTAGCGACTGAGGTGGGGACGGATCGGTTTTGTTTTCACCGAGAGAATTTCGGTCAGTTGGCCCAAGTGATGGAAAAAGAAGGGCCGGTGGATGGGTTGCTGCTGGATTTGGGGATTTCCTCGCCTCAAGTGGATCAGGCGGAGCGCGGATTTAGTTTCCAACAAGACGGACCTCTGGATATGCGAATGGATCCGACAACGGGAACGACGGCGGCGGATTTAGTAAACAATCTTTCGGAGCCTGAATTGCGTGGCCTGCTGCGTGAGGGTGGGGAGGATCGGGATCCAGGGAAAATTGCCCGAGGGATTATGCGGGCCCGACCTTTGCTTACGACGGGGGAGTTGGCTACGGCGGTGGCTCGGGTGACGAGGCAACCGAGACCCGGAGCGAAGCATCCTGCGACAAGGACTTTTCTGGCGTTGCGCCGTGCGGTGAACCGCGAGGGGGGAACCTTGGATGAGGTCTTGGCGGCGGTGCCGAAGGTATTGCGGCCGGGAGGTCGGTTGGTGGTTTTGACTTATCACTCGGCGGAAGATCGGGCGGTGAAGGTGTGGATTCGTGAGCATTCGGAAGAGGAAAAAAGAGAGAGGGGCATGGCGTTTGGCCATCCGAATTTAGAGCGATGGGTCAAGCGGTTGGATGAGGTGGTGCCGACGGAGGAAGAGATTGCGATGAATCCGCGGGCGCGAAGTGCTCGGTTACGTGCTGCGGAGCGGGAGAAAGAGAGGTCCGCGTGAGTCGTAATCAGATCCGTCGGACGAATCACGTAGGAG
>CANIEM010000080.1 GCA_947466515.1 Verrucomicrobia subdivision 6 bacterium | reverse complement strand
TGGAGGGGGTGATGTCGGAGGGGTTGAAGGGGAGGATTCGCGCGGAGGGGTGGGAACCGAAGGTGGTGCTGGGGGTGGTGGCGAGACGGGATCGGGAGGAGAGGCCGGAGTACGGGTTGAGGGATGTGCTGAAGTTTGAGGGGAAGTATGCGGAGGCGGAGATTGGGAGGGTGGTGGGGGGGCGGGAGAAGAGGATGGTGATTCCTTTTGTGTGGGAGGAGGGGAGGTGGAAAGTGGGGGCGGCGTATAGGGATGGTCGGAGTTGGGATGGGGAGGATTTTTAATTTTGGCTGATGAAAGGCTGGTTCTGGCTTAGCGTGGTGTATGGCAATCTGGAAATTTGAGCCGTTGGCGCAAGAGAGGATTTGGGGGGGTAGAAATCTGGAGGAGAAGTTTGGGCGGATCTTGCCTGAGGGGAAAAAGATTGGGGAGACGTGGGAGTTGGTGGATCGACCTGAGGCGCAGTCGGTGGTGGAGGGCACGGGGCAGACGCTGGGTTCCTTTTGGTCGGGGACGGATCGAAAAAAGATATTTGGGAGTCGGGCGCCCGACGGGTTGCGCTTTCCCATTTTAATTAAGCTGCTGGATGCGCAGGACAAACTTTCTTTGCAGGTTCATCCCCCTGCTGGGAAGGCGAAGGAGTTGGGTGGGGAACCGAAAACAGAGATGTGGTTCTTTTTAGAAACAAAAACGGGAGCGGAAATATTCGCGGGCTTAAAAAACGGAGTTGGCAGGGTGGAGTTTGAGAAAGCCTTGAGCATGGGGAAAGTGTCGGAATGTTTTCACCGCTTGGGGACGGAAGCGGGGCAAGCAATGTTTTTGCCTTCGGGACGGGTGCACGCGATTGGGGCGGGGAACGTGATTTTAGAAATTCAGCAGAACTCGGACACGACCTATCGGGTGGATGATTGGGGTCGAAAGGATGAGCGGGGAAAATCGCGGGAATTGCATGTGAAGCAGGCTTTGGAGTCGATCCAGTGGAAGGATCACGAGCCGGCGATGGTTCAACCGAGGGGGGAGAGGCTGTTGGTTTGTGATTTTTTTAAGGTGAAGCGTTGGTGGGTCGCGCCAGGAGAGATTCGGGAGATCATTTCCGATGGAAAAACCTTTCGGTATTTATTTGTGGCGGATGGACGAGTGAAGGAGGAGGAGAGTGGGGAGGAGTGGAGCAAGGGGGCGGCGCGCTTTGTCACGGCGGATCATGAGGCGGTTATTTTGCAGGGGGTGGAAGAGAGTACGGTGGTAGAGGTTGAGTTTCCCTGAGGAGTCGGACCCTGCTTGGTAACTAGGAAGCTAACGTCCAGTTTTTCCGCCGAGCGAGGGCGAGTTGCTCCTGGTCGAAGGTCACGAGTTGGAGAGATGGGCGAATGGATGCTAGGCGGCTGAAGGCGTAAAGGTGGGCAGCGTCAGCGGCACGGAGGTGCCAGCTGCGGTTCTGTTTTCGGATTTCCGCCCATTCCGAGCTGGGAATATGGATCCACTGAAAAAGGGGACGAATCTGCTCCCACGCTTGCCAGTTCTTGGTCTGCGCCTGCCTGCGGGCGAGAGCGGCCTCGACTTCCACTTGTAGCCAGTCCCAAGCGAAAAAAGATTCAGCCTGATCGTAGGTTGCTTGAGCTCTGGGGGTATGGATTTCCCGAAAGATAAGCGGGACGACGGCGCTGGTGTCCCAAAAACCCTGTTGAAGAGTCACCAGTTCCGCCCGCGGCGCATCGCTTCCACCGAGGGTGCTGCTTTGGAGCGGGAGGAGATTTGGGGATCTAGCTTAGGGCGGACGGGGGAGCGAGCGGGGATGGTGAGCTGAATTCCTGCGGCACGGGCTTGAGCGAGAAGGGCGAGGCGCTGCCTAGACCAGTTATTATCAGGAACTTGATCAAGCGGGGTGAGAAGGGCGATAGGACGGTTTCGATCACAAACGACATAGGTGGCACCCTCCTCGCGGACACGATGAAGATAGGCGCTGAGCTTGGCCTTAAGCTCGCCAGTTTTTACGTTCACAGGACTAACTTAGACGATATAGTTAGTCACGTCAAGGAAGGGGGTGTAGGAGGCTGGGTCGCCTTGGTGTTGCCACGACCTTGGGGTTTGCCGTGGAAGCAGTGATGGCAGGATTTCTCGTAGGTGTAGTGGGGGTGGGTGAGGTCGGAAGCGAGGAGGGGCATTTCGCAGTTGTAGCAAAGGACGGATTCGGTTTCTTGGAGCTGGGAGTCGACGCCGACGCGTTCATCGAAGACAAAGCATTCGCCTTGGTAGTGGGCGCCGCCGGCTTCCTCGAAGTATTTTAAAATTCCACCATCGAGTTGGAAGATGTTTTTGAACCCCTGCATTTCCATGAAGGGGCCAGCCTTTTCGCAGCGGATGCCGCCCGTACAGAACATGACAAGAGGTTGGGTTTTGAGCGAGGGGTGTAGTTTGTGGACGGCTTGCGGAAAGTCGCGAAAATTAGAGATATTTGGATCGATGGCGCCTTGGAAGGTGCCCATGCGAATTTCGTAATGGTTACGGACATCGAGAAGGGTGATGGGGCGCTTGTCATCAAGCCACTGTTTGAGTTGGGTTGGGGAGATTTTAGGGGCGGGGTGGCGAGCGGGATCTACCCCTGGAACACCGAAGCTGACGATTTCTTTTTTAATTTTTACGAGCAACCTTTGGAAGGGTTGAGTGGAGCCAAGGCTTTCTTTGGGGCGGATTTCGGAGAGGCCTGGGATCGAACGGATTAGTTGGAGGACAGGGTCGAGTTGGGTGCGAGTGCCTGAGAGAAAAAAATTAATACCTTCGGAGGCGAGTAAGATGGTGCCTTTGATTCCGAGCTCGAGACAGCGGCTCTTCAGTGTGGTTTTCAGTTCCTCGAGGTGATCGAGGGTGGTAAAGCGGTAGCAGGAGAGATTGATAATTTGGAGCACGATTGGGGAATACTTTCGCAGGGGAAGGAAGAGGCTGACCATAAAAATAAGAGGAGGAGTGGGGCGGCAGGTAAGGGGTAGAGCCGCAAAGCCCCGACCGGATCGGGGCAGGGTGCGAATGTGGTGGTAGGGCCGATGGTCTCCATTGGCCGATAGAGCGATTTAGGTTTGAGCGGTTAAGTGATTCAATCGGCGCATCACGGATTATGCGCCCTACCGGTGGACGGGTTTAAGTGTTCAGCGCAGGCGTTCTCGGAGAGACCGCCCTACCTAGGTGTTGTGCTTTGGAGGTGAGAAGTCCTGACGCGCGCTTACGCGCGGATTCTGCGTCCGCAAAATCTGTGCCAAGAGTGTCGAAGTCATGGTGATTCGGTCTATCGGTCTGTCCTGATTAATTTGCGTAGTGAAATCTGAGTTGTGCGATCTCAAGATTCCGTGCAGCAATTCGGTAAACCATACGATGCTCATCCGTGATTCGGCGGGACCAGAAACCCGCAAGGGTGTGTTTCAAGGGTTCAGGTTTACCGATCCCATCATAGTGGCTTCGCACAGTGTCCTTGATCAGCTCGTTGATTCGTCTGATCATCTTCTTATCCGTTTGTAACCAGTGCTGATAATCCTCCCAACCTTGGGGAGAGAAAATAAGATTCATGCCGCCGCCAGGTCTTTGATGTTCTTTCTCAGGGTCTTGCCAGAGTTGAGGCTCTCAATTGAAGCAAGTAAGCGCTTTGTGTTGGCTGGGGACCGAAGCAGATAGGCAGTTTCCTGAAGTGATTCGTAGTCATCAAGGGAGAGCATAACCACTGCCTGGTCACGATTGCGGGTAATGATCACGGGGGCATGGTCAGCGCAAACTCTGTCCATGGTGGAGGCGAGATTTTCCCTCGCGGCGGTGTAGGTAATTGCGGTCATATGGACAGTATCCTGCACATACTCAAAAACCGTGTCTAGGACGATTATTTTCTGGCGAACGCTCACGCGCGGAAGTTGGAAGCTTAGGTAGGGGCGACATCTCCGAGGTCGCCTCGATGAAAAGTACAAAACCTAAACTTTGGTAAGGCCGATGGTCTCCATTGGCCGATAGAGCGATTTAGGTTTGAGCGGTTAAGTGATTCAATCGGCGCATCACGGATGATGCGCCCTACCGGTGGACGGGTTTAAGTGTTGAGCTTAGGCGTTCTCGGAGAGACCGCCCTACCTCGGTGTTGAACCCGTAGCTGCGGTGAATTGAAAAATGCAATCTGAACAAAAATTAAGCGGGACGAAAATCAACTTGGCGTTTTGGGAGGTCGATTTTTAGGACGGCGACTTGGAGTTGGACGCCGGCGCGGTAGATCTTGCCGGTGCGCCGACCGAGGAGGGAGCGACGAGCGGGGTCGAAGGAGAAAAAATCACCGGTGAGAGCGGAGACATGGATGAGGCCTGAGAGAAGAAAGTCGGGCAGTTCGACAAACATACCGAAGTTGGTTACTTCAGTGACCATGGCGGGGAAGGTTTGAGACGGATTGGGGCCAGTCTGCATTTCGAGGTATTCGAGGAGTTTTAATTTTTTAGATTCCTGTTCGGCTTCGGCGGCAGTGCGTTCGGTACGAGAGAGGTGTTGGGCGAGGGCTTCCAGTCCCGAGGAATCGACTTTGGGCGAACCTTTGGTGGGAAAGAGGGCGCGGTGGACGAGAAGATCAGCGTAGC
>CANIEM010000079.1 GCA_947466515.1 Verrucomicrobia subdivision 6 bacterium | reverse complement strand
CCCCTCTGCTCCTTCCCAGCCTAAATCCAACACTCCACTTGGCACTTCTCCCACAGGAGATGAAAAATCCATTATCTTAAATCTAAAAGACGACGCGGAACTTCTCCGTGAGTTTCACGGAGAATCACTCGAACTACTCCACAACATCGAGCAAGGATTGATCGTCCTAGAAAGCAACCCCTCCGATGCAGGTACAATCAACTCGATCTTCCGTGCCTTTCACACCTTCAAAGGAGGCGCAGGATTTCTTCACCTCGGAGCAATGCAAGACCTAGCCCATGACCTCGAGTCCCTTCTCGACGCCGCCCGCCGTACCGAACTCAAGATTACCTCTGGGGTCATCGATCTTATCCTCAGTGGTGCCGATGCACTCACGAACTTCACCCGCGAGATCGGTTCCCAAATCCAAGGGACTGGCGCTGGTCAGCCCATCATCGTCCCAACCCGAGATCTTATCCAAAGACTCAAAGCCACACTTCGTGGGGAGACACCTACTCCTTCCGCCTACCCCTCACCAACTCCCACCGCGCAGCCCATTAAACATGCCCCGATCATCATCGAAGAAATGGCTATGGAGGTTTTGCCGTCTGTAAAAACCATTACTCCCCCTTCAAAACAAGCCGCTCCCCTGCCTTCCCCTACAACAACCCCGACTAACCCAACTGAAACCTCAGGTGGTTTCGTTAAATTAGATACCTGGAAGCTAGACACTCTAGTCGACCTCGTCGGGGAACTCGTCATCGCTCAGTCAATGGTCGTGCAAAATCCTGAAGTCCAAAGCCTCACCAGCAGAAAACTCGCGAGATCCCTACGCCAACTCAGTCGTACGACCGCAGAACTCCAGCGCAACGCCATGTCCCTGCGCATGGTCCCGATTCGGGCCGCATTCCAAAAAATGTCTCGCCTAGTCCGTGATCTTGCCGCCAAACAGCAAAAAGAGGTTCAACTGATTCTGGAAGGTGAAGACACCGACCTCGATCGCAATATTGTCGAAAAACTCAGTGATCCGCTCGTTCATATGATTCGCAACTCGGTCGATCATGGTTTGGAAACGGCCGCGGATCGGCTCGCCTCAGGGAAACCCAGCCTAGGAACAGTTCGCTTAACTGCATCTCACCAACGTGGGGGCATCTGCATCCGGATTCAAGATGACGGTCGAGGCCTGAATCCCGAACGGATCTTAGCCAAAGCCCGTGAGCGTGGACTCATAGGCCCCGACGAAAAACGCACCGAGAGCGAAATCTTTGACATGATCTTCATGCCTGGCTTTTCCACGGCCGAAAAGGTTACCGATGTCTCAGGGCGTGGTGTTGGTATGGACGTGGTTCGACGTAATATCGAAAACCTACGCGGAAAAATCGAAATTCAATCTGTTCTGGGTCAGGGCACTACCTTCACCATCATTCTCCCCCTCACCCTCGCAATTATTGACGGGCTAATGGTCGGGGTCGGTGATGAGCGCTACATCATCCCAACCCTTTCCGTTCGCGAATCTTTCCGGCCTCGTCCTGGCATGGTCACCACCATTCAGGAACGTGGAGAAGTCGTTAGCGTCCGAGGCCATCAAACTCCCGTCTTACGCATGGGACCCTATTTAGGACGCCCGATGCGCGCCAAGAAACCAGAAGACGGTATTCTCGTGGTCGTGGAATCAGGAGAAGCCTGTCGCGCACTTCTCGTGGATGAACTTATCGGCAAACAAGAAGTCGTCATCAAAAGCTTAGGCCAAACATTCCAGAACCAACACCTTCTCGCAGGGGCCGCCGTCCTCGGGGATGGCTCCGTTGGCCTAATCTTTGACGTCGATACTTTGGTTAAATTCTCCGATAAAGGAAGCTTGGCCACCTCCAGATCTTCCTCGGTATCTGTATGAACATCGCTCCTCTCAACCGCACGACTATGTATTCCGCCTCCAAGTATTTGACTTTTACCCTTGGGCAAGAGTCCTACGGACTTCCTGTTCTTCATGTCCGCGAAATCATTCGCCTTTGCCCAATCACCCCTGTCCCCAATATGCCCAACCACGTCCGCGGAGTGATCAACTTACGCGGAACAGTCATTGCGGTACTCGACCTCCGAGCCAAGTTCTCTATGACCCCTGCTTCCACAGGAGATCGAGCCTGTGTCATCGTCCTACAACTCAGCACCACTACAGGACGCCCCAACCTCATAGGAGTCATCGTCGATGCAGTAGAAGAAGTCCTTCAGTTGAGCGACGCAGAGATCGAACCCTGCCCTGATTTCGGTGGATTCGCTGGCACCGAATACATTCTTGGCGTAGCCACCGTCCGAGGCGGAGTTAAAACCCTTCTCCAAATCGAAAAAATATTCCTTGAGGAGGGAACTATTTCTTTAGCTCTTTCCAACTCTCTACCCGATTCACCTTCCCTTTTACTTAATGCGGCCAACTCACCCTAACCCAGAAAACATAAATCTATGAACATGAATAATTGGACAATCGCACGAAGAATCACTACAGGCTTTACCTGCCTTATCCTCATCACCCTCATTCTCGGCGGTCTTTCCATCTGGCGAGTCACCCACCTAAGGTCCGACATTCTCGATCTAGCGGACCATTCTGTGCCTTCCCTTCATCTTCTTGGGGAAATTTCTACTATTTCTCAATCTTATCAAACCGACCTTCTAGAGTTCCTTGATGCCACTCCCGAGAAAGGTAACCTTCTGGATGAACGAATCCAGAAAGAGGCAGCTCGGGCAAGCGAATTGATGCAACAGTTTGAAAAACTTATTTCTAGCGAAGAAGAGCGGCGGTTATTCAGCGAAGTACTCGGCAGTCATAAGACCCTGAACAACTCCAGCTCTTTGTGGCTGGCTCAGGTTCGGCAAAGTCACAAAGTCCAAGCGGGAAACGATTCCCTACGATCTACCCTACCCAAACCTGCCTCCACGAATTTAACCCTTGGAAAGACCTCCAACTTACCTTCCGATGCTGAAGCGGAGACGCCAAAAGTATCGAGACTAGATGCTCTAAAAACTCAATTCGTCAATTCGGTAAAACCAGATTCAGACAACTTCCTAGACACTCTGGAAATCTCTGTTGCGTTCAGTGTTAAATCAGCCATCCAAGATGGGGAAGATGGTAAGGTCACTGCTCATCAGACAATTGTCTATATTTGTTTCTTTCTTGTCATCGCCTTGATAACCGCAGTTGGTCTCGCATGGTATATCGCGAAATCGACGAATCTTGTTCTCCGTGAAATAGCGGAAAGCCTCGATCAAGGTGCCCTGCAGACCGCCGCCGCCGCCAAACAAGTTTCCACCGCTAGCCAAACTCTATCTTCGGCCTCAAGTGAGCAGGCCTCTTCCGTCGAAGAGACCAGCGCTTCTTTAGAGGAGATGACCAGTATGATTCGCGCCACTTCCGAGAACGCTCAGAAAGCGAAACAACTAGCTCTCGAATCTAGAACCGTCGCCGATGCAGGTTTTTCCACAATGGCCGAAATGGATATGACTATGGCAGAAATGAATCAAGCCATGGTCGCGATAGATGTTTCCAGCGCCGAGGTGGCCAAGATCGTCAAAGATATCGACGAAATCGCGTTCCAAACCAATATTCTTGCCCTGAATGCTGCCGTCGAAGCCGCCCGCGCTGGAGAAGCAGGAGCGGGGTTTGCTGTGGTGGCCGACGAGGTCCGTTCTTTAGCCCAGCGAAGCGCCGCCGCCGCCAAAGAAACAGCTAGCAAAATTGAGAATGCTATCGCGAGTAGTCGGCGCGGTTCGGAGAGTTGTCTGAAAGGAACCGGTCGCTCAAGCAAGGTAAGCGAGTCGCTTAAGCATATTGCAGAAAAAATATCTTCCACTGATTCCCTTGTCGGTGAAATTGCCAATGCCGCCCGTGAACAGTCCCAAGGAATCGAGCAAATTAATAGTGCAATTGCGCAAATGGAAAAAGTCACCCAAAGCAATGCCGCTAGCGCCGAGGAAAGTGCCAGCGCGTCCGAGGAGCTCTCTGCTCAAGCCGAAACCCTAAAGGATCTAATCGCTAAACTCCGTCGACTGGTTGGGGGAGAAGGCATCACAACCTACTTTCAGCAGAAATCGCATCGTTCAAATTCCCATCAAGACGGACCATCAGGCTTCTCGGTGCACAGCAAACCGAAGACGCGGATCCCCATGCCCGGGGATCAAGCACTCAAATCAAGTGCCGAGGACAGAGAATTTCGCAACTTCTAACCTGCCCTGATTTAACCAAGGCATTCCCATAAAAACTCCCTCCCCTTCCAGTAAAAGCCAAGGAACGAAATCACCTCGTTTCCTTACCTTCACCTTGGGGCAAGAGTCTTATGGACTACCCGTCCTTCATGTTCGCGAAATTATTCGAATCTGCCCGATTACACCTGTTCCAAATATGCCGCCCCATGTTCGCGGGGTCATTAACCTGCGAGGAACTGTCATTGCGGTACTCGATCTACGGGCAAAGTTTTCCATGGCACCAGTGCCACCAGGAGAGAGGGCTTGTATTATTGTTTTGCAACTTGGAGTTAATTCTACCCGACCCACCTTGATTGGCATCATTGTCGACGCGGTTGAGGAGGTCGTTCAGTTGAGTAGTTCCGAGATCGAACCATGCCCCGATTTTGGGGGCTCCACTGCTTCTCAATACATTCTAGGTGTCGCCACTTTGCGTGGAGGCGTTAAGACTCTTTT
>CANIEM010000078.1 GCA_947466515.1 Verrucomicrobia subdivision 6 bacterium | reverse complement strand
CTAACGACAATATCACCCTTTGGGGAGCGGGGCAGTACAGCGGCAGCAACCAGTTTCGTCACAAGGACGCCATCTTTGTCCTGCCAAGTTTAGATGAATGGTACAAAGGGGCGTACGGTAGCCCGAGCGGGACTTGGTACGACTTTGCCACCGGCAGTAACAGTCTGAATAGCGGTTCGGCCGGCACAGATCCTGTCAAAGTCAACAGCGGAACGGCGGCCGGAACGGCGGTTTATGGGCGGGCACCTCTTCAAGGCCCGGCCGATGTGACATTGGCGGGTGGACTCAGCCCTTATGGAACGATGGGGCAGGGGGGGAACGTGAATGAATGGACGGAGAGCGCCTATGATAGGCTTAACAATTCGGCTGGGGAAAACCGAGAATTTCGGGGCGGTGCATGGACAAGTAGCTGGGAAGAGATTGAGTCCTCGAGCCGAATCTCCTTCAACAACGCGCCGACGGTGCAAGCGACTGATTTTGGGCTTCGTGTTGCCATGGTCCCCGAACCCTCCGCACTTTCGCTTCTCGCCATTGGTTTAGGCGGATTGGCGATGATGCGGCGTCGTCGGTCGTAATTCTCAGCCCTCCACCAATCCCCCAGAAAACCCGTAGTTCCCCCAGAACTGATCGGGAAAGTTTCGGGGTAGAGACGCGGCACGCGGGAATTGCTCACGCTAAGGCCGCAGACGCTCAGACTTTTTACTCACGCCAAGGTCGCAAAGGGCGCGGAGGGATTCCAGATGTGAGAATGTAGTTTTGAACTAGGAAGCTTAGGTAGTGGCGGCATCTCCGAGGCCGCCTAGCTGGGTGACTGGGCACACAGAATCGAGCGCAGGCGTTCTCGGAGAGAACCGCTCCCGCGCTTGCGGAACTTTGGTGGGCGCCCGCAGCGGACGGTCGGTTGGGTTAGAGGTCGACGTTATGGGGGTCGAGGTCGGTGGTGGCGTGGAGGCGATCGGTTTTCTTAAGGTTTCGTATCACTCGGGCAAAGCACCAAATAAGAGAGCCAGTGGTACCTCCGACGGAGAGAGTAAGAACGATCCAACCGTAAAGACTCATGGTTTTCGTTCCTCTCGGATCCGCCAGACGCGGACGGCTCGGGCGATGAGCAGAAGAAAGAGAATGAGAACTGCAGCGACAAAAAGTAGAGTAATTCGAACGGAGGGTTGGGTGCGGATGGCTTCAATGTTTTCGGATCCTTTTTGGTGTAACCAGATAACGAAGACGGTTAGGAGGTAAACGGGAGCTACGTAACGGATAACAAAATCAAAGATGCGGGGGATGGGAAGGAGGGCTCCTCGTTCGAGTTCTTCGCGCCCGCGTTTCACGCCGAGAACCCAGCCGTAGAGAAAGGTTTGGATGGTGGCGAGAATGAAGATACAGAAACTACCGACCCAGAAGTCCATGGCGTCGAGGGCGGCGAGATCTTTAGTGAACCAGACAACGATGCCTGTGCCCATGAGGGTAATAAAGCCGAGGAGGCTGACGGAGCCACGTCGATCAAGATCAAGGCCTTCTTCCATAAAGGCGATGGCGGGTTGAAGCATGGAGAGGGAGCTGGTGATAGCTGCGATAAAAAGAAGGAAGAACCAGAGAAACCCGAAGATTTTGCCCGCAGGCATGTGAGCGAAGACGAGTGGGAGCGTTTGAAATCCTAGGCCGAAAGTACCGCCAACCGTACCGGCGGCTCCAAGAAAGAGAAAAGCGGCGGGGATGGTGATGAGGCCACCGAGGCTGACTTCGCAAAATTCATTTCCCGCGACGGCGGTGGTGGAACCGAGAGCGATATCATCCCGCTTTTTGAGGTAGCTTGAGTAGTTGATGACGACTCCGAAGCCGACGGATAGGCTGAAGAAGATTTGTCCAGCCGCGGCCATCCACATCTCTGCGTTGCTCAGAGAGTGAAGCAAGCCAGAGAGACCTCCGCGGATGTCCCACATGTAGGCAAGGCCGGCTAGGACGTTGCGTTCGGGATGGGTGGGGTCGGGAGTGCCTAGAGTGAGGACGCGTGCGAGGACGAGTAGGGCACAGAGGACAAGAAGGGGCATGCCCCAGAGGCAGACTTTTTCAATCCCACCACTGAGGCCTCGGTAGATAAGAAAGAAATTCAGGAAGACGCAGGCGAGAAGGGATAGGACAGGGAGGCTGAAACCGTGGGAGAGAAAGGCGCCATCGGTTTGCAGTCCCACGAAAGAGGTGAAGTGGGCGGTGTAGGTGGCGGGATCCATGC
This sequence comes from Verrucomicrobia subdivision 6 bacterium, assembly GCA_947466515.1. Lineage (GTDB taxonomy): Bacteria > Verrucomicrobiota > Verrucomicrobiia > Methylacidiphilales > Verrucolacustridaceae > Verrucolacustris. The sequence continues at coordinate 2,479 of CANIEM010000078.1, read as the reverse complement.
CAAGGTTCATCTGGCCGGTGAGATATTTCCAGGCGTAGCCGAGGCACCAAGATTCGATCCAGAGGTAGTACATGTAGATGACAACGGGAACGATGAGGCCTAAGACGCCAAGGTAGGGGGCAAGGCGGTTTTTCCAGATTGAGCGAAAGATGCCTGGGCAGGAGTTGTATCCTTGTTGCCCACCGAATCGGCCCATGGCCCATTCTGACCATGCGATGGGCAGGCCGAGAAAAAAGAGAGCGAGAAAGTATGGGATGAGGAAGGCGGCTCCATCGTATTTCGCGGCTAGACCAGGAAAGCGGAGGAAGTTACCCAGCCCAACAGCGCTGCCAGTGACGGCGAGAATGACTCCGAGGGAGGAGCCCCAGCTATCCTTTTTTCTTGAAGCCATGGGTAGAGCTTAAAGTCGCTAGATGAGGGGGAAGGCCAAGCCTTATTTGGGGCGGTTGAGGGATTGCTCACGCTAAGGCCGCAAAGCCCCGACGCGGGTCGGGGTAGAGACGCGCTCACGCTTGAATGTGTGCAGGTTGTGGTAGGGCCGATGGTCTCCATCGACCGATCGAGCGATTTAAGTTTGAGTGGCTGAGTAGTTCAATCGGCGCATCAGGGATGATGCGCCCTACCGGGCGATGGGTTTAATCCTGCGGGTGCGGGACGCAGAGGTGCGGATTTGGGCTTTACGGCCTGCTCTCATGGCTTTGGTTTTGAGTTTCGGCTAGGTTTGGTGAATGGGGTCGAACTTACCAATTGAGGAGATTCGTGAAGCTTTGGGGCAAGCGTTGCGTACGGGCAAGAAGCGGATTGTGATTGAGGCACCGACGGGTTCGGGGAAGTCGACCCAGATTCCACAAATGCTGTTGGAGGGTGGATTTCTGGGGGAAAAGGGGCAGGCGGTGATTCTGCAACCGAGGAGAATTGCGGCGAGGATGCTGGCGAAGCGGGTGGCGGAGGAGCGGGGCGTAGAGCTGGGGGCTGAGGTGGGCTACACGATTCGGTTAGATGATCAGACCTCGGGTAAAACGAGAATTCGTTTTGTGACGGAAGGAGTTTTGGTGAGGCAGATGATTTCGCGACCAAAGTTGGAGGGGGTGCAGGCGGTGATTTGTGATGAGTTCCATGAGAGGCATCTCTACGGAGATTTGACGTTGGGGCGCATCTTGGATTTACAGGAAGGAGCGAGGCCTGATCTGCTTTTGGTAGTGATGTCGGCCACGTTGGAGACGGAGAAGTTGGCGGAGCGGATCGGGGCGGTGATTTTAAGATCGGAGGGGAGGATGTTTCCGGTGGAGATGCACTATTTGGAGAAGAGGGAGGATTTGAGTGGGTCGGGGGCGGCGGAGGTGGCGGCTCGGGAAGCGGAAAGGTTAGTGCGGGAGGGGAAAGGGGATGTGCTGGTCTTTTTGCCTGGGGGATATGAGATTAATCGGGCGAAGCGGGATTTAGAATCACGGTTGAGTCATAAGGATGCGGTGATTTTGCCTTTGCATGGGGAGATGGGGCCGAAGGATCAGGATGCGGCTTTACAAAAGTACGATCGGCCGAAGGTGGTGGTGGCGACGAATGTGGCGGAGACATCGTTGACCATGGATGGGGTGAAGGCGGTGGTGGACTGTGGGATGGCTCGGATGGCGAAGTACGATCCGCGCCGGGGTTTGGAAACGTTGTTGGTGGAGCGAATTAGTCATGCGGCGGCGGCGCAGAGGGCGGGACGAGCGGGGCGGACGGCTCCTGGGGTGTGTATGAGATTGGAGACGGAGATGGATTGGTCGAAGAGGCCGAAGGTGGAGGAGCCAGAGATTCGGCGGTTGGATTTATCGGAAGTGGCCCTGGTTTTGGCGGCGGCGGGAGCGGGGAGGCTGCGGGATTTTCGCTGGGTAGATGCCCCTGAGGAGGGGTCGGTGGTGAGGGCGGAGAAATTGTTGGCGGATCTTGGTGCAACGGCTGGGGTAGGTGGCGGATTAACCGAGACGGGAAAAAGAATGGCGGGTTGGCCGGTCCATCCGCGGTTGGCGCGAATGTTGATTGAGGCGGGGGCGTTGGGGTGTTTAAGGGGGGCGGCGGGGATTGCGGCGTTGCTATCGGGGAGGCCGCTGTTGCAGAGGATGGCGGGGAGAAAAGGGGAGGGTGCGGAAATTTTGTGGGAGGCGGAGGAGGAGAGTGATCTTTTCGTGTGGTTGCGGGCTTTGCGTTTTGCGGAGAGGGAGAGATTTCATCCTGGGGCGTGTGGGCGAATGGGGATTCACGGAGGGGCGGCGAGGGAAGCGGCGGCGGTACGGGACAGGTTACTCAGCGTGTCGCAAGCGATGGGATTGAAGGTAGAGGAGGTGGCAGCGGGCGGAGAAAAGTTGCGCCGTTGTGTTTTAGCAGGTTTCTCAGACCACTTGGGACGAAGGATAGATGGGGGGACGTTGCGGTGTCGGTTATCGGGGGGCAGGAGTGGGACGATTGCGCGGGAGAGTGTGGTGCGGGATCGTTCGTT
>CANIEM010000077.1 GCA_947466515.1 Verrucomicrobia subdivision 6 bacterium | reverse complement strand
CAACCAACCCCGCCCCACCCCAGTCGCCAACCCACCCCATACCCAGACCGGCAAAACCAAGACCGAAAGCATCGCCACCCCCCCCATCATCAGCGGCCCAAATAACGCTAGCCCTATATGGGGCGCCGCCTTCGCCACTATCACATCGGTCAGACTAAAACTCGCCGCTGCTGCCAACCCCCACCCCACCGCCCGCCCCGCCCCCTTACTCTTCCCCCCACCCCCCAACCCCAATAAAGCCACCCCCGCCGAGCAGAGCGCCGCCCCCAACCAAAACCTCCCCGGGACCGCCCCAGGCAACAACAGCGCACTGCCCACCGCTGTCAAAACCACCTTGCTCCCCAGCACTGGCGTCGCCACCGATACATCCCCCCCCGCCAATGCCCGAAAAGTCCCCACCTGCCCCAGAAAAAACAGAAACGAGCACAGCGGCGGAGCCAACCACATCCACCCAGGAAATTCTCCCTTCGGAAAGCTCGCCCAAAAGAGCAAAGGTAAAAAAGATACCCCCATGGCTAAGTTCGAACCCACGATCACCCGCCTCGGAGATTGCCCCAACTCCAGCGCCCTCTTTAAAAAAAGCGTTCCAACCGCGTAGACCACGGAGGAAAAAAGAGGCAGGATCAGATACGTATGGCCCGTCATCCTAAGAAGTTGCCTCAGACCCCACCCCCTCCCCAAGAACGGATCTGGACCGGCACCACCCTCCCCCAAGATATCTACGAACGCGCCGATACCGCTCTCGCCCGCCTCAGCGGAGAATCCCGCTCCAATATCCAGAAATGGATGAAGCTGGATCTCGTTTCCTTCAACGGGAAACCCATTCACGCCCGTGATCTCCTTCCTCCCGATTCCCTTATCACCATCCGTATCCCCGCCTCCGCCCCGCGCGACGTCCTCGCCGAAGATCTCCCCCTAACCATTGTTCACGAAGACTCCGATATTCTCGTCCTCAATAAAGCCGCTGGCATGCACATCCACCCAGGCGCAGGGCGCCCCACCGGCTCTCTCGCCGCCGCCCTCCTCCATCACTGCGACGGCAAGCTCGCCCCAGGCAGTGGCCCCGATCGTCCAGGAATCGTCCACCGACTCGACCGCGAAACCACCGGTCTCATCGTTGCCGCGAAAAACGACGCCGCCCACCGCGAGCTCAGTCGCCAATTCCGCGATCGTGAAACAGAAAAAACCTATATTGCCTTCGTTCTCGGACGCCCCCGCGGTAACGCCGGCACTTGGGAAGGGTCCATCGGACGCCATCCCGTCGCTCGCCAACGCATGGCCATTCGCACTCGCGGCCGAGCCGCCAAAACCGATTGGAAAATTATCTCCTCCTGGCCAGGAGCCAGCCTCCTCGAACTCAATCTTCACACCGGCCGCACACACCAAATCCGCGTTCACTCCGCTGAGGCAGGTTGCCCCGTCGCCGGCGATGCCATCTACGGCGGGGTAAACTCTCTCACCCGCGTGGCTAAAATTTCCCGCCAGCTCCTCCACGCCCAACGCCTCGGCTTCACTCATCCTCGCACGGGCGAACAACTTTCTTTTCTCGCTCCCCCTCCAGCCGATTTTACGGCATTCCAATCTTACCTCGATGCACGCCGAACTTCTTGAACCCACCGCCCGCTACCTCGAACTCCTCCGGCGCCACGGACAACGTGACGCTTGGCTCCCCGCTGGACTCATGCGCCGTCTTCCCACCGCCTCCGCCTCTCCGACCTCTCCCCAGACCCGCGGAACCCAACCCGATTTAACCTCCAAAGCTCGACCCATGGCCGCACCCACCTTGCCCCCCTCAGGCACCAAAACTGAACGCCTCGCCGCCCTTCGCGCCGAAACCCTTAAGTGCCAAATCTGCCCGCACCTCGCTAAATCACGCACCCAAGTCGTCTTCGGAGTAGGTGATCCCGAGGCCCGTCTCATGTTTGTCGGCGAAGCTCCCGGCGCCGATGAAGACGAAAAAGGCGAACCCTTCGTCGGCCTCGCTGGTAAACTCCTCACAAAAATGCTCACCGCCATGGAACTCACCCGTGAACAGATCTATATCGCGAATGTTCTCAAGTGCCGCCCCGATATGCCAGGAAGCACCAGCGGAAATCGTAAACCCACCCGCACCGAAATGGAGGCCTGCCTACCTTACCTGCGAGCTCAAGTCGCCATCATTGCCCCAGTGGTTATCGTCGCCCTCGGCGCCACTGCCGTCGAAGGCCTCTTCGGTCCGCAAAAAACCACCATCTCTCGCCTCCGCGGAACCTGGATGGAACTGGACGGTGTCCCCGTCCGCCCCACCTTCCACCCGAGCTACCTCCTCCATAACCAAAATCTCGCCTTGAAAAGACTCGTCTGGGAAGACCTCCTCTCCGTCATGGAACGCCTCCCCCTGCCCATCTCCGAAAAACAGCGCGGCTTTTTTCTCCCTCCCGAAAAATGAGCTAAGCAGGCCTTAGGAATTTAAGTTTTTTTCCTCCTTTCGAAATCCGAATTCCGAAATCACAAATTACCTAAATCCCAAGACCCCCTCATGCAGATTGCTCTTCTCCTCACCACCGTAGCCAAAAAATCAGACGCCCGCCGCCTCGCCTCCGCCGCCCTCCAACACCGCTCCGCTGCCTGCATCCAAATTCTTCCCAGGCTAGAATCCCACTACGTATGGAAAGGGAAGAAAGTAATTTCCCCTGAGTACCTCCTCCTCGCCAAAACCACCCAGCGTAAATCCATATCTCTAGAAAAACTCTGGAAAAAGATTCATCCCTACGATTGCCCCGAACTCGTCACTCTATCTGGCAAAGCCGCTGCCCCTTACGCCCGCTGGATCCAAGCCTCACTCTCCCCTTAAGCCACCACCACCAGCGGAATCTCATCCGGCAACTGTGCGGAAACTTCCCGCACCGTGTCCCCACGTAATAGGTTCACCAGCACCCCTCGTCGCGTCCCCCCCAACACCACTAGGTCAGCACCCAAGGTCGCGGCCAACTCCACAATCATGTCCGATGCCTTGTTCGCCGTGCAATACACTGGCGTCATCGCCACCTTCTGCGCCTGCGCCACTGCCTTTACATCCGCCATCACTTTTTGCGCGATTAGGTCACTGTCGAGCCGCCCACTCACCTCCGTCGCTACCTGAACCTCACGCACAAAAAGAAAATAAAGTCGTGCCCCCCGCAACTTCGCTTCTTCAAACGCATACTTTGCCGAGGCCGTCATCCCATGTGCCGCCACCAAAATTCTCCCCCCCTCCTCTCCAGGTTCATCCCCAAAGACCGGCATCGCCACCCTTGCATCCGCCGGACTCAACACAGGAGCAGCGACTTTGGCTTCCGCCTTCACCTGCGCACGGTAAGTCTCACGAACAAAGAGACCGACCCCGCACACTGTCGCCGCAAAAATCAACGCGTGAACTTTCGTCACCGCAATCGTTACCCAAATGGCACCCATCAGAAGGGCAGTGCCCATCATTACCACCCTTTGCCATTTTAACATCGGTAACCCTCGATCCGTACTCGTCGATGCCAGATTCAGAGTAATCGCCCCCACTACTCCTATGGCATAAAGCGATGCCAGTGCTTCAAAGCCTGGAGCAACATCCAAAATCAAAATCGGTAGACCCACCGCCACGATCAAAGGGACCCAAGGAACACCATGACGGTTCAACATGTGGAAAGCCGATGGTAGTTCCGCATCCTGAGCCATGCTGTAAAGAATGGCCACCGTCGCAACGATCGCTGTATTTACTGCGGAAAGGAGCAACAAGCCCACCACTACCCCCACCGCTACCCCGTAGGCTGGATGGACATAATACTCTGCCATCTTACGCAAAAAGCTTTCCGGCTTAGCAAAACTCTCCTCTGGCATTCCCGCCGCCAAAATCCCAAGAATTATCGTCAGAAGACAAACCTCTGACATCACAATCCAGATGGCCTTACGGGCGTTGCGGTGCACCGATGGCTTTTCCAAAGAAGAACCCTCGTCCAACTTCATCACCCCTGTTGTATTCGCAATCGCCTCCACCCCAGACAAAGCCAGCACCATTCCCGCAAAAAGCTGCCAGCTCTGACCAAAACCCACTGTCGGCCAGTGCCAATGCATCACCGGTTGTCTCCATAAACCTGCCCCAGCCAAGCCCAATACCACCAACACCATCGGCACCGCCAAATAAACCGCTAGCCCTGAAGACAGACGAGGGCCAAAAAAGTTCAGTATCCCGAGGGCAAAAATCGCCAGAATAGCCCAACGCGTCGCATCGCCCGTTCCAAAATAGTTAAATGCCTCGTAACAACTCATCGAGGCTGTCACCGCATAATCCGCCAACAGCAACAAGGCACCGATCACCGCCAACCGAGCACTATGCGTACGGGCTGCATGATAAACTCCGCCTCCCTCTGGAAAATACCGGCAAACCCAGACGTAATTACAACCTACTAGAAAAGTCAGTCCGGCAATCGCCACCAAATACACCGGCGCCGCATACCCTGCCAAAAGCACCGCCAATCCAATCACATACGCCTTGCTCGTCCCCCAATCCCCATAAAGCAGGGCCGCCGCCCTAAGCCAACTCACATTACGAGGTCGACTCCCGCTAATGATCATTTCACTCATCGGGTTTTTAAAAACTCCTTCACGATCGGTGCCGTCATTCCCGACCGTACCATCGGCGTGATCAGATAAATTCCACGAAAATGCTCTGCCACCTCCCGCGCCAACTCCGCCGCCACCTCCCGCCCGTATTCCGCTTGCGCAGGACCTTCAGGCAAGGAACGAATCTTCTCTCTCACCGCATCCGGAATCGAAAT
>CANIEM010000076.1 GCA_947466515.1 Verrucomicrobia subdivision 6 bacterium | reverse complement strand
GGCAAAACCTTCGACGATGATGTCGAGCAGGTGGTCATGCCTGGGGTCGAGGGCCAGTTGGGGATATTGCCTGGGCACGTCCCGTTGCTGACAGCAATCCAGCCAGGGGAATTAGATTTGAAAGCCGGTTCGCGTGGGGATGAACTGGCGGTAGGTGGAGGCTTCGCAGAAGTGGCAGGTGATCGTGTGACGATTCTGACCGACATGGCAGTAAAGCCGCAGGACATTGATGAGCACGCGGTGGAGAAGGCCTTGGAAAGTGCGAAGAAAGCTCTGTTGGAGAAGAAAGATGGGCCAGAGGCGGCGGCTTTGATGGCTTTAATTCAGAAGTCGATGGCGCAATTGAATCTGAAGCGCAAACGGCGCACTAACGCTTAACTCTTTTTTGGAGTACGGAGCAGGGGATGTTGGCCTTGCCCTCAAATGGGAAGGGGTCGAAGATTGGTGAAGTGAGTACAGAAACACTCTTTCATTCTTTGGCGGAAAAGTTGGTCGGTCATCCCAAGCGGATTGTTTTTCCTGAAGGTACCAATCCGCAAGTGGTGAGGGCGGCGGCCCGCTTTGCCCAATTGCGGCTCGGTCCCGTGGTGTTGTTAGGGCAACCCGACCTGATTCGGCGGCAGGCGAAGGCGCAGAAAGTGGATTTAGATCGGGTCATGCTCCTCGATCCTGTCGAGGGGCAGGATCGGCAGATGTTTAAAGATCACCTGCGGACCGAGCCGAGTGGGGCAAAATTAAAATTAAGTCAGATCGATGACTATCTTTCGGATCCGATTATTTACGGGACCTTGATGCTTCGGTTTGGTCAGGTTGATGGGTTGGTGGCGGGGGTGGGAGCTTATTCGGGCAATGTGTTGCGACCGCTCATCCGAATGATTCCGCGGCTCCCGCATATTTCGAGGATTTCGAGCGCAACGATTTTAGAGTGCCCGGATAAAAGCATTGGGGATGGCGGTCTTTTGCTGGCGGGAGATGCGGCGGTGGTTCCAACCCCGACGGCGGACGAGCTAGCGGCCACGGCGGTGGGTTTGGCGGGATTGAAGATGCGTCTGACGGGAAAAAAAGCGCGAGTGGCGCTTCTTTCCTATTCGACGAAGGGGAGCGCGGGTCTCAATTCAGAGACCGGGAAGGTGATTCAAGCAACGCAGAAGGCGAAGGTGCTGGCTGACCGAATTGGCCTGAGGGCTGAATTTGATGGGGAGTTGCAAATTGATGCAGCCTTGGATCCGCAGAAAGCACTTTTAAAGGCAAAAGGCTCGACGGTGGCTGGAAGGGCAGACTGTTTAGTTTTCCCTGATTTGGGTGCGGGCAATATTGCGGTCAAAAGTATTCAGCATTTCGGAGGGGTACGAACCTATGGGAATATTCTTTTAGGACTGCGTTTACCTGCAGCAGAGATTAGTCGCGGGGCCAGTGAAGATGAGGTGCTGGGGGTGGCGGCGATCGTGGGCCTCTTGGCGGTGGAGTATAGGAAACTATACCCCGAGCCTGCTTCACCGATGGTGGCACGAGGGAGATAAAGACAGATGGAGCTGAACAAGGTAACGCCACGAATCTTCGTGGCGGCGACTCGGCAGGATGACGGGAAGACCACTTGTTGCTTAGGTCTGTATGCAGCGTTATCGGCCAAGTTTAAGAATATCGGTTATACCAAACCGGTCGGGCAAAGATTTGTGGAAGTTGCGGGAAAGAAGGTCGATGAGGACTCGGTTTTGCTGAGCAATACCTATGGAGTGAAGTTACCTATTGAGGCGATGTCACCGATTGCGGTGGATCGAATGTTTACTCGGGAGTACTTGGAGAAGGGCGATTTGCCTGCGATGAAGGAGACAATCGTGACCGCCTTCAATCGAGTGGCTTGGGAACATGATTTTGTTCTGATTGAAGGGACGGGCCACGCGGGTGTTGGCAGTGTGATTGATCTTTCTAACGCGCAGGTGGCGAAGTTACTGGAGAGTCAGGTCATCCTTGTCACGACTGGGGGTGTGGGGCGCCCCGTGGACGAGGTGAGTTTGAATCTGGCTCTTTTCGAGAAGCATGGGGTGAAGGTGGTTGGGGTGGTTTTAAACAAAGTTTTGCCGGCGAAGATGGAGGCGTTGCGGCCTTGGGCAGAAAAAGCATTTGGGCGGATGGGTCTACCGATATTGGGAATGTTGCCTTATCAAGGGGAGTTGCGACGTCCGACGCTGGGGCAAGTTTGTTTGGAGTTGGGAGGGGAATTTTTGTCGGGAGAAAGTTTCAAAAGAAGGAAAGTTCGGTCGGTAGCGGTAGGGGCGATGACCGCAGCTCGTCTCCATGATCAGCTGAATCCAGGAGCTCTCTTGATCACGCCTGGTGATCGAGAGGACCTTCTATTGGCTGCGCTAGAGTTTCAGGGGAAGGGAAATCACGAGACGAAGCCAGCGGGGATTATTTTGACCGACGGGTTAAGGCCTCAAGCTGGGCTGATCAAGATGCTCCACGATCGGGGGCTGCCTACAGTGGCGGCAGGAGGGGATAGTTATACGGTGGCCGCAAAAATTGAGAGAATGACTGTGAAAACTGACCCTGGGGATAAGGAAAAGATTAAGATGATCCAAGAGGTGGTAGCGAAGCACATTGATTTGGCGGCAGTGGTGCGGAGCAGCGTGCCTGTTTCGCCGCCTAAACCGAAAATTCAAGCGGTGGCAGAAGATTCCTGAGTTTCGCGTGGTCCCATCGTCGGGGTGATGCGAGGGATGCTGGCAGATTGAGGGGCGTAGCGCAGAAGGAATTCTGCTTGGATTCGGTGATGGGGCGATCCCGTGGGGAGCGGGTTCCGTTGATAGGACCCGTCTGGATTGAGAAAACGGGATTTGACGTTATCGGCGAGGTATCCCGGCACAATAACTTCGAGGAACTGTCGCCGAAGTTCAAGATCGAGGATGGGAAAAACAACTTCGACTCGGCGGTGAAGATTGCGTGGCATGAGATCGGCGCTGCCTAGATAGATGTGAGGGTCTCCGCCATTGGTAAAAACATAGATGCGGCTGTGTTCGAGAAAACGGTCGACGATACTTCGGACGGTGATGTTCTCACTGAGGCCTGGGACCCCTGGGCGCAGGCAGCAAATCCCGCGGATCAGCAGTTGGATTGGGACCCCTTCTTGGGAGGCTCGGTAGAGGGCTTGAATAATTTCTTTGTCTACAAGAGCGTTGGCTTTGATGAAAATACCGGCGGGACGACCTGTCCGGTGGTTGGCGCTTTCACGTTGAATGAGTTCGAGGAGATTTGTATTTAAGTTAAAGGGGGCGACAAGAAGCTCGTCGAAATGGGTGGTTTCGGACATTCCGGTGAGGACATTAAAAAGCGTGGCGACTTCTGCGGTGAGGGAGGGCCGGGCAGTGAGGAGGCTGAAATCTGTATAGAAGCGGGCGGTGCGAGGATGGTAGTTGCCCGTTCCAAGGTGGAGGTAGGAGGCGAGGTGGTTCTCTTCGCGGCGAACGAACAGTAGAACCTTGCAGTGAGTTTTGAGCCCCACTAAGCCGTAGACGACGTGGATGCCGGCTTCTTCCATTTTGCGGGCCCAGGCGATATTATTGGCTTCGTCGAAACGGGCTTTAAGTTCGACAAGCACCGTGACCTGTTTTTCATTTTGGGCGGCGGTGATGAGAGCATTAAGAACGGGGGAGTCTCCGCTGGTGCGGTAAAGAGTCATTTTGATCGCGAGAACTTGCGGATCGAGAGCGGCTTGTTCTAAGAGGGAAACAATCGGCTGGAAGCTTTCGTAGGGGTGAAATAAAAGAATGTCTCCTTTGCGGATCGATTCAAAAGCATGGGGACCCGCTGGAAGGGACGTGGGGATGGTGGGGGTGAAGAGTGGGTCGTGGAGTTCTGGATAGTTGCGACCCTCTTCGGTTAGGGCAAAGAGCTGGGTGAGATTGAGGGGCCAAGCGACGCGATAAATATCTGCGGGCGAAAGATGAAGGTGGCCGAGGAGGTAGGTTTCCACTTCCACAGGGCAGTCGAGACTGAGTTCGAGGCGAACGGCCGCGCCACGGTTTCTTTTTTGAAGTTCCTCTTCAATAGTGAGGAGGAGATTGTGAGCTTCTTCTTCGTCAATATAGAGTTCGCTATTGCGGGTAATGCGGGTGGGCCAAGCACCGATGAGCTTGGTTCCAGGGAAAACTTCACTGACGAAGTAGCGGACGAGATCGGAAAGGAGGATAAACTCTTTTTGGGTGGGATCCTCGGAGGGCAAGGAGATGAGGCGAGGAATTCCTCGTGGGACTTGAACAAAAGCATGTCGGGTAGATTCCTGGTGGCCTGGTTTCGTATAAAGAACCACGAGGTTGACTGATTTATTCAGGAGCTGAGGAAATGGGTGACTGGGGTCGACTGCGAGGGGGGTGAGGATAGGGAGAATATCGCGGAGGAACATTTCGTGAGCCCAGGTGATTCTTTTTTCTCCGATCGTTTTTATGGGGCGTAAGTGAATTCCTTGGCGGGATAACTCAGGAAGAAGAGTGTTTTCGAAAAGGAAGTACTGGTCGGCGAAAAGCTTGAGGACACGGGTGCGGATGGCGGCGAGGGTTTCGGGGGGGCGCAGACCATCGGGTCCATGGACATCGCTACGGTTTTCGACCAGTTGTTTAAGGGCGGCGACGCGAATTTCGAAGAATTCGTCGAGGTTGGAGCTGACGATGGTGAGGAATTTGAGACGTTCGAGGAGGGGTTGGGTAGGGTCTTGGGCTTCTTCGAGAACGCGCTGGTTGAATTCGAGCCAACTGAGTTCACGATTGAGATAAGATGAGGAGTCGAGGGACATCAGGGAATAATATCAGAAAATGGTAAAAATGCCTAGGTTAGGTGGCGTTCCCACATTCCCAAGAATGTAGGAACGTCATCATAGATTTCGACCTACGACACCAATTTCAAAAATCACCTATGCAAGAAATTGGGAATCAGCAAGTTACAAGACTT
>CANIEM010000075.1 GCA_947466515.1 Verrucomicrobia subdivision 6 bacterium | reverse complement strand
CGTGTTTGAGTTTGGTTGAGCGGTTCATCGGTTTGTATAAATAAAAAGAGGCCAATTGCACTGGGACACACCTCAAGCCACACGAAAGTGGTTTGAACCAAGGCGCGGCGGAAGAAGCGGTGTAGTTAGCGATCAGCAGGCTCTTCGAGCTTGTGGGTGAGTAGACCCACCATCTGGTGAAGCCGGTCATCGCCCTGCATCTTGGAGGTGATCGTCTTGCACGCATGCAGGACGGTCCCGTGATCGCGGCCCCCGAAGGATTCGCCTATTTCCTGCAGACTCTTCCCAGTCATTTTGCGACTGAGATACATCGCAACCATTCGTGGGAGGGCGATGTGAGCCGGACGACGCTTGCTCGTCATATCTGCGATTCTCAAGTCGTAGCCTTCGGCCACCCGGCGCTGGATCAGCTCGATCGTCACAATTGGCTTGGTCTCCTGTTGGATGAAATCTTTGAGAAGCTCTTCCACCTGGACGGGAGTGATGTGACGATCGTGGAGTGCCGCCCAGGCAGCTACCCGATTTAAGGCGCCTTCGAGACGGCGGACGTTCGTCTTCACGCGTTCGGCGATGAAATGGAGCACCGATTCCCCCAGGCGAACCTGCATGGTGGAGGTTTTTTTGCGCAAAATAGCCAAACGGGTCTCGATATCTGGCGATTGCAACTCTGCACTCAGCCCCCACTCAAAGCGGGACACGAGACGCTTCTGCAGATTGGCCACATCTCCGGGAGGACTGTCGCTGGTTAGAACGATCTGGCGATTTCCGTCAAAGAGGGTGTTAAAGGTGTGGAAAAACTCCTCTTGGGAGCGATCCTTACCCGAGAAGAACTGCACGTCATCGATCAAAAGACAATCGGCCTGACGAAAGCGACGGCGAAATTTAACTAATTCCCCATGTTGGATGGCAGAAATGAACTCATTGGTGAACTGTTCTGAAGTAACGTAAACAATCTTGGCGCCTTTTTTCTTTTGCATGACCCGATGACCAATCGCGTGGAGCAGGTGGGTCTTCCCAAGGCCAACAGAGCCGTGAATGAAAAGAGGATTATAGGTGCGGGCAGGAGCATCGGCCACAGCGGTAGCGGCGGCGTGGGCAAACTGGCTGTTCACCCCTGCGACAAAGGACTCGAAGGTGTAGCGACTGACCAATTCTCCAGAGAGAGGTTTGGACTTTTCTTTTCCTTCTGCTTGCAAGAGATGGTCTTCTGCGGTGGGCGTAGGACGATCCTTCGAGCCAACCACATCAAAACTGATTTTCACCTCACGGCCAATAGCCAAGGTAGCGCACTCGCGGAGCTGATTGAGGTAGTTTTCTTCGATCCAGTACTGATAGATGGCATTTTCTACTCCGAGAACTAGGCGGCCAGCCTCATAGCTCAAGGGGACAATGGAGGAGAACCATCGGTGAAGAGCGTCAGGGGTGATTACTTTTTCAAGTTCGCGACAGACTTTGACCCAGATTTCCGGAGGATTGTTCATTCGTTTTTATTTTCCTTTTTGGTTTCGGGGATGAATCATTCGCGCCAAAAAATAATGGTGCAAGCGGAATTTTAATTTTCCTCGAAAATATATTTTAACAACTTCGCTTGACAACTTGCTTGAACATAAAAAAGCAGGTTTTACGAGGAGGGAAAAAAAGATCACGCCTTTGCGCGTGCGGTCTTCTTCGCGCTGCGCTAAAAAAAATAATGCACCGCGCGCCCGCCCTCGTTTGGTTTCGGCGGGATTTGCGTGTTTCTGATCATGTTGCGCTTCATCGCGCCGCCGCACTCGCCGTGCCGATCGTGCCAGTTTTTATCTTTGATGATGCGCTTTTGAATCCCTCCAGCGCCAGTATTAGAAGGGTCTCCTTCCTCCTTTCTTGCCTTGAGAGTCTCTCCGCAAATCTCCAGACCCTTGGCCCGAAGCTAATCACTCGAAGGGGCCATCCCGAGGTCGAGTTACGCACTTTGCTGAAGAGTACGGGAGCCAAACACCTGTTCTTCAACAAGGATGTCGAGCCCTACGCACGACAACGCGATGAGAAGGTCATGGCGATGGCTTCTGAGGAGGGCGTTGAGGTGGTGGCCTGCGATGATTTGATGATTCATCAACCTGGTCTCATTGAAAAAGGCACGGGTGGCCCCTACACCGTCTTCACTCCTTATTCGAGGACTTGGCTGGCTCGACCCCCGCATGATCCCCTGCCCAGACCCAAGAAGCTGACCGAATTTTCTCAGGCTAAAGCGACTCCTCTCCCCTCCCTCGCCGATCTCGGCTTAGCCAAGCTGGATGTTTCTATCCCTTTAGGGGGAGAAAAAGCGGCCCAAGAGCTTTTGCGCTCCTTTGTCTCCAAAAATATCCGGCATTATGAGTCCACCCGAAACTTTCCTCTGGCGGACTCAACCTCTCGCCTTTCTCCACACCTGCGCTTCGGCACGATTTCACCGCGCACGGTCCTGGCGGCGGCACGAAGGGTTAAAGTGGAGGATCCCTCAGGCAAGAAGCAGGTGGATGTTTTTATCTCGGAGCTGATCTGGCGAGATTTTTACAAACAGATCCTTTGGGAGTTTCCCCACGTCGCTAAGGGAGCCTTTCGGCCAGTTTATGACCAGCTCGATTGGGAAAACAATCAGCAGCTCTTCCAGGCCTGGTGCGAAGGCCAAACGGGCTACCCCATTGTTGATGCGGCTATGCGCCAACTCAATCAAACGGGCTGGATGCACAATCGTCTACGAATGATCGTGGCCTCTTTCCTCACCAAAGACCTGCTTATCTCTTGGCAGTGGGGCGAGCGCTACTTTATGAAACAACTTTTGGATGGCGATTTAGCTGCGAACAACGGGGGCTGGCAGTGGGCTGCGAGCACAGGAACCGATGCTCAGCCCTATTTTCGGATTTTCAATCCCTCCAGTCAGGCGGAACGGTTCGACCCTGAGGGAAAGTTTATCGAGAAGTATGTGCCGGAAGCCGAAAGCCTCACCTACCCTGCTCCAATTGTGGATCACGCCCGCCAACGCGTCCGCGCGCTGGCGATGTACCAAAAAGCTCGCGATCAGTCGGACTAGAGTGTCTGCAAGAATCGGACGAGCTGTTCGCGGTTCGGGCTGTTGCCGTGACGCACGTAGAAGCCCGAGGCCGCGACGGCCAACTGAAGCGAGTGAGGCAAGCCCAAGCCCAGCAAGCGCGCAATGGAGAAGCCCGCGTTGAAGTGGTCTCCTGCTCCTGTGCTGATCTTCGGTTTTGAGGTGTAGGGACCGGTGACGAACACCTCCCCTTCCGCATCCGCCGCGCAGGCGTACTGGATGGGATGAATGACCACCACTTGAACGCCCATCTTCTCACGGATGGCGCCCGCCAAGGAAGCACAGGCTTTCGGGGTTTTCGCCCCGCCGCGGAGACGGAGAACTTTGGCCACATGCATCGCCTCGCTCTCGTTCATCCCCAGGGTTACATCGTTATCGACCTGAAACTCGCCGATGATTTTTAAAGCGGCCAAGAGATCCGCTTCAATCCGCTTGGCAGGATCGGCCAGATCAAAGAAAAGGTGCTTCCGCTTGTCGGGTTTCACCGGTTTGTATTCGGTCAGCAATTTTTTCCAAATGGCAGACATGTGGGGCAGCATGGTCCAGTTGACCATTCCCACGAAAGCGGCTGAGGACCAAAGCTTCTGCATCACCTTATCGCCGAGACGCGCCTGCATCGTTTCCCAGTTGGCGTCTTGCACCGAAGCCAATTGACCGAGCATAATTTTACCGTCATTGAACTCGAGGGCGGAAGTCTGTGCCGGTTCAGCAAAGGAATGAACTTTAGCCCGTTTAGCAAATTCGGTGAACACGGGGTGGAGCTTTGGATAGCCACACATGCCCATGTATTCCACAGGAGCGCCGAGGGTGGACATGGCGAAAGCCATCAAAGGTCCATTCCCACCAATCTTCTCCATCGTCGGCACCACTTCGAAATTAGCGCTCTTACCCGCCGCCTCGCCCAGCTTCTTGGCAAAAGGCTTTACCGAGGTGTAAGGGAGGTACTTGGTGGCCGTTTGACGCTGATCCACCACCTGCAAAATCGAGTCGATAAAGCCATCGAAACCCAGCAAGCAGCTGAATTTTAGGAGTTGGGCCCTAGAGCCGATCAAGCGTTCCGCCGTTTGTCGTGCCAGTCTGGAGTCAGTCATAACCTGTCGTTATACGCCGTGGGAGCAAAATTAACAAGTCAAACTCGCCGAAAGAAAAGCGGTTGCCTTTCTTACTCTTTGTGCGATTTCCATTAGCGACATGGCCAACATTGTTTACTTCGACCTCGAAACCCAAAAAATTGCCACAGAAGTCGGTGGTTGGGGCCATATTGATAAGATGGGCTTGGCCGTTGCCGTGCTTTATCACACGGACAAGAACGAATATTCTGTTTATTTGGAAAAGGATGCGGATCAACTCGTGGCCGACCTGCGCCGAGCCGATCTGGTGGTCGGGTTCAACGTTCTCCGCTTCGACTACACCGTTCTCTCCGCCTATTCGGTCTTCGATTTTTCCAGCGTGCCCACCCTCGACCTTATGGTCAGCCTCGAGGAAAAGATTGGTCACCGCGTCGGGCTAGATGCCGTTGCCAGCGCCACTTGCGGAATCAAAAAAACAGCCTCAGGCCTAGAATCCATCCAGTGGTGGCGGGAAGGCAAGCATCAGCAGGTAGCCGAATACTGTTGCTACGACGTCAAGGCGACTCGCATGGTTCACGAGCACGGGGTTCGCACGGGGCAAGTGGCTTACATGAGCTTTAAAACCAAACTGAAGCAATTTGCCAAGGTCGATTGGGCTGCCATCGGCCCCGTGGGGCATCTCTTAGAAAAACCAGCAACCGTTGCGGCCTAGTGTGGTAGCAGTACGAGACCCGACCCAGGGGTGCTCACGATTCAAAGATCTTTCGGGTGGCTTCATGTCGGGCCTGGAACATTTTCGTGAAAACTTTCCGAATGAAGGGAAGAAGCAAAACTCCCACCAAACCCCCTTGAGGGAGAAACTCCACTCGGTCCACCAGCCCCGTTGTCCCATCGGGAGCTGCCCAGAACTCATGCAGGTGCCGCCAAAATGGAAAAGGGCCCCGCTGCGCCACATCCAAAATATGGGCGCG
>CANIEM010000074.1 GCA_947466515.1 Verrucomicrobia subdivision 6 bacterium | reverse complement strand
GAAGTATTTTAACTGATCCACCATCTCCTGATTCCACAAACCCGCTTTCTTCAAGTCCTGCACCAGAAAGGGATTCAGCACAATGAACTCTCCCGATAGATTACTTTTTACGAACAGATTTTTATAAGTGGGCTCGATGCAGGGAGAGGTCCCCATAATATTGGAAATCGTCGCCGTCGGCGCAATTGCCAGAACATTGGAGTTTCTCATTCCGTGAGCCCGAATCTTTGCCCGCAGTGGCGCCCAATCCATCCGTCCGCCCCGTGGCACTTCTACCGGCACACCACGTTCCTGCTCCAACAAATCAATCGTATCTTGAGGCATCAGACCGCGATCCCACTTGGATCCACGATAGGTGGAGTAGGTTCCCTTTTCCTCGGCAAGATCGCTCGAAGCTTCGTAGGCGTAGTAAGCAATCGCTTCCATCATCTCATCGTTAAACTCCACCGCCGCTTCCGACTCAAAGGACAGGCCTTTCAAATACAGCGCGTTTTGCAGCCCCATCACCCCCAGCCCAATCGGTCGATGACGCGAATTCGCCGTGCGCGCAGCTTCCGTAGGATAGAAGTTAATATCGATAACGTTGTCCAAAGCCCGCACCGCCACTCGCACCGTTTCCCGCAACTTGGGCAGGTCCAATGCCCCCTCGGGTGTCAAATGGGTGTCCAAAATAATCGAGCCCAAATTACAAACAGCCGTCTCATCCTTGCCCGTATTCAAGGTGATCTCGGTACACAAGTTGGAACTATGAATGACCCCAGTGTGGTCCTGAGGACTGCGCACGTTACACGCATCTTTAAAGGTGATCCACGGATGACCTGTTTCAAAGAGCATCGCCAGCATCCGCTTCCAGACTTCAATCGCGGGGGTTTTTTGCCCCCAGATCTCGCCCTTTGCCGCCCGCTTCTCATATTCCGTGTAAGCATCCTCAAACTTTTTCCCATACAAATGATGCAAATCGGGCGTATCGCTCGTACGGAAGAAGGTCCAATCTTCACGCGCTTCCATCCGCTTCATAAATAAGTCAGGAATCCAGTTCGCCGTATTCATATCATGACAACGACGCCGATCATCCCCCGTGTTCTTCCTCAACTCCAAGAAATCAAATAAGTCGTTGTGCCACGTCTCTAAATACGCACAACCCGATCCCTTTCGCTTGCCCCCTTGATTCACCGCCACCAAAAGATCGTTGTGCAATTTCAAGAATGGGATCACCCCCTGGCTCTCCCCATTCGTACCGCCAATGTAACTACCCGTCCCACGGACGCTCGTCCACGAACCACCCAACCCCCCCGCCCACTTCGATAGGCTGGCATTCTCCGCTACCCCCCGCTGCATAATTCCCTCAATCGAATCATCGACCCAGTAAAGATAACAGGAGGAAAGCTGACTATGCTTCGTCCCCGCATTGAACAAGGTGGGGGTCGATGAACAAAAACGCCGGCTCTTGTAGAGGTTGTACAACTCCAGTGCTTTCGTTTCCCGATCCTTCGGTTCCGCATGAAAAAGCCCCATCGCCACCCTCATCCAAAAGAACTGTGGTGTCTCCAAGCGACGCACAAACTCCGCCTTTTTGTCGACAATCAGATACCGATCATAAAGCGTCTGAACTCCCAAAAAGTCTAATTCCAGATCCGCTAATGGATCCAGCGCATCCGCCATCTTCTGTAGATCATATTTTTGCAGATCTACGCTAAAACGATTAATCTCGATCCCTCGGTTGATCGCTTCGCGGAAATGCTTCCGATGGAAATCATGTAGGGCGCCCACCCCGTCCCGCACGATATCCCAGCCCAACACCTCTTCATAAATGAAGGAGAGCTGAATTCGTCCGGCAAATTTTGCGAAATCCGCATCTTTTTCGATGAGGGTTTTCGCATTCAAACTGATCGTATTATTCAAATCCACTCTCTTGATTTCGTCGAAAAGAGAACGGCGCAACTCCTTCTCAATCTCACCCGCTCCTAAGCAGAGATCTAGGCCGATCGAGGCAAACTCGATCCGCGCTCGCAAATCCGCTCCGTCCCACAACATGGTTGTCCCATCCGGATTTGTCACCACCACCATTCCTTCGGCAGGGGCCCCCACCGCCTCAGGCTCTTCACCACGCTCCTTGCGCTCCCGCCGATCCGCTCGCGTCGCCCTATAGAGAATGTAGCGTTCTGCCACTTTATAGTGCCCAGCCCGCATCAACTCCTCTTGGACTAAATCCTGTAACTCTTCGATGTGGATCGTTGGTTGCGAAAGCTCCGTCACCCTTGCCGTCACCGCTCGCGCAATCTCCGGCGCACATAGAGAATCCATCCGCAAAGCTAGAAAAGCCTGTCGCACCGCAATCTCAATTTTGGCTTCATTCCATGGCACAATTTGCCCCTGCCGCCGAATCAGTCGCAAAGTAGACGCCGCAGGCTCCCCCGGTCCAGGCACTGCCAATGGACGCTCCCTGCGCTCCCCCACTAAACTGCGGGCTACATCATAGGCATTGTTGTCCACTAAAGTTTTCTCCACAAGACTTTCAAGATCTTGAATTCTGAGACGAAGTGGACGCTCCGCAAGAGCCTGCCGCGCCAAATTGCGACCAACTTCTGTACAAATCCTCGCCACCCACCTGCGGTTCGGCTCGGTAAAAACCGTCTCCTGCCCCTTCGCCTTCAGCCAACGTGAAAGACTACGCCCCACCATCTCCGCCACTTCCGCTAAACAGAAAGCCCGCCGCGCCTCTCCATCAATCACCTCAATCTCCGGCAAATCCATCTGCACATCATCAACCGAACTTCCCCAAGCCACTGCTTTTCCCTCAGGCAGGTTAAGAAACTGCTTCATCGCCAAATCCACATCCACATCACGACGGTCCATCTTCATAATTCGCTCTCCTCCTGCTTCGTTTCTTTAAAAATCAGAGCTCGTCGTCGTGCACCGACGCCAAGGCCGACGATTTTTGATACTCGGTCACCCGACCTTCAAAAAAGTTCTGCTCTTTCTTAATGTCCATCATCTCCGCCAGCCAAGGCAGAGGATTGACCACCTCTGCACAAAGCGGCTTCAAACCCACCCCTTCCAATCGGCGATCGGCAATGTAATCAATATAAGAAAGGAAATCCTCTAGACTCAATCCCACCGCATTGACTGGGAGGCAATCCCGAATGAAGGTTTTCTCCAGCGCCACCGCTGTGGCCATTGTCTGGCGCAACTCTTCCTTAAACTCCTCGTTCCAGATCTCACGGTTTTCTTCGACTAGATCCATAAACAGATTGCGAAAAACCTCAATGTGGTTCGACTCATCCCGCAAGGTGTAGCGAAACATTGCCCCAATTCCGGGAAACTTGTTCTGCCGATAAAGCGACAAAATCATTCCAAAAAGCCCGTAAAACTGCGTCCCCTCCATGCACTGGCCAAAAACAAAGATGTTTTTCGCTAAAAGCTGCTTATTTTCCAGCTTCGTCAAATCCAGGTCTCGTCGCAGTTGCTTGGAAATCCCCGTGACGAATTCATTCTTTTTAACAATCGACTGCACGTCCTCAAACATCGCTTCACACTCATGCGGATTGATGCCCAATGAGCTGATCATATAGAGGAGCGAATCCGCATGAATGTTCTCCTCATGCGCATGCCGACCCAGTACCAGTTTTAATTCCGGCGCTGTGACCATTTCTCGCACCACATGTTGAATATTATCCCCCACGATCCCTTCGGCTGCAGAAAAGTATCCGATCCCCATTCGAATGATCCACCGTTCCACATCCGTCACCACCTTACTATCTTTCCACTGCTCAATATCCTTCCCCATCCCAATGTCCTCGGGTTCCCAATGATTGGCCTTCATCTTTCGGTAAAGGTCGTACGCCCAGCTATACTTCAACGGGAGCAGATTAAAGGTCATCGTCTCCTTGCCCAAAATCACTCGTTTGCCAGCAAAGGCCGCTTCAGCCTTCTTCTTATCGAGAACGAATTTTCGTCCTCCCACCACAAACTCGGTTTGCATCATAATTTGATTCTCCTTTTTAGCCCCGGTTAAGGGAGCACACACCCAAGCAAAGGGACCCAATTTCATCTGTTTTTACGCTTTTTAGCGTAATTTTGTCGCTTACTGCCCTTACCCATTGACTTGTGTTGTGCGCGTTCAAGAAGACTAGATGTAGTACAAGTCTTTTACGTGTCAACTGACTTTTTAAAAAAAATCAGACTATGCTCATAGGCTTGCAATAAAGGTTGATAGATCATTTTTCCCTCGAGACTCCCTCTCTTGCCCATTCAACTTATTCACATTTCCCGTCGAAACCTCCCCACCCTACCTGCCCATTTCAACCCAATCTAGCCCTCGGCGTCTCTACTCCGCTGGCACGTGGCACCCACCTCCGCCGTGCTTCTCAAAATATTTTTGATGATACTCTTCCCCACGAGTGTAGGGACCGGCCAACTCCACTTGGGTGACAATCGGGCCAGAAAACTTTTTCGCAGCGGAAAATTTATCGATCACATCCAACGCTACCGTCTCTTGCTCAGGTCGCGTAAAAAAGATCGCCGAGCGATACTGATCTCCCACATCAGGCCCCTGCCGATTGAAAGTGGTCGGATCGTGCATCACAAAAAAACGCTGAAGAAGTTTCTCGGTGGTCACTTTTTGGGGATCGTACTCCACCTTCACTACCTCAGCGTGCCCCGTGCCATGCCGACAAATTTCCTCATACGTTGGATTTTTTGTCGCCCCACCCGCGTAGCCCACCTCCACATTTTTTACCCCGGCAAACTTCGAAAAAGCCTCCTCCACCCCCCAGAAACAGCCCGCTCCAAGAAAAATCGTTTCCGTGCTCGGCACCTCTCCCGACTCCTGGAAATTAAGCACCACCGAGTTAATGCAGTAGCGCAATCCAGTCGGCTTCGGCCCATCTGGAAAAACATGCCCCAAATGCATCTTGCACCGAACACAATGCACTTCCGTCCGACTCATCCCCAAAGCGGAATCGCTTTCCTCCCCAATATTCTCGTCCGCAAAGGGCTGGAAAAAACTCGGCCAGCCCGTCCCCGAATCAAATTTATCCCCCGATTGAAAAAGAGGCAGGCCGCACCCCGCGCAGAAATAAACCCCTTTCTTATGATTGTCGTGAAAAACACCGCAAAAAGCTCGCTCCGTCCCTGCCGTTCGCCCCACCCGAAACTGCTCCACGGTCAATCGCACCGCCCACTCTTTATCCGAGCGCACCACTTGAGACACCTCTCGGGTCGCTCCCGGTTTTCCTGCCTCCGTCAACAACCGGACCGTAACCTTGCCTCCCTTTATTCCTTTGTCCCTTGCTTGCGCCATGCCCATAACCTGCCCCGAAAACCACCACGCCGCCAGCCCTACAGCGCCACCCAAAACCATCCATCCTATCCTTGGAAATCTCATCACTACCCCAATCTTACCCCAACCCGCTTCAGAATAAAGGCCGGGGAT
>CANIEM010000073.1 GCA_947466515.1 Verrucomicrobia subdivision 6 bacterium | reverse complement strand
GGCACGTCGGTCATCAACCTCACCCCAGGTTGGGCCGCCAGTAGCCTCGGAATGCAGTTCACCACCGCCGCTACCGTCGCCCGATCTCCCGCTACCCCACCCCTCAGATACGCCTCGATTGGTGGGTCACTCTCCAACTTCACCAAATCATGCGGATCCTTCGCATCCAGATACATCTTTAGATCAAAATAAATCGAGTGACCCTTCGCCGATTTCGATTTTACCACCTGATGCAGCCCGCAGGTCAGACCCTTCTTCACCGTGAAAAACTCAGTCTGAATATCGTGATCCGCCACCATCGGCTCCATCGTCTCGGTCACCTCCCCCATCTTCCACCCCAACGAGTGAGCCACCAGCAGAAGCGACTCCTTAAAGCCCGCGTGCCCCGCCTTGCCCTCACTCCACAACTTTAAAAACTCCTTCGGTTCCAACCCACTTCCAATTTTCTTCTGCAAGGGTTGCCTACGAGTAGATGCATTCACTACCCGCTCCCCATAAACACTCTGCACCGTCCGACACACCCCCGTCAGACAGACGGGCAGTAGGTCCAGCACAAAGCCTGGGTTCACTCCCGTCCCCAAAATCCTCCCCCCACTCCGCAAACAAAGTTCGTGGTACTCCTTCGACTCCTTTGGAGCCCGAAACCCTGGGAAAAGTAACTCCTCACAAGAAGAAACCACCGCCAGTCCCTTCTCCAACATCGGTCGGCACTGGGTGAAGGTCAACGCCGCCCGTGATCCCGCCGTGTGCACCACCACCTCAGGCTGAACCTCACTCCACATCTCCACAAAACTCGGATAAACTTTCCCCGCCGGTACCGCCTTCAACTGACAAACCTCCGCCATTCCCTTGCCCGCCAGCTCAGGCGCAATATCGATCCCCCCCACGATTTCATACTCCGTGCGCTCCGCCAAAAGCTGCACACAACTGCGCCCAATTGGACCCAACCCAAACTGTGCCACCTTGATTTTTTTACTCATTCCTTCTTACCTAGCTTATAAGTTCTTATGATATAAACAACTTTAGACTCTTCTCCGCTTGAAAAAATCTTCTAGCGGGCCAACTATATGCGTGTGAGTCGAAAGTTGCATTCATTTTACAGATTAGGCGGTTTCACCCTCGTTGAACTGCTGGTGGTCATCTCCATTATCGGACTCCTGGCAGGTTTAGCCATTCCCGCTATCAGCACCGCCAGAAAATCAGGGTATAAAGCGAAAGACTTATCCAATGTCCGCCAGATTACCGGCGCCATCCTAAACTATGCCACTGAGCTAGGTGGAACCTTGCCAGGTCCCGCAAACCGAGGTTGCAAGTATCCAAGTAAAGACCCCACCAATACGAACTGGATCAGCGTGCTTCTCATCACCAACGGGTTCGCCCCAGCGGGAGATGCCTTTTGGAAAGCTCCCTCACAAACCTCCACCTACCAAACCGAAACATTGGGGGTGGCCTATATCATTAATAATGAAAACTTCAGCGATCCACCGGAGTTTTTCGGTGATCCAACCAAGAGTGTCCCTACTCTTCCTGAGAAAATTATTGCGCTCAAAGCCAATTTTGTAGGCGGTTCAAATGGCCTAAGCAAACTATGGATGGTCTCAGTCGCAGACGGGGAAAATTATGGCACCGCAAGCGGCGCAAAGCCTTCCCTCGCCGACAATGCCCGCTCCCCTACAGGGGGAAGAAGTTACGGCTATTTTGATGGTCATGCGGATTTTGTAAAACGCACATCCCCCTCCACCTATCCTTCCTCTCCCAAGGGAACTTGGAAGTGACCTTCTGTCGAAAGTTTCCAACTTTCCCTTGGCACACGCTGATCTGGATATGCCTTGTAGCCATCATCCATCTCAACACGCCTGCCCAACTCTCTGCCGCCATGCAGGCGGAGTCCTCTGCGGGCATTGTTGTTTCTGGCAGTAAAGAGTCCACCCAAGCAGGTATCAAAATCCTTCAACAAGGTGGCACCGCCGCCGATGCCGCCGCCGCCGTCTCCCTCACTCTCGGTGTGACCGAACCCTTCAACTCGGGTCTGGGAGGAAAATTCGCCGCCCTCTACTACGACGCCTCCACTGGAAAAATTTCCTATCTCGAAGCCCTCGATCAGGCCCCCGCCACCATCCCCCTCGACGAACTTCGCAAAAAAACCTCCGCCCAACGAGCCCGCGGCTACGGTAGCGCCTGCATCCCTGGGTGCGCCGCCGCCCTCGATCTCCTCCATAAAAAGTGGGGCAAGCTCTCTTGGAAAGAGATCTCCGCCCCCGCCATCTCCGCCGCCCGCAATGGTTTTCCCCTGCCCGATAAACAGATCGTGGAGTTCACCAAATCTTACGAGCTCGTCACCCAAGATCCCGTCGCAGGCAAAATCTACTATCCCAATGGTAAAGTTCCCGAAAAAAATCAGATCCTCAAGAATCCTGATCTCGCCAACACCTTGGAAAAAATCGGAGAGAATGGAGCCGACTCCTTTTACCACGGAGAAATCGCTGACCAACTGGTCCGCGCCTCTCAAACTGGAGGGGGATGGTTCTCTAAAGAGGATTTTGCAAAATATCGGGTACGGGAAAATCCTCCTCTCGTCCAAGAGTACAAAAAATACCGTATCTACGCCTCCGCCCCACCCGTCACAGGCGGAGCTACCGTCCTCCTCACCCTGAAATCCCTCGAAGCCGATTCTTGGCAAGAGATCCCATCCATGAGTCTGCCCCGCATCGAAAGAGTCGGCCACGCGTGGCAAAAAATCTTTCCCCTCGTCTCCTCCAATTTCGGCGATACCCCCGATATGGCCGATCGCATCGCCAAAGTCTTTTCCCCCTCCAGCCTAGCTGAACTGATCCGGAACATTCACGAATCCACCCCCTCCACACCTGCCCCCACCCCAGCGGAAGATGATCCCAGCAACAGCGAGACCACCCACTTCGTTGTCATCGATAAGGCAGGCAACATCGTCAGCGCCACCCAATCTCTCAGCCTCCACTGGGGCGCAGCCGTCGTCCCCCCAGGCACTGGCATCCTCCTGAACAACAGCCTCTCCAACTTCGGTTTCGGCACCAAGAAGTACGTCAACTCTGCCGAGGGCGGCAAACGTCCCCGCAGCACCTTGGCCCCCGTCCTCGTTATGGAAAACGCTAAACCCATCCTCGCCATGGGATCCCCCGCCTCCGACCGCATCCCCACCGGCGTCTACCAAGTCCTCAGCAATCTCCTCGATTTTAATATGGATCCTATCGCCGCTATCGATCAGCCCCGCTTCCACCTGCGCCGTGCCAAAAGCCCGTCCGAACCCGCCAACTTCTTCGATCTGGAAGAGGGATTCGACCCCACCTTAGCCGATGCCTTAAAAAAGGCAGGATGGCAGATCGGTTTCAAGAAACGAAATGAGTACTATTTTGGCAGTGTCAACCTCATCCGAATTCTGCCCAATGGAAAACGAGAAGGCTTTGCCGACGAACGCCGCACTAACTGGGCCCTCAGCGAATAGTCTCCGCTGGCCTGCCGTGCGTGCTCTCCTCCTTTCTCTGATGGTCGGCTCTCTCTCTTCCCTCCACGCCACCGAGGGATTTGTCGCCTCCGTCCAACCCCTAGCCACTCAAGCTGGCCTCGATGCCCTCCGCGCAGGAGGCAACGCTATTGATGCCGCCGCCGCAGTTGCCCTCACCCTCGGCGTAGTCGACGGCCACAACTCGGGCATCGGGGGCGGCTGTTTCTTCCTCGCTCGGTTGGCCGGCGGCACATTCATCGCCTTGGACGGCAGAGAAACCGCCCCAGCCAATGCCACCCGCGATATGTACTTCAAGGACGGTCAGGTGGTCTCCGAGTTAAGTAAAACTGGTCCCCTCGCCTCGGCCACCCCTGGCGCTTTGGCCGTCTACGACGAAGCTGTACGCAAACACGGCAAACTCCCTTTCGCAAAAGCCTTCACCGCAGGCATCCACCATGCCGATCAGGGATTCCCCATCGATCGGGTCTACGCCAAGAAGTTGGCAGGCCAAGTCACTAACCTCGCCCTCTTCCCCTCATCCAAGGCCATCTTTCTTAAATCAGACGGATCCCCATACCTCGAAGGCGAAACGATTGTGCAAAAAGATTTAGCGGAAAGTTATCGTCAGATGGCCAAAAACGGACCTGCCTGGTTTTATCAGAAGACATTTCCCAAAACGGTTGGGAAATATATGAAAGCCAATGGCGGCATTCTCACCGCCAAAGATTTTCAAGACTATCGTATTCAAGAACGAACTCCCCTCACCTCTTTCTATCGGGGATGGACGATCCTCGGCTTTCCCCCGCCCAGCTCGGGAGGAGTGCACGTAGCGCAGATGTTAAACATCCTCGAAGCGATCGAATCCAAAATGCCGAAGCCTGGCACACCCGAATTCATTCACCGAATGACCGAGGTAATGAAACTCGCCTTTGCCGACCGCGCCTTCTGGCTCGGCGATCCCGCCTTTGCCAATGTGCCCCGCGGCCTGACCAACGCGGTCTATGCCAAGGAGCTAGCTGCGAAAATTGATTCCAAAAAAGCGACCTCCGTGGAATACGGCACGCCGCCCGATTGGCAGAACAACTGCTTTGAGAAACACACCACCCACTTCTGCGTGGCCGATGCCGAGGGGAACTGGGTCTCCTGCACCGCCACGATCAACACCGCTTTCGGCTCCAAGGTGGTAATCCCTGGAACAGGCATCCTCATGAACAATCAGATGGACGACTTTGCTGTGGCTCCTGGCGTGCCGAATCATTTCAAACTGGTCGGCGGCGAGGCCAATGCCATCGCCCCAGGCAAACGCCCCCTCTCCAGCATGAGCCCCACTCTCGTGCTCAAGGATGATCAGGTAGTGATGGCCATCGGAGCCGCAGGGGGTCCGACAATCATCTCCCAAGTTTTACTCGGCCTCACCTATGCGCTGGATTCCAAGATGAAGCCTTCCGAGGTGGTTTCTCAACCTCGGTTCCATCACCAGTGGTCCCCCGACCAGATTCGGATGGAGAAATCGATTCCCGCTGAAACACGGGAGAAACTGAAGGCGATGGGTCACACGATCGACGATGCAGAGGATTTTGGTACGAGCCAGATCTTGATTCAGAACTCGGACGGGGCATTTTCTGGCGCCACCGATCCACGTTGCGTAGGCCAAGCCGCAGGAACGCGCTAAATCATCCACCAGTAGCTCCCCGACCAGATTCGGGGCCGATTGGTCACTCAACCGCTCAAGACTAAATCGCTCTATCGGCCGATGGTGACCATCGGCCCTACGGGCAAACCACAACACCGGTAGGGCTGACCGTCACGGTCAGCCGATCCAAACCACACGACCTAAAACCTAGGTAGGGCGGTCTCTCCGAGAACGCCTGCACTCAACCTCCAACTTTGTTCGCCCAGCGAGGCGGCCTCGGAGATGCCGCCCTACCTAAACTTCCAGCTTCAAATAATTCAAAATTAAACATTCAAAATCAAACATCTCTGCCCCCCCCGCCCGCCTCGGGCACCCTTC
>CANIEM010000072.1 GCA_947466515.1 Verrucomicrobia subdivision 6 bacterium | reverse complement strand
GCACACTTTGCGAGATGGCGATAAGTCTGCCTCAGATTATAAATAATCATTTATCTATCTCCAATGTAGATTAAAACAAATTAATGAATTTGAAGCTTTTCCCAATACTTCTGAGCCTAGGCAGGACTTTGAAGCATTTTTATTTTCGACATAACTTTAACCTTTCTTTAAAAAACATTGAAATGTGCTTGGCTAAACCGACACGACTCACTTTTTCGTCCCATCCGTAGAGTTGGTCTGGGCGTGCTTCTTGGGTTGGAACAATTGGCAGGGTTTTCCGGACCGAACGGATTCGTAGGCGGCAAGGATTAGTTGGACGGCATTGCGCGCTTCGCTTCCTGGAATCATGGGCGGGCGTTTTTCATGGATCGCCCCGACAAGGTCTTCAATGAGGATCCGGTGGCCTTCGAAACCGATAGCGCGCGGATCGCCCGAACCGCCAACGATCGCACCGCTTCCCATGGTGCGGACCGATTTGTCCTCAGGTCGTTCATCGTCGAACTGCCAGCGAGCGATCCGATCGTCTTCGAGTACGGCGGATCCTTTGTCTCCACACAACTCAATGCGCATCGCGAAACCGGGCTTGCAGGCGGTCGAGGCTTCAATTGTCCCAAGCGCGCCACTGGGATAGCGGAGGGCGATGATCGCAGTGTCCTCTACTTCGATCCGTTTGTGAGCCAAACAAGCGGAGTAGGAAAAGACCTCACTTGGCATTCCCACCAACCACTGAAGTAGATCGACGACGTGGATTCCCTGATTCATGAGAGCCCCGCCTCCATCGAGCAAGAGGGTCCCTCGCCAGGAAACGGAGTCGTAATACGTCTGTTCACGCCACCACTTGAGCTGCGCGCTCGCGAGGGTGATTGTTCCGAAACGTCCATCGCAGGCCGCTTTCTTCATCGCTTGAGCGCCAAATCCTAGGCGCTGTTGGAAAACTCCCGCGAGGATGGCCCCGTGCTCTCTTGCGGTGTCGATCATCAGATCGGCTTTTTCCATGGTGATCTCGAGAGGTTTTTCGCAAAGGACGGCCTTGCCTTGACGGAGGAAGGGGAGGGAGCTTTCGGCATGAACACCGCTGGGGGTGGCGATGGTTACCGCGTCCAAGTCGTCTCGCGCAGCTAAGGATGGTAGGTCGGTCACGAAATCTACCCCTAAGGTTTTGGCGAACGAGCGACCGCGGTTTGGGTCTCGGCCCCAAACGGCGATAAGTTTAGCGCCGGGAACGGCGACAATGGCCTGCGCGTGTTTCTCGGCAATACTTCCGGACCCGATAATGGCAAAACGGATGGGGGATGCCTTCACTGGAGTTGGGCTTTGGCCTCGAGTTCCAAGGCCAGCCGGGTCGCCGCCAAGACCTTGGCGGTGGTCAACCCATCCAGACGGGGTCGGCCTTCAATCTCGTCCAGAAAATCCTCGAGATATCCTCCCGAACGAGTGGGCGAGGGAGGGAAAAGTTGGGGCTTCCAGGCGGAGTCATTCACTACGGTTACCCCGTCTGTTTTCCATGAAGTCTCTGCCATGCCACGGGTGCCATGGAGAGTGTAGCGCCAGTATTGGGGGAGTTCGTAGCCACAAGTGTCTGGCGCAAGGTAAGAGACATCGCCGAGCACCCCCCCGCCGTTGGAAAGGCGGAGCATGAACTGCCCGCAATCTTGAAAATGCGGTGCAAAAATTGCTTTGGCGTTCCAAGTTCTTGCGGCATTCACTCCGCAGAATTCCAGCCCCGTGATCCAAGGGATAAGGTCGAGGGCGTGGATGGCAATGTCGTTGAGAGTTCCACCGTGCAGGCCAGGTTCGAAATACCAGTCTGGTCGTTTCCCTTGGAGCAGGGGGTGCTGACCGGCGACATTCACTGTTTGAATCTCGCCGATTTGTCCCGAGCGGACTATTTCGCGTAGGCGGATCATGTTCCCGTGGTCCCGCTGATCGAGCATCAATCCAACGGAAAGGGATCGGCTTGTGGCTAGCTGTTCGATCTTCTCTAGCTCGGCCAAGTTGGTACAGAGGGGTTTGTCGGCCAAGACATGTTTGCCGGCCTCCAACGCCCGAATGGCTTGGTGGCCACGTTTCCCGTAGCAATCCCCCAAACCGAGGATTTCAAAATCAACCTCACGGAGGAGAGATTCGAAATTCTGATGGGTAGCCGTCGCTTTGTCGCTGGAGAGAAGGGACGTGGCGGGGTTTTCTTCACAGAGCGCGACGAAGGAGACCCGTGGGTGGTTTTCGGCACGCTTTTTAAGATCCGCAATGTGAATATGGCGATATCCAAGGAGAGCAATTTTTTTCATTTCTGAGTCTTGGGCAGCGCCGACCGCCGTACCTCCTGCATAACCCGGACGACCTCAGCGGCACTTTCCGGTGTGACGATGGGTTGGACCTGCGTGGTAAGGACATCGAGGACATTCTCGTGAAAGGGTTTCACGGGTGCAGGTGAGGCTAGGAGTTCTTTTTCCTCCCATGGCAGAGTTTCACTCAAATATTTGCGTCCAGGGGCGGCTGCATCGATGACGTTGAGGGGCTCCACTTTTTTCCCATCATAGAAGCGTAGTTTACTTTTCTCTCCGTCTGAAATCAGGGTGCCGCGACTACCGCAGAGCATCCACTTTGGTCCTGACAAAGCGATGGCGGAGGAAACGACGATGTCGGCGGTCACTCCAGATTCCGTTTGAAGCACCATGTGGACATGATCTTCCGCGTCACCCGCGTCCTTGATGTTTCGCAGATCGGCGAAGACCCGACGAACAGGAGAACCGAGGAGCGGTAGGACCACCGAGAGAACGTGGGGACAGGTATTGTTCAACTGGCCACCTCCATTTTTTCGGAGGGTCTGCCAGTCCCATCTTCGGGCGTAGTTTCCCCAGAAGACCCGAATGGAAAACAGGGTGCCGAGCGTCCCTTGATCGATGACGCTTTTGAGATGATGATAGGTGGGCAGGTGGAGATGGTTGTGGTGCACGAAAAGTCCGAGTCCATGGCTACGGGCGAGGGATACCAGTTCGGCTGCCTCTTCAGTGGCGAGGGCCATCGGCTTTTCAACGATGCAGTGGCGTTTGGCACGTAGGACTCTGAGGCAATCCTGATAGTGGGTTGCCGTAGGGGTTGCAACCACCACGAGCTGGGCATTGGAATTGGCGAGCAGTTCGTCCAAGGAAGAAAAGGTTTGGCAAGCGGTCAAACTGGCGGCTTCTTGAGCGCGTTCGGGTAGGGGATCTGCCACGGCGACGATCTGGTAACCGGCCAGCTTGCGCATGGGTTCGAAGTGCAGGTTCCAACCCGCACGACCCAAGCCAAGGATTCCGACCCGAACAGGGGTGGACAAGGGGGAAAGGCTTTTCATCAGGAAAATCGCTCCACCTTAAGAAGAGATAACCTTGCGATCCATCGGACTGGTTTAAAATTCAAAGGGTCACCCGTTGTTTGGAGGTTGCACTATGGTTGGCGGCTTCAAGAAAGGCGATCACTTCGATCATTTCTGCAGGTGGGACGACCTCTGCTTGTCCTTTGAAAAAAGGAATAATCTTCTCGAGCAGGCTTGCGTAAAACGGCTTCGTGCCCGTGGAAATATCGAAGGCGAAACTTTTGTTCTTCCTATGGATCATCCCGCCGAAACCAGAATTTCCCGCGCGATTGCCACGGACCATACCCAATCGTCCATCCGTCCATCGGCCCACCACAACATCGTGCAACTCTTCTCGAAAAGAGTGCACTTCACAGCACCCGGTTCCCATTGCTGCAAAGAGCATTTCGACCGTGTGAATTCCATACCAAAAATATCCAGGGCACTTCTCCTGCCATTGCATGGGGCCATAAAAATCCCCCCCGACCACCGGTTCTGCTGTGTCCGCATGCAACGCCTGTTGGAAACTTGCCGCGAAGCGCATGGCAGAGGCGCTGGTCATTCGCACTTTCTTTTCTTTGGCAATCCTCACCAACTCCCTCGCTTCGACAGTCGACACGGTCAACGGCTTGTCAATGAAGACGGGCACTCCCCAATCGGCCACTTCGCGGAATTGTGCAAGATGGACCCGTCCGTCGATACTTTCCAGCATTAGGGCATCGCATTTCCCTCGGAGAGCGGAAAGTGAATTAACGATTTCGACCTGATGTTTATCTCTCATCTCCTCGGTGTATTTCGGCACGCGGTTGGTGCTCATTTCGAAATCCGGAGATCCCCCTGGAAAAGCGGCCACGATGCGAGCTCCTGGCACATGGTGCTCATGAGACGTGTCGTGAAGGAGATTTGCAAAAGCGGGCACATGGGAGGTATCCAACCCAACCATGCCGATTCGGAAAACGTTCATGGGATTGGATGTGTGAAAGTTTGGGTTGACATATATTACCAACTGGCTCCAACTGGTATCTATGTCAAGGATAAGGTTCCGAACTGCTTGTTTTTCGTTTCTAGTTGGTTTGTTTTTTGGACCAAGTTTGGTCCTGGCTGAGAAACCGGTGCTTTTGATGGGGGTGGAGTATGGAAAATATGAGTGCGACAAATGGATTCTGTCTGTTCTTAATCCTGGGCAAATCGGCTTTAAATACTCCGCCACTTGGGTGCCTCCAAAGGATTGGTCTGCCTACCAAAGTGTGCTGATTGCTCCAAAATCTCCTGGGCAGTTACAACCGGAGGATGCCGAAGCGGTGAAGGCATTTCTTTCTGGGGGGGGTAATCTCATTCTCGTCGATTCGGTCCTCTCCAGCCTAGTCCCACTGCCGGGGGGCAAAGTTCCTCCTTGGGCAGACTGGCTGGGAACCGCCCGAGTGGTGAGTGCTAAAGGCCTGGCGAATTATCACCTATCTGATAAGCAAGACCTCTGGCCGAAAAGTGCCGAACCAGATTCTGGGTGGGGTAAGGACTTTATGGTATTTCAGGGGTTGACCACGGCAGAGCCCGTTGTGACAGATGGGACGAGTGCAATTATTGCGGTACAACGGGTTGGAATGGGTCGCGTGATTTTCATCGGAACCATGCTTTTTCGGGTGATGCATGTCGATGCAGTTCAAGCGAGTGAACCACGGCTTAAACAACTGCAAAATTCTCTCGCCCGCACCATCGAACCTGCCGCGAAGGATGCACTGGAAAAAAAGATCCAAAAAATTACGGAAGCAAGAGCGACTGCCGCACAGTCTGGTATCACCCGGGCTTCCATCTTTCTCGAGGGAGTTCAAGGAATGATGCGCACGCTTTCTCCATCCACCCCCGTGGCAACTCCAGCGCACTTAGGTTTGCCCGCGGGAGATCGTTGGGTGGTTTGGCAAAGGGATGCGGTGGCGGATGAATCAATTTACGGCTACCATATGACGGCGGGGCGTCCACGTTTTAGCCCGACACAACCCGAAGCGAGTGAGGTTGTTCACGAACTGCGGATCGACACGGGACAAGGGGAAATTGCCAGTACTTTTGTCAATCTAACAGCCACGGAGGAACTCCCCTCGCTTCGCCTTCGCTTGGAACCGCAGAAGGGGGCACCAGAAAATGCGCTTACCTTTTTCCGCCAAGTTGCGGTCACCGCGATGGGTGCGGAAGCATCAAAAGCAGCGCCCGCGGAACCCGAAGATAAATCCATCGTCCAGAAATTAATTTCGGCGGTTTCACCCAGAGAACCAGATCCAGCGGTAGAGGAGTTCTGGCTAATGCCTGACACAGGAGGGGGCTTGGCTGCGGGCAAGACGGCTATCCTTTGGATCCGAGCGCAGACCGCATCGATGGCGCCAGGAGAATATCAGTACCAGCTTGTAATGGAATCAGGAGAAACTTCGCGAGTCCTTCCTGTAACT
>CANIEM010000071.1 GCA_947466515.1 Verrucomicrobia subdivision 6 bacterium | reverse complement strand
CTTCAGCAAGGCTCTCCCGAAGTTTGGCATCTCCTCTCCTCCACCCCCTACCCCTCAGGCCCCACCTACCTCCGCCTCCGCCTCGATCAGTACCACTTCTCCACACCCACCGAACACTCCTCCACTGGCTACTGGTGGAAAATTACCCCCGGCCCCATCCTTCTTGTTCTCTCCCCAGAAACTTCTCGTTAAGCCATCTCGTCCAACTTTAACCTAAAACAAATGCCTCACCTCCGCGTCTCCATCTCCGCTCAAAGACTCGATATCATTTCCGACGACGGGTCCGTCTCCCGCTCTTTCCCCATATCCACCGCAAAAAAAGGGACAGGCTCCGAACCCAACAGTAATAAAACCCCCCTCGGCTGGCACCGCATCTGCCAAAAGATCGGCGACAACGCCGAATCCGGCACCCACTTTGTTGGACGTAAACCCACCGGCCGTATCTGGAAATCGACCGACCCCGTCGAAGAAAAGAACCTCGTCCTCACTCGCATCCTCTGGCTCGACGGCGATGAAGACCACAACCGCACCAGCAAAGACCGTTACATCTACATCCACGGCACCAATCGTGAAGACCTCATCGGCCAACCCGCCAGCGCCGGCTGCATCTGCCTACGAAACACCGACGTTATCGAACTCTACGACCTCACTCCCATCAACACCCGAATCGAAATCATCGCTTAAACCCAGAACCGCGGCCCAATCGCGGAACGTAGTAGATCCAATCCCAGATTGGTTTTAGAAATTAGCCGGGGGCGCCCTGACCCGCGTCGGGGCTATTTCAAACATCAAAACTCAAACCTAGGTAGGGCGGTCTCTCCGAGAACGCCTGCGCTCATTTTTGTATGCTCAATCGCCCAGCTAGGCGGCCTCGGAGATGCCGCCCCTACCTAAGCTTCCAACTTTAAAACCTCCTTCGCGCGTGAGCCCGTCCTCGCACCGGTGAGACGTACCAGAACAAAATCAGTTTCTACTTTTCGCACTTCCCGCTGCCGTCTCAAATTTCTGTATCGGTTGAGAAACATAACTTTCCCGCTCTTTCTTCTGCATCCAAACCCAACTCGTCAGGAAAAGCGTAACCAGCAATATCCCCATAAACAAAAGCCGCATCTCGAAAATAAAACCCCTCGACAAACCCACCCCATTTTTGTTCCGACGTCCCATTAATATTTTCAGCATCCTCATCCCTTAAGAATCGGCCCAATGGGCGGAATTTCACGAAATTTATTGTGACATCTTAGAGTCAAACCCCCTTCACTTTTTCTCTCAAAACTTTCGTGGCCTCGTTCGCTTCCCTCCACCCTTTCGCATCAAAAACTTCCGATGGCTTAAAAAGGGTTCGTCCAAACTTCTCTACCGATTCCACCGCCCCCGCCCAATCCTTCTCCGGCATTTCCGCCAACGCATCTCGCGCGATCTCCACACAGGCTGGATTATGACAAATCAGCAAAATTTCCTCCCCCGCCCGTACCGCCTGCCTCGACGCCTCCGCACTCCCATACCGATTCGCAATCGCTCCCATCTCCAAATCATCCGTCATTACCAGCCCTCGATACCCCAGCGTCTCTTTCAATAAACCTGTGACAATCTCCCGATTCAAACTCGCCGGCCCCGAACTCTTACCCCATGCAGGAAATTGCGCGTGCCCCACCATGATCGAATCGCACCGCTGCCCCACTTCACGAAATACCGAAAGCTCCTCCTCCATCTCTGCCCTGGTTCGATCCACCAGAGGCAGATCCCCATGAGGATCCAACCCGCAAAAAGTATATCCAGGAAAATGCTTTCCCGTTCCCTTAACCCCCTCCTCCTGCATCCCCCGTAAAAACTCCCCTGCTCTCCGTATTACCTCCTTGGGGTTCTCTCCAAAACAGCGCCCCGCCAGAGAATTATCCACTCCCGCCCTCGCCCTCGGCGCGTAATCCAAAACCGGTGCCAGATTTAAATTCAGCCCCACCAGCTTCATCACTTTTCCCGTCCACTGCCCATGCTCGTAAAACCACTCCTCCTTGCCCGCCCTCGCCAACTCCTCCCCCGACGCCGGTCTCTCGCCCATCACCGCCAACCGCGCCACCCGCCCCCCCTCCTGATCCACCGTCATAATCGTAGGATGCCGCACCAACTCCGCACACTCCTTCACCAATCCGTGAAACTGACTCGCCTCTGCCATATTCCGCGTGAAGAAAATAAAACCCCCAGGCTGCACTCTCCGAATCAGATCCCGCAACCCATCCGTCAAATCAGGCCCAGGTAAGCCCATCACAATCATTCGACCTGCTGGATGCACTTTCACCCTATTGGCTCTAAGGATTTTCCCCTCCCTAAGCACGCTCAATCCACCGCCTCCAGTCTCGACCTCACCCCCCCTCTCCCGTAAGGTTTCTTCTCACATGGCCACTTTCCAGATCATCTTCACCCCCGCAAGTTCGTCCGAAATCACCCAACTCCCTACCCCTCTTCAGGTCGAGGTCCTCCGCGAATTCGACGTCCTCACCGCCGACTTTCTCGAAAAACATCCCGACCGTTTCGGCATCGTCCGCCGGCCCGACCGCACCCTCTACCGTTATCGCGCCGGCGAATACCGCATCTATTTCGAGAAAACCGAGCCCGGGCTTGTCATTCACCGCGTCCTCCACAAAAACTCCCTCAAGGATTTCGCCTTCCGCTCCCAGTTGCCCCTTTCCGAAGATGAACTTCTCGCGGAGAACCCAAAGTTTTGGGATCTGATCAATGCTGCCAGCTCCACCTCTTCTCAGAAATAATCTGTGAACCGCGCCCTTCCCCTCCTTCTTACCCTTCTTCTTACCCTTCTCTCCATCCTCACGGGGTGCCAACCTTCTGCACGCGTGAGCAATCTCGTTACCCTCTTCACCGATTTTGGATCGACCGATCCCTACGTCGCCCAACTCAAGGGTGCCATCAAAACGATCTCTCCCTCCGCTGAAATCATGGACCTATCTCACGAGAACGCCGCCTTCGATATTCCCACCGCCTCCTACCTCCTCGCCAAATCAACCCGCACTCTTCCCTCGGGCACCATTATCATCGCCGTCGTCGATCCAGGCGTCGGCTCCAATCGAGCCGCCCTCGCCGTACGTACCCAAGCAGGCCACATCTACCTCGCCCCCGATAACGGACTCCTCACCGAAGTTCTCGCCCGCGAAGGCGTCTCCGAAGCCCGTACTCTCGATCCCGAAAAACTCCGCCTCACCTCCATCCCCTCGGCTACCTTCCATGCCCGAGATATTTTTGGACCCACCGCCGCCCGCCTCGTCGGCTCCACCTCCCTCGACTCCTGCGGACCCAAAGCCGAAAAGATTCTCCGCCTCCCTCGCAACACCGCAACCGTTATGGCAAATCAGGCTAAGGGACAAGTCCTCTACGTGGATCACTATGGGAACATTCTCACGAACATTCCTGGATCCGAGCTGGGCAAACTAAAAGTCGGCCAACTCCTCAGCGTCACCATCAAAGGCAAAGCCGTCTCTCTCCCTTTTCTACGTACCTACGCCGAAGCCCCCGCCAATCGCCCCTTCGC
The DNA here is from genome assembly GCA_947466515.1 of Verrucomicrobia subdivision 6 bacterium. GTDB lineage: Bacteria > Verrucomicrobiota > Verrucomicrobiia > Methylacidiphilales > Verrucolacustridaceae > Verrucolacustris. The sequence continues at coordinate 2,555 of CANIEM010000071.1, read as the reverse complement.
CCTTATCAACAGCGATGGCGAGTTTGAGATCGCCATCAATCAAGGACATGCCGCCCGCGAACTTGGCGTCAAAGTCGGCGATCCCGTTGTCCTCAAACTCTAACCGCCCGCCTCAGCCCCGCTTGTTCCAATCGAACACCCCTTTTTTGTAGGCGTAGAGGTGTCCTACCTCCACCAGTAAGACAAATGCCAGCATCAGCCCAAAAACCTGCCAACCCATTCCCGCTTCTTTGAAGCCCATTAAACTCACCGCCCACGGGTACATAAAAATCACCTCAATATCGAAAAGAATGAAAATCATCGCCACCAAATAAAACTTCACCGAGAAACGCGCCGAGGGCGACCCCACCGGATCTTTCCCACACTCATAGGCCATATCCTTCCCCTTATTCCTTCTCCCCACTTTTCCCATGACAATTCCCAGCCCAATTCCACCTAAGGCAATGGCTAGGGCTATTCCCAAGGAAAAAAGCACAGGAATAAATTCACGGATCACCCTTCTGTCCTAACCAACCCACCCTCGAAGCGCAAGATCTCCTCCGACTTGGCCACGAGCAATACTGCGTGCATTCTGTCCTATGCCCTTGGCCCTCCCCCTTCTCGCCTCCTTTCTTTATGCGGTCGGTTCATGGTCGCTCAAACTCGGCCTTCGTCGTGGCGCCAATCTTTCCATCGTCACCGCACTTTCAAATCTTTCCATGGCAGGCTGGTCTGCCCCGCTCATCCTTTTTTTCCCAGGCCAACCCCACCCCCAGGGATTTTTGGGCGCCGCCCTCGCAGGAACCGCCCTCTTTGTCGGTCGCTTCTGTGCTCTCCGCGCCCTCGCCCAAGGCGATCTCTCTCACGCCACCCCTCTACTCGGAATCAAAACTATTTTCGTTGCCCTCCTCACCTTTCTTTTTCTCGACGAGCCCCTCAGCCTAGGCCTTCTCGCCGCCGCTTGCCTCACCGCCATCTCCATCGCCCTCCTTTCCATTTCCCCTCAGTTCAATCGAAGATCGTGGTGGCCCGATAAGTCCCACTGGATCACCACCGCTTGGGCCATCATTGCCGCCTTCTTCTTTGCCCTGACCGATATCACCGTTCAGAAATACGCCCGCCTACTCGGCGTCGGCTGGTTTCAACCGCTCATGTTTGCCACCCTCGCCCTCCTGACTCCTCTTCTCTTCCTCCCTGCTTGGCACCACCGAGCCACATTGTCCGCCACCCTCCCGCAATCCTCCCGTAGAGGAGCCCTCGCAGGTTCGGCCATAATCGGATTTCAAACCTCCTTAGTCATCCTTGTCATCGGTATCTTTGGCCATGCCACCGCCACTAACGTCGTCTACGCCGCCCGCGGCCTCTGGGCCGTCCTACTCGAGGGAGCTGCAGGAGGTGGCGCCGCCTATCACGACAAGCGCCTGCTCGCCGTCCGCCTCACAGGAGCCGCCCTTCTTCTTGCCGCCGTCGCCCTCGCTGTCGGCTCTTTGTAAAATTCCGACCTCTGACCCCAAAGTTTACACCCGGCCCATTTGTAGCATCACTAAACCCACAACCGTAAAAATTAGGCCTCCAAGCTGTATCCCCGTCACCGGCGCCTTCAACCACCACCAGGCCGCCAACTGCAGAAACACAAAACCCACCCCCAAAGTAAATGCGTAGACCAACTGCGGACTCTGCTCCCGCAAGGCATAGGTAATTAAAATCGGACAGCCAAACCCCGCTACATTCCCCGCGAGAAACCAGAGCCACCACTCCATCCCGCTTTTCGTAGCCGTAACTTTAAAAAGAAGATTCGAGCCCGCCATCGATACCGCATAGCCCAAAACCAGCAGAGCGAATTTCATTTCGCAAACCTAATTCAATTAGGCCAGCACCGAACCGCCACCACAATCACTCCCATCCCGATGCCCCGGTTGGCAGTGCATCGCATATTCTGTTCCACCCATCCGGTCACACCACGCAACAAACGCTTTGCGCTCCCCCACATCCATCGGAGCCTTGGTCGATGCCACCGCCGCCTCCTCCACATACTCAAACTTATCCACCCCGATCATGTGCGTGCACACCTCAGGATAACTTAACGCATATCGCATCACCTTCTCCGCTGTCATCAACCCCTTCTCACTCGACCGCTTGCTTCCGCCGAATCCTTTCATGCCGATGACCGCGATTTTTTTCTCTGCTAAAGCGGGAATTACCTCCGTCTCAAACCGGCGGGAATGAAGGGTGCCCAGAGCGGAAACCGGCTGAAGGGAGGCGTCAAAGGGATACCCACCTTGAATTATTTTGAGATGAACCTCCGGCTCGTCATGCCCGGTAAAGCCGAGATAACGGACCTTGCCTTGCTTTTTGGCCAAATCAAAAGCCTCGGCCGTCCCGCCCGGTCCGTAAAATTTCTCCACCTCAGCGACGCTCTTCATCTCGTGCAACATCCATAAATCAATCCGATCCGTTTGCAATCGTTCCAACGACTCCTCCAGCATCTTCATCGCCCCCTCTTTCCCTCCCTCCGGCAGTGGCTTTTGATGCGAACAACACTTCGTCATGACAAAAGCCTTGTCTCGGATTCCCTT
>CANIEM010000070.1 GCA_947466515.1 Verrucomicrobia subdivision 6 bacterium | reverse complement strand
TTCGTAAAAAGTAATCTTTCGGGAGAGTTCATTGTACTGAATCCGTTTCTGGTGCAGGACTTGAAGAAAGCGGGTTTGTGGAATCAGGAGATGGTGGATCAGTTGAAATACTTCGACGGAGAGCTTGGACCGGTGGAGGGTATGCCAGAAGAGTTGAAAAAGCGCTATCTGACAGCCTTTGCAATCGGATTTGAATGGATTATGGCGGCGGCGGCACGGCGTCAAAAATGGATCGATCAATCCCAATCGTTGAATTTGTTTCTTGGACAAGCTGATTTGAAGGTGCTCTCGCGAATGTATCGGCTGGCTTGGCATCAAGGGTTAAAGACGACGTACTATTTGAGGACCTTAGGGGCCTCAAACATTGAAAAGGCCACAGTGAAGCACAAGAAGGAGCTGAGGGCGGGCATGCAGGACGCTTCCGTCGTGGTGGACGGTACGGAGAAGACGTTTACCAACGAGGAAAAGACGGCCTGCTCGATTGAGGCGATGCGCAACGGGGGCGAGTGCGAGGCGTGTCAGTAGGGCCTTGTTATTCGGCTCGGCCCATGGACATTTTTTGTTTAAGGGAATTGGCTTGAAGGGATTGGAACTGAGCACAGAGTCTGATTATGAACAAACAACAAATTGAGTTTTTGAGTAACTTATGTTTCGCGCTCGGTTTTCTCTCGATCATCGCTTCGGTAATGATCTGGTTTTCCGCTGGGGGGCAATTTGGGGGTCCAGGAACGGGAGACATGATGGCGGAAGCCAAGCGGGCTTATGCGGAGCGTTTTGGAATCTTTGTTGGGCTCTGGGCTCCAACTTTCTTGATCATTTCCAATCGCCTGCATCATTACGGCGAAAAGAAATAAGAAATTTTCTTTTCGGGCTGGGTAGGTATCAGCGGGCTAAGCGGGCGGATTTGGGCAGGTAGCGAACAACCTCCACTCCACTGTTATCGGCTTGAAGAACTTTTATATCCACCGCCTCCAGGCCAGCATGGTGAAGTTCTTTGGCCATAGCCTGACCGATGGATTGCTCTGATTCCAGGCAAATGGCCATGACGGTGGGTCCTGCGCCACTGAGAAAGGCTCCGATAGCGCCTGCCTTTTGAGCTGCTTCGAGGGCGCCTTCTAGACCAGGGACGAGGGCGGCGCGGTAGGGTTGGTGGAGGCGGTCGGCAAAAGCGCCTTGGGCCTCCTCGACTTTCCCTTGGAAAAAGGCGGCGGCAATTCGAGCGGCGTTGCGCAAATTAGAGACGGCATCCTGAAAGGCGATGCTGGGGGGAAGGAGGGAGCGAGCGGTGCGAGTGGAAGTCTCGATTCGCGGGATGGCGGCAACAAACTTTAGGCTAGAGGATACTTTGGCACGGGCGGGTTTTTTTCCTCCACACACGACAAAGCCGCCAAGGGCGGCTGCTGAAATATTATCGGGATGTCCTTCCAAGGCGGTGGCGGTTTGGATGAGCCATGGCAGGTCGAGATTGCGACGATTGAGTTTATCGAGAGCGGCGAGCATCCCGAGGCGGATGGTGGCACTGCTTCCGAGACCGCGGGCGGGCGGGACTCCGCCACGGACGACTAGGCGGTAGGGTTTTGGGCTAAGGCCCCGGGCTTTGTGGTAAGCGTCTATAATTTCAGAGGCAAAGGGATCGAGAATATCTGGGAGGCCAGGTTCGACTGCGATGTAGTTATAGAGATTGAGGGCGAGACCGAAGGCATCGAAGCCTGGACCGAGGTTGGCGGTGGTGGCTGGGACGCGAATCCAAAAAGGCAGATGGAGGTGGGGTGATTTCATTGGGCGGGGGGGAAGCGGAAGAATTTTTCCGCAGTTGCAGTTGTTTCGCGAGCGATTTCTTCGAGGGTTTGACCCCGCAGAGAGGCGACCTTTTCTGCCACGATTCGAGTATAAGCGGGTTCGCAGCGTTGGCCACGATGGGGTTCGGGTGCGAGGTAAGGGCAATCGGTTTCGACGAAATAGGAGTGGGCAGGGATTTGGCGAATTGATTCATGGAGATCGCGGGCGTTTTTAAAAGTGGCAATTCCAGTGAAGGAAACGAGATGCCCTAGCGAAAGGAGTTCGTTGGTTTGGGCGGGAGTACCGGAAAAGCAGTGAAAGACTGCTCGAAGACGACCTGCGTAGGGCTGGAGAGTCGCGAGGGTGTCTGCCCAGGAGTCGCGTTGGTGGACGACAACGTTGAGGGATAGTCGAACGGCGAGATCTAGCTGTTCCTGAAAGAAAATGGCCTGACGGTTTTTGATGTTGGCGTCGGAGAGGAGGAGAGCTTCGGTGCCGGGGGCGGTGCCACCTGTGGCGGTGGTGGCGGCTGAAAAAGCGCTCTCTTGGCGACTGGGGAGGTAGTGGTAGTCGAGGCCGCATTCCCCAAGGGCGACAACTTTCGGGTGGCGGGCAAGTTCAGCGAGTTCATCGCAAGCGTTGTCATTGGTTTCTTCTATCTCTCCTGGGTGGATGCCGACGGTTGCGTAAACGCATGAATGTTGGTCGGCGAGGGCCAGAGCGGCCCGACTGGTGGTGAGATTGGTGCCGATGGCGATGAGACGGGTGACGCCAGCGGCGATGGCGCGTCGGATGACGTCCTCGCGGTCGGCATCGAACTCGGGGAAATCAAGGTGGCTATGGGTGTCGATGAGCAACGCGATGAGGATAATCCAGATGAGGCCAAGGGAAAGGGGAAGTTGGAGAATTTATTAGGTGAAAAAAGTGGCAAAAAAACTCTTTTCCGACATGAGGGGAATGGGCAGAAGAAACGAATGCACGAAGTACGCCATTCTAAGGTCGTCATCCCTGAGAGTGGGCGGGAGAAGCGAGAGATCGAGAATCGCGGAGTGGAGTGCGCGAGGATTGTGAAGCGCCTGCTTTTTTTGATTGATACGCAGGTGGCTTCGTTGAAGAAGGGTGGGTTGGTCTTGGGGTGGGAGGAATTACAGAAGGTTTTACTGGCCTTGGAGGCGGAGGCGGATGGGGCGGAGGTGAATCTGTTTTTAGATGAAGGGAATGAAATCTCGGCCTACGTGAAGAGAAGTCTTTTTGATGAGTTGCTTGGGGAGCCCAGTAATATCTTTTTCACGACGAAGGTGGACTCGAAGACGCTGCGCTACGAGGCTTTGCCGAAGGACTTCTGGAAGGAGTGTCTGGCGCTGTTACGGAAAAGCCTGACGGAGCTGAGGGAAAAAAGTTAAGGTTGGAGGGTTGAGCTAACTCGGAGGGCTAATTTTTCAGGGGCGCAAGCTTGGAAGAGAAAAAAGGAACCGAGAAGAGCGATGAGAGCGCCGCCGAACCGAAGGAGGGTGGTGGCGCGGGGAATCCGAGTGGCGGTCCAACCGATGGCGACTCCAGCAATGTGAATGAGAGCGGTACCGAGAATAAAACCGAGGGCATAGAGGAGGGGTTGGGCGGAGCTAGGCATTTCCTCTCCGTGGGCATGACCATGAAATAGGGCGAAGAAGCCGACGCCAACCATAGCCAGGAGCACAGGGAGTTTCTTATCGGCGGCAATGGCGAGTCCGAGAGTCAGCACGGAGATTGCGATCCCAATTTCAACTGAAAAGAAGGGGATTTCGTTCATGCCAAAGACACCTCCTACCAGCATGAAGGCAACGAAGGTGGCGGGGATTGTCCAGATTGCGCGGCCGCCGATTTGGGCGCTGAGCATGCCTACACTCAGCATGGCCAGAAGGTGATCCATTCCTAGAACGGGGTGGGTGAAGCCGCTGGAGAATCCGAAAGTACCGTGACTGGTATGGGCAAAGAGGGAGGTGGGAAGGATTAGCAGGGAGAGGATTGGCCAAAATCTTTTCATTGAGGAAGTTTAAGGGGCGAGTTGGGTCTCGCCAGCTAAAAATGGAAAAAGGGGGCGATTTTCTTGCAAGAGCGTTGACGGCGAGGGTGGATTCGGAAAGGATGTTGGCCATGGGACATCAAGGCTGGACCTCTAAATTGGCGGGACCTGCGATCGGACCTTATCGCCAAGCCACGGAAGCTGGGGGTGTGGTTTATCTCTCGGGCCAGTTGGCGTTGGATGAAGCGGGAAATCTACAGAATGGCTCGGTAGCGGAGCAGACCCGAAAGGCCCTCGAGCGTGCTCAGAGTTTATTGAAAGAGGGAGGGCTGACCTTAGCGGACGTGGTCAAAGCTACGGTTTTCTTGATCGACCTGAAAACATTTCCCGAAATGAACGCAGTCTATGCGGAGTTTTTTCCTCAGGACCCGCCGAGTCGATCTACGATTCAAGTGGCGGGTTTGCCGAAGGGCGGGGCGGTGGAGATTGAGCTTGTGGCACGGCGGTCTAAGGAATGACTTCGGCTCAAGTTTTAGAAATCTTTCAGAAATGCGGAGCTTTGCTCCATGGACATTTTGTTCTGCGATCTGGAAAGCACAGCCGCGATTTCTTTCAGTGTGCACTTGTTCTTCAAGAACCTACCGCCACGGCGAAGTTGTGTCAGGCGTTGGTGGAGAAGGTAGAGAAGGAGAAGTGGACTTTTTCATCGGTCATTTCTCCTGCGATGGGAGGGATTTTGGTGGGGCATGAGGTGGCGAGGCATTTGGGGAGGCGACATATTTTTGCGGAGAAAGACGAGGGGAAGTTACGAATTCGCCGATTTACGGTGAGTCGGGGGGAGCGGTTTTTGGTGGCGGAGGATGTGGTGACGACAGGTAGCGCGGTGAAAGAGGTGATCCAACTTGTGCAGGAGGCGGGTGGGGAGGTGGCGGGAGTAGCATGTTTGGTGGATCGGAGTGAAAAAAGCCCTGAATTGGGGGTTTCACTCTGTTCTTTATTGCGCTTACCCGTCGAGACGTTTGAGGCAACAGCGTTACCTACCGATTTACAGAATATTCCAGCGAGTAAGCCTGGAAGTCGCTAGGGAGTTTCCAGCTTGGCCTAGACCCATTTCTGCGTTCCAATAGAACATGCGGAATTTAACTCAGGCTGTTCGTTTTGAGTGGGATCTTGGGAAGGTGCCTGTCCAACTTCCTTCGCTACCAGCGAAACACGAGATTAAGGTGCAGGTGAATCCCGTGGTAGAGACTCTTTGGGATGCGGTGCAACGATCTTTTTTAAATGAAAGTGCTTGGATGGTGAGTTTGGAGTCCCATCTCGATCCCATGCGGAAGAAGATCTTCCCAGAAGGAAAGCCGTTGGTGGGGATGGATATTCTTGTTCTGCAGCATGGACTGAGGGTGGTGGGGGTGAGTGCAGTCTTGGCTGTTGCTGGAGAAGGGCCTCAGCTCCTTTCTGGGATTGTTATGGAATATGAGTATCAAAGGCGTGGGTTGGGTTCGGCCCTGCTTTTGGCGTCTCTGCGCCATTGCGCGGATAAGGGGCTAGAAAAGGCCTCGGTGGTTACCCGATTGGGGGTGCCGGCGGCACGTTATCTTTATCCGAAGTTCGGCGCTCGTAGCACGTTGATTGAGTCGGGTGTGGTTGCTGTTGGGTAGTTCGAGATCTATGAGGGGGTCCTTTGACCTTGCGGTGGTTGGCGGAGGAAGTGCGGGGTATGCGTCGGCGAGGACAGCGGCTGGATTAGGGTTGAGGGTGGTGGTAATCGAGGGTGGGAGGCAGGTTGGGGGGCTTTGCATTCTCCGTGGGTGTATGCCGACGAAGGCGATGTTGGAGAGTGCTCATCGAAATTATGAAATAGGTAGGGCGGCAGAGTTTGGAATTCGGGTGGGGAAGGCGAAGCCAGACTGGAAAGCTATTCTAAAGAGGAAGGATCGGTTGATCTCGGAGTTTGCTAAGTATCGGCGGGAGCAGTTGGAGAAGGGGAAGTTTACCTTTTATCGGGCGCGTGCCTCATTTGCTGGTCCGCATCGCTTGACCCTGGAGAGGGTGGGCGGTGGGAGGGTACCGCGGGAGATTGAGGCGAAGACGATTCTGATTTCCACAGGCTCAAGGAGCGCCCGACGCGAGATTCCTGGATTGAAGGAGGCAGGTTATTGGACGAGTGATGATTGCCTGAAGGCATCGAAGCCTTTGAAGAGTTTGATTGTCCTGGGGGGGCGAGCTGTGGCTTTAGAGTTTGCCCAGTATTATGCTCATTTGGGAGTGAAGGTGACGGTGATTCAGCGGAGCGATAGGCTTTTGCCAGAGTCGGATCCTGAGGTAGGAGAAACGCTAGAAAAAGTTTTTCGGCAGGATGGAATAAGGGTTTTTTGTGGAACTCAAATTGAGCGGGTAGTAAAAAAATCAGGGAAGAAGAGGATTTATTTTAGGGAAAACGGCAAAAAGAGAGAGGTGGAAGCGCAGGAAATCCTGCAGGCATTGGGGAGAGAGCCAGACTTGGATGGGCTGAATCTGGCAGAGAGCGGGGTTAGGATGATGGAGGGGAAGATTATGGCTCGGCCTACCCAGCAGACGAACGTATCTCATATCTTTGCGGCCGGGGACGTATGTGGACCGTACGAGGTGGTGCATCTGGCGATTCAGCAAGGGGAGGTGGCGGCGAGGAATGCGGCCCAGATTATCGCAGGAAAAGCGGCAGATGAAAAAATGGATTACCGGCTGAAGTTAGAAGTGATCTTTACGTCCCCCGAATCAGCAGGGGTGGGATATTCGGAAAGAGAGTGTAGGGAGAAGGGTTGGGATGTAGTCACGGGGAGCTATCCCTTTCATGATCATGGGAAATCGATCGTGATGGGAGCGGTCGAAGGATTTGTCAAGGTGATCGCCTTGAGGCAAGAAGGAAAAATCGTGGGCGCGCAAGTGGTAGGACCGCACGGGTCGGACCTGATTCATGAACCACTGGCCTTGATGCGATATCGCGGGACGGTGCAGGATTTAATCAATCTACCCCACTACCATCCCACTTTATCAGAGATATGGGGATACCCAGCTGAGGAGATTCTGGAGCGGATCACAACGCGCAAAAATAAGGCCTAAAACTTTTACTACAAACAACTTAAGCAAAAAACGCAGGCTTTGGCGGCCTGCGTTTCTTGACGAACACCTAGAGAGATACTCGTAACGTAATCTCTTCAGACAGGTGGATGTTAAAAACGTTCAAAATATTTGTTGAAAGCCATGGTAAGCGTGATAGGTTTGGGTGATTCAAGGGGTGCTTTGGCAACAATCACGGTGCCTCGTGAACATAAACAAACAACAAACAAACCTAAGGAGATAGTAAATAAAATGATCAAGAATATTACAGCCCTTCTTGGCGTGCTTGCGGCCGTGGCCAGCTTGTCCCTCGCGGACAGCGCCCCGGAAGCATCCGC
>CANIEM010000069.1 GCA_947466515.1 Verrucomicrobia subdivision 6 bacterium | reverse complement strand
GGTTTACGATCAGGCGACGACGGCCACGCTCAGTGGTACAGCTTCGCTGGTTGGAGTGGTTTCGCCCGATGTCGTCACCTTGAGCACGGGAAGTGCGGCCGCATCGTTTGCCGATGCAAAAGCTGGATCGGCGAAGGGGGTGACCGTGACAGGTTATTCGCTGAGCGGGGCAAATGCCGCCAACTATACATTGATCCAGCCAGCCGGCCTGACAGCAAATATTACGGCCAAGCCGCTTACCGTCACCGGAACGACCACCACGAAGGAGTATGACGGAAACAACACTGCCCCGCTGACGGGAGCGACTTTGCAAGGGGTGATCTCTGGCGATGCGGTGACTTTGGTTAACGCAGCGGCTGGAACCTTTGCCTCCTCCTCTGTGGGTACCGGAATTGCGGTGACGACGAGTTTCAGTCTGCTGGGTGCTGACAAGGACAACTACTCGGTGACTCAACCCACCCTGACGGGTGATATCAACAAGAAGGCATTGACGGTGACTGGAGCTCTGGCGGCCAACAAGCAGTACAATGGTGACACGACGGCTTCGGTGAGCGGGGGAACCTTGATCGGCGTGGTTGGTTTGGAGAATGTCGTTCTAAATACTGCCGCAGGTGCTGGATCGTTTACGGACAAGAGTGTTGGGAGCGGAAAGGCGGTGACATTCACAGGTTACAGCATCACCGGTACGGCCATTGGAAATTACACCATGATCCAGCCGACCGGAGTGACTGCCGATATTACGGCAGCGCCTCTGACCGTGAATGGGGCGACAGTGGTCAATAAGGAGTATGACGGCACAAACACCGCCGCAATCTCCGGGGCTACGTTAGTTGGAAAGATTGGATCGGATGATGTGATCTTAGACAACAAATCTTCTGGGATATTTACGCAGACGGTTCCTGGAAGTGGAATTGCAGTGACAACATCCATGACCTTGTCGGGAGCGGATGCTATGAATTATCTTTTAGCACAGCCTGCCGGATTGGTGGCTGATATCACGGCAAAGAGTCTAACGATCACAGGTGCGGTAGCATCGGCGAAGATATACGATGGAAGTCGCTCGATTACGGTCTCAGGTGGGTCACTTGCGGGTGTTTTGGCGGGCGAGACGGTGACGTTGGTGGATATAAATGCAGTAGGAACCGTTACGGATAAGCTGGTAGGCAGTGGTAAGGTTGTGACGGTTACTGGATATGCTCTCGGTGGTGCCAATGCGGCAGGATATTTAGTAACCCAACCCACTGGTTTGACGGTCAGTATTAATAAGAAGCCGCTGACGGTTTCAGGAGCGAGTGCGGTAGATAAGAACTATAACGGAAATAATAGTGCTTCGATCACTACAACCGGCTTGGTTGGTGTGATTTCTGGAGATACGGTTTCTGTTAGCGGTGGTGGGACCTTTGCCACGGCGTTGGTTGGCACTGGTAAAGCGGTGACGGCGGCTCTGGTGCTAGGTGGAGCGGACGCGGGGAACTACTCCTTGATCCAACCGACAGGCTTGACGGCAAATATTGCTGCTGGCCCCCTGAATGCAGTTGACGACACGATTACGCTGCCGAGCAATGCGAGTGCCTACACCCGAATCTCCGTCTCTCAAGCGAGCATCTTCTACAACGATGCTCTAGGATTGGGAAATCCTGTCTTTGCAATTTCATCTACTGCGAATGGGAACACGGCGGTCCTGCGCGGAAACTTGGTGACCGTATCGAATCCAAATGGCTTGGTTGGAGGAGAGGCGTTCCGATATGCTTTGACAGAGGGGGGTGTTACCGTCGTAGGAGTCGTAACCTTCACTGTTGGAACTGAGTTAGCCGGAACAGCTAAGGTGCTGAACAGTCGAATCGAGAGTGGAAACTTTATCATCGTATTTTCGGCGATGCCTGGAACCAAGTGGCAGGTTCAGAAGACAGCTTCACTGGCGTCGCCGTTGTGGACCGATATTGGGCCTGTGAATACAGCCGATTCAAATGGGTACTTCCAGATTACCGATCCTACTGGTTCTTCGGGGTCAGGTTTTTATCAGGCGTATCTCGTGAAGTGAGCGGATATCGGACGGTATAAGCTGGGATTCGAAGCAAGGTGTCTCCTTGTAGTGATCGGAAATCCTTGGTGTGCTTCCCAGTAAAGGGATCGCAGAGAATAAAAAGAAGTCTGACGCAGTTCTGCTGTACTGATCCCTCTAGTACCCTACCAACCGCGGTTCGCGATGGAGGAGACCACGGCTTGAGCAGCGCTGACGGCTGCTAAAGGGAAGGCTTGGCGTTGGGATTCGGTTTGATCGCCGCCTACGAAGAATGTGGTGGTGCCAGTGGCCTTGGTTTTCCCAATGGCGTCTTTCTTTTCCTTCATATTATAAAGGCGATACTCCAGCACGAGAATTAGTTGGTACTGGAGGGTGGTGAGGAACTGTTGGGTGGATTGACGAATCGGCACGCGTTCGATTTTCTTAACCGTGACCTCAAGGATAGCGTCGCTCTCGTCCTTGCGCCCATGCCGGAAGGTACCATCACGATCGATTTCTTGAAGGATGGCATTACTGACTATCCCGGGAATATCGGTTTCATCGGTCTCGTTTTGCACTGTCGGCAGATAAACGACTTTAATATCGGTCATGCCAGGAGCTTTAGGAGTGCTCCCCATCTGATAGTTCGCACAAGAGCAGAGAGCTAGGCTAAGCAGGGCAGGGAAGAGATATTTCATTGAGTAGGTAGACTACGGGGTTGAGGTTGGGCATTCGATCTTAAACTTATTTTGCTTTTATCGGCTGGGCTGGCCTGCTGTTTGGCCTCGGAGATCATGTCTTCAAGAACTCGCTTCCGTTGGCGGGCTTCTTGGCCTTGGGCAGAGTCGGGAGATTGAGTAAGGACCTCATTGTAGTAAACAAGAGCTGCGGGATAGTTTCCCGTCTTGTCGTAAAAGCGGGCTACGGAAAGAGAGCCCCCACTGAGGCGCTGGGAGAGCATCGCAATATTTTCTGTCGCTTGCTCTGTTTTGTCGCTGCGTTTGTAGCGAGCTAAGTAATCCTGGAAAGCCTCGATGCCTTTTTGGGCGGCGGTCTGGTCATACTCGGGTTGACGGGCAGCTTTCATCCAAACGAAACCAATCTGATACTGGGCATCGTCGATCAGGTCATTCTTAGGATATTTATCCAAAACATCTTCATAGAACCGGACGGCGTCAGGCCACTTCTTTTGCTTCTCCCGTGCTAGGCCGCAGGAAAAAGTGGCGAGGGGAGCGTAGCTTCCGAAGGGGGCAGATTTAATGATCGTCTGGTAGATTTCGACCACTTTGTTCATGTCGGCGGGCATGGGGATTTTCCACATCATTTGGTGCTGTCCTGCAAGGTAGACGTTGCCGATGGCGAACATTCTCTCGATGGCAAGATCCCAGTACTGGTTGGCGGCTGATTCTTCGATCAACTTTTTGTAGGCTTTGTAAGCATCCCAGTACTTTGCCAAGTGCTCATACATTTCACCGACTTTGTAGAGTGCTTCGGTTTTACGGAGATCGTCAGGATTCTCTTTGGCGAACACTTGATAAATCTTTAGGGCCTGTTCGAAATATTTAATCGAGTTGGCGTTGGCCTCACCGCCGCGCTTGTCCGTTTCCTCTCGCAGGCGATGAGCTTCCTGCTGTTTCTCCTTGCCAAGCTTGCGGGCGGCTTGGGCCACTTCCTTATCTCCTAGTTCGTCGGCTCGGTCAGCGGCGGCAATCTGTTCGTCGGCATCTCGTTCGAGCTGTTCGACCTGTTCATAGGCTTTGCCGATGGTCTCGGCGTTTTTGGCGGTTTGCAGTATGTCGGCTGAGGTGCCGCGATTGCCGATGATGTCCGATTCAAAGGTAAAACCTTCCCCTGGGGTATGGTTGGAGAAGTTGAGGGGGATAGTGGTGCTCCCCTCGGCGAGCCAGTCTCCTTTACTATCGATGTAGCCCCACGAAGGGCCTTGGGAGTCTCCATTGAGGAGACGAGAGCCGATTCGAACATGGGCTTTGGCTCCACGAAAACCATTTTCGACCGCTTCGATGGTAGCGGTGGTGTCTTGACGTCCATCGGTTCCGACACGAGAGGGAGCCCCTTTCTCAACCATGGCGGAGGAGATATGGGCTTCGGCAATTTTTACTGTCCCTTGCGGATCGATGAAGAGCCATTTCCCTCCTGTAAACTCGTTGCCATCCAGAGTTCCTCCTTCGTTGACTGCGGCCAGCCCTTCGGAAAAGAGAAGGACTTCTTGATATTTCGGGATGACGACAAAAACTCCTGCACGATCGATATAGCCCCATTTGCCATCGGCCATCGCACCGCAACGGTCTTCAGAAAAGCAGTAGACCTGATCGTATTTGGGGGGGATGACCATCTCGCCGCTTTTATTGACAAAACCCCACTTTCCTTCCCAGCGTACGGCGGCGAGTCCCTGGCGAAAAATTCCCGCGCTTTCGTATTTAGGCTCGATTAGGTATTTACCGGTCCGAGTGATAAAGCCCCACTTGCCCTCCTGTTTGACGGCGGCGGCTTGATCGCTGAAAAGAAAGGCTTCTTCGTAGCGCGGCTCGATGACGAACTTACCTTCGCCATTAATGAAGCCCCACTTGCCATCTTTTTTGACGGCGGCAAGAAAATCGGAGAACTGCAGGGCTTCTTCGTATTGGGGCTCGATAACAAACTTACCCGCCCCGTTCACGTAGCCGTAGCGGCCCCAGAAAGCTTTTTTAGGTCGCAGATCTACCCCTGTGTCGGATTGGGCGAAGCCAAATTCAGCGAAAAAAAAAGAAAGAAAGGCCATCCAGATAGTTGGGAGCCAACGAATTGCTTTTTGCTTAAAAGTCACAAGCTTGTCATTTTATCGGTACGGATCCTGCCGTCAAGAATGGTACAGATTGTTAGTGAGGGCGCGCTGACTATAGGCTACGATTTAAAGATGAGCTGGAAACGTTTTCTCTGGGTAGGTGTGTTGTTTGGGTTCCTTCTCCAAGAGGTTGGGTTTGCAGATGAGAAGATTTCTGGGGTACCTGAGCAAGAATTTACAGTGATGGCCTACAATGTGGAAAATCTAGCCGACGTGGATCGGGTAGCTCCGTACGACGACTATTTGGAATCGCCCGACGATCCGAATAGCTACAGTCCAGGTAAATTGGCCCGAAAACTTAAGGCGATCGCAACTGTGTTGAAAAGCGTTTCGAATGGAAAGGGGCCCGATGTGGTTATTTTGAATGAGTTGGAGGTAGATCATACCCCTGATTCAAAAGTTGGGGACTGGAAAGAATTTCTGGAGAAATATGCAGGAACGACTTATGAGAAAATGCTCTCGTCTGACTTAACCGATGAGTTGCGAGGTCTTCCGACGGAGGCTTGGTTGCTTAAGGCACTCGAGGATGAGGGATTGAAGGGGTATACCATTTTGGTGGGAGCTTTACCGGAAGGGGCCACCCAGCATCAGGACGCAATTAAGACAGGCTTACTGACTCGTTTCCCAGTGATTTCTACCCAGACCCTAGACACTCCATCGGCCCGAGGAATTCTGGAAGCTAAGCTTAAGGTGGGGGAAGCAACTTTTACGGTGATGGGAAATCACTGGAAAAGCGGTGCGGGAAATCCGGCGATGGAGAATACGCGTTTAGGGAATGCTAAGACGGTACGGGACCGACTGGATCAGATTTTGCAGGAGGATCCCAAGGCAGATGTGATTATCGGGGGTGATTTTAATTCCCAGTACAATCAAGGCCAACGGTTTAGTTTTATGACGAAAACGGCTTTGCAAGATGTGTTGGGATCGCAAGGGGATCGAAAAGTGCTGGGAGGAACGGGCAAGCCTGATCTCTATAATCTCTGGTTCGACGTTCCGCCTGAGAAAAGATATTCGGACGAGTTTGCGGGGGAGTGGGGCACTTTAATGCAGCTGCTAGTGACGCGGGGAATGGGGGATGGCACGGGGGTAGAGTATGTTGAGGGAAGTTTTCATCAGGTTATGGTTCCTGGGGTAAATTGTCGGGAACCGCTGGGATTACCTTGGCGCTGGACAAATTACGGACCTGGATGGGGTGCGAGTGATCACTTCCCAGTAGTGGCCACCTTTCGAGTGGGAGGAGCTTCGAAAATTGGAAGTTCATCTGCAACCCAGAGTTCTGTGCCTCAAGCCCAAGCGCTCAAGGTTGGCTATGATAAGATCGACCGTTCGAAACTGCGGAATGCTTCGGTACTGAAGGATGCGACAGCGGAGGAGATGGCCAAAGCGATGGGAGAGATATTCTTGGTCCAGGGAACGCTTTCCAAGGTGCGGCCTCTAGAAATTGAGGTGGATGGTAAGCCCTACCTACTGCACTCGTTTGATAAGAATCTGAATGCTTCGATCCGTCTTTTTGCCAAGGGGAGTCAGGTCAAAATGCTTGGGGAGTTGGGCCTTTTTAAGGGCAAGTTGCAGTTTGTCGTGCAAGATCCGAGTTGGATTAAGTAGCGAGCGGATCTTTTTGGTTGATGGGAGGGGAAGGGGGTTTAGGCCCGATGGGATTCTTGGGTGAGTTGGTTAAGGTGTTGTTCCAGTTCGGGAGTCAACTGAGCCCAATCGAAGCGCCAAGCCCAATTTCCCTGTTCGCGACCAGGCACATTCATTCGCGCTTCTGATCCGAGGCCAAGAATATCCTGCAAGGGGTAGATGGCGGTTTGGGCAGGGGAGCGCAGGGCAAGGGCGATCATATCCCACTGGATTTGTGATCCGTCGGACTGGAGATAGGTGCGAACGTTGTGCTGTTCTCGCGCAATCTGATCGAGAGAGCGTGTAGAATCTTGGCCAGCCTCGCTCCGATACCAGCCTACGGTGGTGTCATTGTCATGGGTTCCCGTATAGACGATGCAGTTTGCTGGGTAGCTTTCGGGTCTGAAGGAAGATGCCTTCGCATCGTCGCCGAAGGCAAACTGAAGGATTCGCATCCCTGGATAGCCGAGGGCATCGCGCAGGGCATCGACATCAGGTGTAATCACGCCGAGATCCTCGGCAATGATGGGAAGGGCACCGAGGGCTTTCTCTGCTGCATGAAAAAGTTTCTGACCTGGTCCAGGAGACCAGTGCCCATGGACAGCGGTGGCTTCTTCCGCGGGAATTTCCCAGTTGGCGGCAAAGCCGCGGAAGTGGTCGATTCGCACGATATCGTAGAGTTGAAAGGTGCTACGAAGTCTTTCTATCCACCAAGAAAATTCACTCTTCTCATGAACGTCCCAACGATAAAGGGGATTGCCCCAGCGTTGGCCTGTGGTGCTGAAGTAGTCGGGGGGAACACCAGCGATTGCGGTGGGATGGCCGTCTTCTTTTAGGAAGAAAAGCTCGGGATGGCACCAGACATCGGCACTGTCGTGTGCGACAAAAATGGGGATATCGCCGATGATGGAGATGCCTCGTTGTTTGGCGGCACGGCGCAGGGAGGTCCATTGATGATGGAAAAGAAATTGGAGGATTTTGGTGTGACGGATTTCGGTGGCGTGGGTTTTTCGGGCT
>CANIEM010000068.1 GCA_947466515.1 Verrucomicrobia subdivision 6 bacterium | reverse complement strand
CCACGGTTCCAACCTTCGTTGCTGATCTCATCGAGTTGCCATCCGATGGTGATGAGTTGGGGAAGATAAACATAATCGTTGGGATTATTAATAGAGAAAAGGCCAGCGGTTTCGGCAGAAAGAGTGATGATATCTTCTCCGAAAAGAGATGAGATTTTTGGGTCGGAAGAAGCGAGAGAGGATGAGTCCGAGGAAGAGTTGGGCGGTGGGGTGCTCGAGGCAGAGGTGATTTCCGTTTCGGCATAGCTGAGAGGCAGAAAAGAGAAGAAAGCAGCTAAGCAAAAGGCTTGAGAGAGGTTCTTGGCCTTCTCTAAAGTGTTCTCTGGTAGATGATGGTTGGTTTGCATGTTACGAATCCAGAAATTCTTTTAGACCCGAATTTTTAGTTTGGGAAGTCCTTTTTATCGTTATATACTAAAAAACTATGAAGAAGATATGGATTACTGGCGGGGCTGGTTTTATAGGTTCGAATCTTGTCATGCATTTACAAGAGGAGTATCCACTTGCTGATCTGACAGTTATCGATGATTTACGCAGTGGATCATTCTTGAATTTGGAGGGATTCCGAGGTGATTTTGTGGCGGCAAACCTGTCTCGGTTGGATTGGGAGGGGCAGTTTAAGGGGGAGAGGCCTGAGGCGATGTTCCATTTGGCGTCGATCACCGACACAACCTTCCAGGATCAGAAGATTCAGACCCACGATAACGTGGAGAGTTTTCGGCGGCTTTTGGAGTATTTGAGGCCTGAAAAAACGCCGGTGGTTTACGCTTCGAGTGCGGCGACTTACGGAATTCGGGCGGGGGTGAATCGGGTGGGGGATCCGTTGGCTCCTGCCAATGCCTATGCCTTTTCCAAGGTGCAGCTGGAGAATTTAGCAAACAAAATACATAAGGAGGAACCTTCCTGGAAGATCGCGGGGTTACGGTATTTTAATGTCTATGGTCCGCGGGAGGGACACAAGGGGGTGCCGGCGAGTATGGCGTGGCACCTAGCGGGGCAGATGCTGATGGGAAAGCGGCCACGGATTTTTACGGCGGGGGAGCAGAAACGGGATTTTGTTTATGTGAAGGACATTGTGGCGTTGACCTTGGCGGCCATGAAAGCGGGTAAAAGCGGGGTCTGGAATTCGGGATCGGGGCAACCGCGCAGTTTTAATGAGATGGTGGATGGATTAAATGGAGTTTTGGGAACCAAGTTGCAGCCAGAGTATTTTGAGTGTCCCTATCCTTTTTATCAGCCCCATACGGAAGCGGATATGTCGGCGACGGAGCGGGATTTGAAAATAAAACCGAAGTTTAGTTTGGAACAGGGACTGGCGGATTATGAGAAGTCGGGCTGGTTGACTCGGGGGCGGTTGACTAGCAAGGCCAAGAAGTAAGGTCTATTCGGGTGAGGTGGTGGAGGGCCGAATGGAGACATCGGAGCCAGGAATTTTGGATTCGAGATCTTGGCGGATGGCGTTGATACGTTTTTGGACTTCGCCCATGAGAAGGAGAGGATCGAATTCGAGAAAGATTTCCACATAGAGGCGGGGACCGGAGCGACGTGCACGGATTTTGTGGAGGCGCTCATAGTCATCGAGTCGGAGGACGAGCTGACGTAAAATTCTGAGCTGGGTGGTTTCTTCGACTGTGGCATCGAGGAGGTCGCCGACGGAGGAAGAGGCCATGGACCAAGCGGCGTGGATCATGAAGAGAACTCCGAGCAGAGAGGCGAGGGGATCGAGGTACCAGCTCCAGGTTTCGGAGCGGAAGAGATAGGCGACGAGCAAGGCACTGCCCATGAGGGCATCGAAACTAGCTTTTGAAAACCAGAGGCGAGATTGAGAGTTCATAATGGCAGAGGGTTGTTGGCGATGAAAGAGGCGGGTGCGGAACCAGATGGCGTAGCCAAAGATGGTGTAAAGGGCGAAGAGGAAAATACCAGGAAGGGTGCCCTCTGCCATGCGAGGGTGATGAAGATGGTGAGCGGCTTGAAAGGTGATGAAAAAAGCGGAGCCGATCATGACGAAGCCAAGAAAAAGAGAGACAAGATTTTCCAGTTTTCCAATGCCGTAGGCGAAGCGGTGGTCGGGAGAGCGGCGAACTGCGCGTAGAGTGAGAAAGGCAGCGAGAACGCAGAGGGTATCAGCGAACTCTTTGAGAAGATCGCCTAAGATGGTGATGGATGTGGAGTTGAAGGCGACACTTCCCATGAGGCAGAGGTCGACTAGGCAAAAGAGGAGGGCAAATTGAAGACTACGTTCGCGAGTTCCGGCAGAAGAAGAGGAGGTAGGGAGCATGGGTGGGGGCTGGTGATCAAAGGGGAAGTAAGGTAAGAAGGTAAAGATGAAAATGGATGCAGCGGCTTGGAAAAGGCTTTTTCCCAAGATGAAGAGTAGGCTATTTCGCAAAGAAGAAGTCTTGGTGGCGGAGGGCGGATTGGCGCGGGAGCTCTTGGTGATTTTGTCGGGCAAAGCTCGGGTGGAGAAAAGAATTCGGGGGAGGGACCCGCTGGTTCTGGCTCATTTGGGGGCGGGAGAAATTATTGGAGAGCTCTCGATTTTGACAGGGCGGCGGCGCTCGGCGACGGTGGTAGCAGAAGGAAAGGTGACGGCTCTGATTGTGCCTGCGGTGTGGGTGAAATCCTTTTTGGCAGGGGGTCGTGGGGCGAGAGGGAAGTTTCAGCGGCAGATGATGGAGTCGCTCGCTCGGAGGTTGGTGCGATTACTGGAGCGTCTGCCGATGTACCAGGGAGTTTCGGGCGAACCACGCACGGCGAGCAGTCTGCACAGAGCGTTAGAAAAAATGTATGCCGGTTGGGCGGTGTAGGTGAGTGGGGAATTTGATTGGAAGATGCTTTTCCTAGTTAGGTAATAATTGTCAATAAAGCCGATTATGCTTAAGCTAGGTCTATGCATAAGATATTGATATGCTTGACCGTTGTTTTGGTTTGCTTCATTGATCAGGCTTCCGCTACGGACTTGCAGAAGCGTATTAACGTTGAGTCCAAAATAATTGTAAAAAAAGCCGACGCAAATATTTCCATCAATGATATTCGACAAAGTATATCTGGCTATTTCTTGTTGCAGGATACTGCTTCGATTTATGAAGATGCCATCGGCAAGTTGACTGGGCACTACTGGATTATTGGGAAATCTGCTGGGGGTTGGACAAGTTCAGGGAGTGGGGAATTCGTTATTTTCCAAGAGGCAGGATGGGACTGTGAAATGCCCAAGCAAGCCAAAGGGCATGTTAATATCGCTCCTACCCAAACCTGCTACGATAAAACAGGTTCAGGGAGATTTGGTTATGAATACTACGGTTATCTTATCACCGTGCATGGTGGGGATGGGCGTATTATTTTAGTTAAATCTAGTCGAAAAGAGTTTGAGAGTGCGGTTGGTGCATTTGAAAAATTAAAGGCAAACACAAGTTTTAATAAAGATCTTGCACCGCAGGGCAAGGTCTCTTGGTTGCAGTAGTTGTTTAACGTACCGCGGATCTTGGCGGTAAGGCGGAGAGATGTAATTTAGGGGATGGCGACGCGTAGGATGTTCGTGGGTTTAGGAAAGGCTTCCTTGAAGCCAGATCAGGATTCGATGGAAAGGATGAGTAGGGCTATGCTGCGGGCGCGTGTTTTGGAGGATAAGCTGGCGAGTTTATATCGGGCGGGGCGAATTGTGGGTGGGGTTTATCTGGGGAAAGGGCAGGAGGGGCTAAGTGCAGCGGGTGGGGTGGCTTTACGGAAAGGGGATGTGCTGGCCCCGTTAATTCGGGACATGGCAGGGCGATTAGGATTTGGTGAGCCGCTGGTGGATGCGGTGCGAGCTTATTTGGGGTCAAAGCTAGGACCGATGAAGGGGCGGGATGGGAATATTCATCGAGGCGATCTTTCTCGGGGGATTTTGCCGATGATCAGTCATTTAGGGGCAATGGTTTCTGCGACGGCAGGAGTTTTGTTGGCGAAGCGGATGAAAAAGGAAAAGAGATTTGTTGGGCTAACATCGGCGGGAGATGGAGCGACCTCCACGGGATCATTTCATGAGGGGTTGAATGTGGCGGCAGTGGAGAAACTTCCGTTAGTGGTGGTGGTGGCGGACAATGGATATGCGTATTCGACTCCGAATGAACGGCAGTTTGCCTGTACTGATTTACTGGATCGGGCCAAGGGGTATGGGGTGGAAGGTCATGGAGTGGATGGGACCGATCCTGAGGCGTGCTGGGAAGTGGTAGGGCGAGCGGTGCAGCGGGCGAGAGAGGGAGCGGGACCGCAGTTGGTGGTGGGCCGGCTGTTGCGTTTATGCGGTCACGGTGAGCATGATGACGGTCTTTATATCGATAAAAAAATGAGGAGTTCCGATCGAGGGCGAGACTGCATGGAGGTTTTGCGAGATAAAATGAGATCCCGCGGGTTGGAGCAAGATTTGGATCGATGGGAGAAAGAGGCGCAGGAGGAGGTGGAGGATGCGGTGAAAAATGTGGCTGAGGAGCCTTTGCCCGATCCATTTGAGGAGGATTGGCGTGCGACGGCCATGATGGGGGCATCCGAGGCTGTGCAGAAGGGATGAGTGTGACTTATTTGGATGCGATTCGAGCGGCGCAGGAGAAGGCGCTACAGGATGACCCAGCAGTTTTCATTTACGGGCAAGATGTGGGCAAGTTTGGAGGGGCTTTTAAGGCGACAAAAAATCTAGCGGAAAAGTTCCCTGGAAGAGTGATCGACTCTCCGATTTCGGAGGATGCGATGGTGGGATTAGCGGTGGGCGCAGCGATGGAGGGAATGAGGCCGGTGGTGGAGATGCAGTTTGCTGACTTCTCAACGGTGGGACTCAATCAAATGTTGAATCATGCGGCGACGACCTATTGGCGGACGGGAAAGCCGTGTCCGATGGTTTTGCGGTTACCCTCAGGAGGAACGCCTGGCAGTGGTCCGTTTCATAGTCAATCGATGGAGGCCATCTACGCACACTATCCTGGGTTGGTGGTCATGACGCCTGCGACGGTGGAGGATGCCTACAGCATGTTGTTGGAGGCGATTGCCATGCCTGATCCAGTAGTTTTTTGTGAGCACAAACTTCTCTATTATCATTTAAAGGCGAAGAGTCTGCCTGCGGAAGCGGTCCCAGCGTTCAAGGCCCATGTGGCCCGAGCGGGCAGGGATGTGACCTGCGTGGCTTATAGCGCGATGGTCCATGAAGCGTTGGCGGCGGCGGAGGAGTTGGCGGGGGAGGGGTATGAAACTGAGGTGGTGGATCTACGGACGGTGAAGCCAATGGATACGGATACGATTTTGGCGAGTGTAGCGCGAACAGGTCGATTACTAGCGGTGGGCGAGTCGTGGCCTTGGGGCGGAGTATCTGCGGAGGTGGTGTCGCGGGTGGCGTCGGAGGGATTTGAACTATTGGATGCACCGCCGAGGCGGTTAAACGCCAAGGACACGCCGATTCCCTATCATCCAAATTTATGGGCGGCGCATCGACCGACAGCAGTGCGGATTGCGGAGGCGTTACGAGAGGTCTTGCGGTACTAGATTGGGGCGAAGCTAGGTTTGAGGGGTTCAGTCTTGCGGTGTGGGGATATATTTTTTCAAAAGACCGCAACTTTTGGTCTTAGGGTCAGTTTAATCTAATATGAAAAAAGTGATTCTCTGTTTGGGGTTGGGGCTTTGGTCGTGGATAGGTTTGGGTGCCTTGCCCTTAGCAGAACCGATCTTGGGGCAACCGACTCTGCGGGTTCCGAAGAAAGTTTCGCTCTTAGGGTCTTTGCCTGGGGACTGGGTAACATGGAACCTGCAGTGGTTTCCTGGACAAGTTCCCTACGCGAAGGCTGAGTTGCGAAAGCTCCATGAAGAAGCAGTACGGGCGACTATAGGTAAGATCGCGCCGCAAGTGGCGCTGTTGCAGGAGGTGGTAGATACGAACGCGTTAGGGCGAGTGATTCCCGAGTATCGATGGCAGGCGGTTTCAAAATTTCAAAGGGCAAAAGACGAGGAGGTGAAGTTGCCTCCGCAAAATGTTGCGATTGTGAGTCGGGTCCCTTGGCAGGAGGTTTGGGAGGTGGATTTTCATGGATTGCCAATTACGCCCGATCGGCCAGTGCGGGGATTTTTGGGAGCTCTCTTTGTCGATAAAAAGGGGAATCGTCTAACCGCTTATGTGCTGCACTTAAAAAGTAATCGAGGGGGGCGAGATGCGTCCAGTGTACGACGAGAGAGGGCGATCGACTATCTGCGCTGGGATTGGCGCAGGCGGAGTTTAGATCCGCAGAATGAGGTTATGCTTTTGGCGGGAGACTTTAACTGCTCTTTGCGAAATCCAGATTTCACAGAGGACACCGTACGGAAGCTACTCCAAGAGGGATGGAAGGCGGCGGAAGAGAAGGTGCCTTGGCCTGCGGTGGCAACGGTAAAGCCCGATTCAGCGGGGCGTTATGCGGTGGCAGATTTTGATCATATTTTACTTTCGCCAGGTTGGGTGAAAAAAAACGGGCTAGGCAAAATGGAAGTTGGGGTCTGGCGAAACGGGGAGGTGCCGAGTGATCACTTCCCGTTGGAGATGAGGTTAAAGTAAGGTTAGGGAACTACCTCGACGGGGACTCCTGGGCGAACGGCGTTGACGAGTTTGGTGGCGTTCCAGTTGGCTAAACGAAAACAGCCGTGGGAACCGGTGCGGGAGATATCTTCGGGCTCGGGAGTTCCGTGAATGCCATAGCCCTGAAGGGAGAGTCCGATCCAGGCGGTGCCAACGGGGTTATTGGGCCCAGGAGGAAGAACCAGCTTATTGGTGATGCCCTCTTTCGTGGCGACATCGATAAGAACTTTAGGATCGAAGGTGTAATCGGGGTTGGGTGCGATATTGATGACGGTGAGAGCTTGGTTAGGGACTTTATTTTTATTCGCGGCGATTGAGCAGGGAAAGCAAGCGACGACTTTATTGCTGGCATCAAACGCCAGGAGAGTCGTTTCAGAAAGCATGATGACGATGCGAGAGATAGGAGGGAGTTTGCGAGTTCCTTCGAGGTTGGGGAGAATGAGCTGAGTGCCAGCGATCAGATTGGTGATGGAGGGGTTTAGTTCTTTGATGAAAAATGGGGTGGAGTGGGTTTTCTCGGCGAGCATTTCCCAGGGGTCGTGATAGTCGAGGACAGGCACTTTACTCATGGCGAGAAAGCCTTTGGGTTTTGGAATGACGTGGCTTAGGTCATCGGCAGTCAAAGTATAATCGGTGTAGGCATCGCCAGGTTTTCCTAAGTTGAGTCGAGTTTCGATATCGAGTTCGCCGGTGGTGGCGAGGGAGCGATTGATTTGGAACTGAGTGATAGCGCGGCGGCTACGCTTGGCGAAATGGCCGTCGATGGTTCCGCAAGAAAAGTTTAATCGGTCGAGCAGGGCCTGCCATCCAGCCATTTCAACGGTATCGCGGGGTTTGTCGGTAGGAATGGATTCGGCTCGGCGAACTTCTTTGCCCATGGGAGGTTTGGGCGGACCGACCATGGGGGGGAGGGGAAGAGGTTTTTGGGTGGTGGGGGTG
>CANIEM010000067.1 GCA_947466515.1 Verrucomicrobia subdivision 6 bacterium | reverse complement strand
TAGCCTGAGTGGGGCCCAAATTACGCTGGGTACTGTCACGGGAGCTTCTTTGGGTGTGGCGGCCACCGGTGTGGTCATTGTGGGCGGCGCAAATACGTTTCCAGCAGTTCCAGGAGCGGGCGGTGCGGTTTCGATTAGCAGCACAGGAGATTCCGCGACGGTCTCGGGCGCAATCGATACTCGGGGAGATTCCACAGGTCTTGTCGGTCAAGCAGGGGGTTCAGTAACAATCTCTGCCTTTGGAACTGTTTCGGTGGCCGGGATCAACACTTCGGGAGGAGCAGCCCAAGTATCGGGTGTTGGGGGGGCGGCTGGCACAGTTACGATCGATAGTACTTCGGGAGCACAAATTACGTTAAATGGATCGATTACTGCAGTCGGAGGCAGTGCGATAGGTCTTTCTACTGGGGGAAATGGATCAGCAGTTGTTTTTAACGATCCTGTGTTTCTTGGAGGAACCTCAGTCATTTCAACTGCTGGGGGAACGGGAACTGTGAGCGGAACAGCAGGAAATATTACATTCTCTAGTACTTTGCGTGGAGCGCAGGCTTTGACTTTGGCTGCAGGAACCGGAGATATTCTATTTTCTTCCGAAGTGGGTGGAGGAGGTAGTGCCCTGGGTGGGCTCTCGGTCACAACGTCTGGCTTGTTGAGCACGGCTGCGGCGGTAAGTGTGGGGGGAGCGGGTGCAATTACTTTGACTGTGGATAATATTGTGATTGGGGCGGCGATGAGTTCGGGTAGTGGTGCCATCACGATTCAGCCGAATACATTGGGGCGTACCATGTCGATCAGTGATCCGAGTTTGGTGGGTCTACAAATAAGCAGTACCGAGGCTGGGTTTCTCAGCACCACAGGGTTTGTAACCTTTGGCAGGGCAGATGGATCTGGTGCTATCCAGCTAGCGGGAACCGCGGCAACCACTTTTGGCTATGATGTGAGCTTTCAGACATCTGGAGTAATAAATCTCAACGGCAATCTAAATGCTGGGAGTAACACAGTCATTTCAGGCTCCAGTCTTGCTTTAAGCACCCCTGCGACTTTGACTGCAGGAATTATTCAGATCTCGGGCACCTCGATCACGGGAAGTGCTTTTACCTTTAATGCGCCCGAGATCGATATGACAGCACCTATTGGCACTGATGTTACGATTTCTTCTAATCTTATATTCGCTCAGAACGCCTCACTCTCTGGGGTCGGTAGGAATTTAAACTTTACGGGGACGTTGAATAGTTTCGGAGGGCAAAGAAACCTGGTGATAACTGCGGGAACAACAGGAGGCATTACTTTTGCCCAGAGTTTGGGTGGAGCGGTTTCTTTCGGGAATATTCTCGTTCAGGGGCAGGACGTTGGACTTGGGGCTGGGGCCTCCATTCGAGGTCGATCAGTCACAGTAGATGCGGGTAACTTTCTTAATCTGGCAGGGGGCTCTGCCTTGGTTTCCACTGCTGGCCGTACTCTAGTATTCTCAGCGAATCCCAATGGCAACTCTCCGACGACATTTAACGGAGGTATTAGTGGGTTAGTACCTGTATTTAATCAGGCACCGCAGATTCAGATTACGGGGGCAGGGGCCTTCACCGTTGGCAACTCATTACCTGGAGGCTCATTAGCGGTATATCAAGCCCAACTGGCGGATGTGTTGCCTGTGTCAGACTTATTTCAAATCACGGATCAACAGGCTTTTCTTGCGGCGGTCCCAATTACAGGAATTACTTTGCCCCGGCTTTTTGTGGGTGAGGTAACGATTAACCGCTCACAAGAGGGTGGAGTTCCAGAGCTTAAGAGCATGAACTCGCAGAAGTATAATTCTGATAGTGGTTTAGGAATTAAAGCCAAAGAAGGAAAGCCAGTGACTCGGCTTCCAAAATCGCTTGAGACTCGGAGAGGAGAAGCCACTAGCCCGAGAGAGGTTTCTCAAAAGATTGGCAGCGGAAAAGGGGAATTAAGTTATTCGCAGTATTCACAAGGTTTTGATTCTCTAGGCCAATAATTTACTACTTTTTGGGCCTCGGGCGAAGAGCGGTGGGTTGTAATGAATTATGGCATACTTCCGATTTTGGAGCCCAGCAAGGGCTTCCCCGGAGTCATGGACGCGGGGTCCGATGATTATTTTGTTTGTCCTATTTGCTGGAGTTTTTCTTTTGGCAAAGGCTAGTGCGGAGTCTTCCGATAACGGAACGCTTTATGCGATTAAGGAGTATCCAGATGGCACCCGCTACAAAGTAAAATGGGAAGATATTGGCGCAACCGCAGAAGATACCAATCTACACGGCGGGCCGCCGCGGTTTCGTGCTCCTCGGCAGGGGGAACTGGAAAAGCTCCCAGAAGCTGGCAAGCAGGATTCCCCAGAGCAACCAACTCCCGTTCCGACTGCGAAAGCAAGTCAGGTGCAGGTTTCAGCTCCACCCGCCAAGCCAGCGGCGCCCCCTCCTGGCAGGATGGCGGTAAAGGCCAATCAAGCTCCTATTCCCAGTGAAAGAGTATTTCGGAGGCGGGCGGAGGGATCATCTCTTCCTGCGCGTATGGGTCCCTCCTTGGAGTACGGCCAAGCTTATCAAGATTATGGAACGGATCCGTTACGCCTAGATCCGCATCCGCCTATTTTAAGTGCAGAGGAGCAGCCGTCACAAAAGGCAGAAAAGTCTAATCCCTTTGCTGCTTCTTTGCGGGGTTTGATCTTTCTTGGTGATTCTACACAAATTCAGCCCCTAGGGATTTCCGAGTTCCAGGGAGTGGAAAGTAGAGTTCCATTTTTAAGTAAGTCCCAAGCTGAAAAAATTGCAGCTCCGTATATGGACAAGCCAGTCTCGATGAGAACTTTGAGCGAGATTAGGAAAAAGGTGAATGAGTGGCTTGCTTCGACAGGAAGGATGGTCGCAACCGTTATCGTCCCAGAGCAGGAGATACGTGGTGGGGTAATCCAAATTTTGATTCTTTCTGGTCGATTGGGTGAAGTGCGGGTTGAGGGAAATCGTTATTTCAATTCGGAGAATCTGGCTGATGAGGTTCGTCTTCGGCCTGATGATGAGATCGGCTTACCTGCACTCGGCGACGATGTCGCTTGGCTCAATGCCAATCCATTTCGCCAGGTCCAGACATCCTTGGCCCCTGGATCAAAGGCGGGTTCCACGGACGTGGTCTTGGAGGTGACCGATCGGTTTCCTCTGCGTCCCTACGTCTCGTATGATAATTTTGGAGTCTCGACCCTAGGTTATGATCGGTACTCGACAGGATTTACGCTGATGGATGTGTGGACGGGGTGGGACCAGAAGCTTGATTACCAATATCTAACAAGCGGAGGTTTTTCAAAGTTACAGGCGAATTCGGCTTCTTGGGCGGCGGCCTTGCCTTGGCGACATACGGCCACAATTTTTGGGAGTTATTCCAAGGCCAATCCCGATGCTGTCGGACAGTTGGACTTATCGAGCTACTACTGGCAAGTAAGCGGGCGCTACAATATTCTGCTGCCCACATTTCTTTTCAAAGACAACAAGGGTGATTTTCGTCATCAGGCCTATCTCGGATTCGATTTTAAAGCGGCAAATAGCGATGTTTTCTTCGCGGGGGCTCAGTTAGAGCCAAGTACAAATGGCTTGGCGGGTTTGTATAACATTTTCCAATTTGTTTTTGGGTACACAGGGACGATGACGGATCCTTTTGGATCGACTGCATTGGAGCTTGTTGGTTTTGCTAGTCCGGGTGGGGCGACGGGGGATAATTCCAATGCGAGTTTTCAGCAAATCAATGGTGGTGCGACCGCAAACTACATCTACGGGAAGTTTCTTTTGAACCGGGTTTTCCGTCTACCCGAAGGCATTAGCCTAGTGGGAAATCTCCAGATCCAACAATCGAATCGAACCCTTATGCCGACAGAGAGTTTCGGTATTGGGGGCTATGACACGGTGCGTGGATATGATCAGCGTTCGGCCAATGGCGATAATGCTTACATGACGAACGTCGAACTGCGGTCTCCGCCCATCAGTTTCGGACAAATCTTGGGGGACGGTCGGTTTCCTGATCAGCTTATTCTTCTGGGATTCTTCGATTATGGGCAGGTGCTACAAGAAAACTCCGATACCACCACCTCGGTGGATTGGCATCTAATGAGTATTGGACCGGGACTGCGCTACTCTATTGGGCCTTATTTCACTGCACGTTTTGACTGGGGATTTCAACTCCAGCAAGCGCCTCCAGGAACAACGGGGGGAGTCGGTGGAAGAGCTGGGAGCAGTCAGGCCGTGGTAAGCGCCACACTAGCATACTGATAATATTCCAATTCGAACTCCGAACCGAAAATATCAGCTCGCTGGTAAAAGGTGGCCACGGGAAAAGCTGACGATGGATTGATCGGAAGGTTCGTACCACTGGACGGGGGGTTTGGTTTTGGACCGGAGATTTTGGCCTGCGAGGAGGGTGTGGAGAACTCCGACTCCATCGAAATTGTAGTTATTCTGGTTGGCGCCAAGATGTTTAAAAAACTCGGGGAGTTTCTCGCTCGAGGTAAGGGTCCACAGTTTCTTTTCCCAATGTGAGACTTCCGTCCGAACTTTCTTATTTGCGGCAAAGGGGTGTTGAAATCGAGGGCCGACATGGCAGCCATCGATGCTGGCAACGATGGCGGTGTCGGGGTCTTGGGAGAATTGGGCAAGAGCTTGGGAAAAAATCGACTCAGGGGAGGTAGAGAGAGGAGGGACTCCCGTTTCTACAGCATGATGAAATCCGCCGCAGAGAATGGGAAGGATGGTGAAGGAGCGACCTGGGAAAAATAGATCCCGCAAGGCCTGAAGCCAAATGACGACAAATTCGATCGAGTGCTCTCCTTGGAATCCGCGGGTTTCTTGGCCGATAGGGAAAGGACAGGAGGAGCTTAAGGCAGAAAAAATATCTTGGGCGGCGGGAACTTCGCCGAGAGGAGTTTGGTATCCAACGGAAAGGCAGGCGAGTTCGCTGGGGCAACGGTGGCCTACGCCGAGAACGATGACGCGGGAGGGAAACCAGTTTGCGTCGCGCCAAACAGCGTAAGTTTCGGCGTAGAGGCTGAAGTTAACTCGAAAATCGATATGTGGAACAATAGGTCGGCGCAAATCGTGCGGGATCTTTTTGAAGGGCGCGACTCTTTCTAAGGCAGTAGCAAAGGAACGGAGTAGCTCCTGCGGATCTGCGGGATAGCAGGATCCGGCACAACGTGCCGTGAGTTGGGCGGGGGCGGGGGTCAGACCTTGGGGAGAAGGGCTTCGACGGCAGACCAATCGACGAAATTGAGAAACTCGTCGATATATCCGCCACGGTTACTGAAAAAGTCGGCGTAGTAGGCGTGTTCGTAGACATCAAGACCGAGAAGAGGAACGACGCCCCAGACGGGGTAGCTATTTTGAGCGTCGCCAATATAGTTGAAGAGTTTTTTGGTGCCGTGGTCGTAGCCGGTCCAAGCCCAGCCGCGGGCGGCGATACCGGTGGCTTTAAGATCCTTCTTGTAGTTATCGAAAGAGCCAAAGTCTTGGTCGATATGTTTGAGGATGCGATCAGTAGGTTTGCCGTTGCCCCCAAGGATGGAGAAGTAGAGCTCGTGGTTTTTCAATCCGCCGATGGCGAAGGTGAAATCGACCTTGAGGGATCGTACGCTGGAAAAGATCTGATTGGCGACGGCGGGATTGGTGGGATCGGGTGTGCCCATTTTTTCGAGCTCGGCGAGGATGGCGTTGCTCTTGTTAACGTAGCCGGTGTAGAGCTTGAGGTGCTCTTCGTGGGTTTTATCGGAAATCTTGCCGGTTTTTCCCTTCACTTTAGCGAGGAGGGATTCTTGTTGGTTGGGGTAGGTGTAGGACATAGGGGAATTATTCCGCAGAGAAGGGGTGGCGTCAAACTCGAGAAAGGTTTTTCGTGCGGTGGTTGCAGGAGTCGGCTGGCAAAACTCGAGGCTTAGGGTGGGTCTCGACGGAGGGACTAAAAATGGGTTGAATGGTGCAATGCTCGATATGGCGTTGATCCGAAAAGACCCTGAAGGGGTTAAACAGAGGTTGCTCTCTCGCGGGAAAGGCGCGGCGGACGGTTTGGCTAAGGTATTGGAAGTGGATGAAGAGCGTCGGAAACTGATTGGCGAGGTGGAAAAGTTAAAGGCGGAGCGGAACGCGATTAGTAAGGAGGTGGGGGTGCGGAAGGCGAGGAAAGAGTCGGCGGATGATTTATTGGCGGGGATGAAGGAAAAGTCGGATCGGATTGCGGAGTTGGATGGGGCCACGGATGCGGTGGAAGCGAAGCAGGAGGGGTTACTGCTTTCGATCCCCAACATGCCTTGGGAAGGATGTCCGCAGGGTAGTTCGGCGGCGGACAATCCAGTGCTTTCGAGCTGGGGTGAGCCAAAGAAATTTGATTTCAAGCCGAAGGATCACGTGGCTTTGGGGGAGGCGTTGGGGATCTTGGATTTCACGGCTTCGGCTAAAGTTTCTGGCAGTGGGTTTGCGGTGTATCGAGGGGCGGGCGCGCGGTTAGAGAGAAGCTTAATTAGTTGGATGTTGAATTTGCATAGTGGAGAGCACGGATACACCGAGGTCTCGACTCCTTTTCTGGTCCGGGAAGCGAGCATGGTGGGCACAGGGCAACTGCCCAAGTTTCGTGATGACATGTATGCGGTGGAGGGAGGGGAGCTTTTCTTGGTGCCGACGGCGGAGGTGCCAGTGACAAACCTTCACCGAGAGGAGATTTTAACTGAGGGAGATTTGCCGAAACGTTATGTGGCGTATACCCCATGTTTTAGAAAAGAGGCGGGGAGCGCGGGGAAAGAGACACGGGGGCTGGGTCGGATGCATCAATTCGATAAAGTGGAGTTGGTCTGGATTGAGCATCCAGATCGCTCGATGAAGGCTTTGGAGGAACTTTGCCAGCATGCGGAGTCGGTCTTACGCAAGTTGGGTTTACACTATCGAAAGATTGAGCTTTGTGCGGGGGACATAGGTTTTGGGGCGGCACGGTGCTACGACCTAGAGGTGTGGGCTCCAGGGATGGGGCAGTTCCTAGAAGTTTCGTCGTGCAGTAATTTTATGGATTTTCAAGCTCGGCGGATGGGATTGCGGTTTAAGGGAGCGGATGGAAAGAATCGGCCGTGTCATACTTTGAATGGTTCGGGCACGGCGTTGGCGCGGCTTTTCATTGCGTTAGTGGAGACGTACCAGACGAAAGATGGAAAGGTGGAGATTCCGGAAACGTTGCAACCCTTGTTCGAATCGTATCGGATCGGATAAGAGTGGGGCGGAGAGGTTGGCCAAAAGAGAGGGGGAGGGGTAGAGTCGGGTAATGTTGCAGGTGAGGAAATCGTTGTCCGAAGTGCACGGGTCGGTTGCGGTGCCAAGCGGTGCGGGATTTTGGCGCAAGATGCTGGCGTTTGCGGGTCCCGCTTTTCTGGTGAGTGTGGGGTATATGGATCCAGGGAACTGGGCCACGGACATTGAGGCGGGGTCACGTTTTGGATATCAGCTGTTGTGGGTGTTGCTTCTTTCGAACGGGATGGCTTTGTTGCTGCAAAGTTTATCGGCGCGTTTGGGAATTGCGACGGGTCGAGATTTGGCGCAAGCCTGCCGAGAATTTTATCCTGAACCCTGGGGAAGGTTGCTTTATATTCCATGCCAAGTGGCGATCGTGGCTTGTGATTTGGCGGAGGTACTGGGTGGGGCGGTGGGGTTAAGTTTACTGACGGGGTGGCCACTCTTGGGATGTGCGGGGGTGGTTTCGGTGAATGTTATTTTTATGTTTCTTTTGCAAGCGAGGGGGATGCGATGGTTGGAGGCGGGAATTCTTTCGTT
>CANIEM010000066.1 GCA_947466515.1 Verrucomicrobia subdivision 6 bacterium | reverse complement strand
CTCCGCTTACAGATTTTCTCCGCTCTCTTTTCTGGCGAAGCCTTCCGCTTCATCCCTTCCCCCTCAGGCTCTCCCGCAGGATCCCCCTGGATCGCCCCCAACTCGCCCCACTCCCTCGACTCCGCTCCCCTGCGTGCTCTCCAGCAAAACGCCAACTTCTCCCGAAATAAAATTCAACTGGAAGTCTCCTACCTAAAACTTCATCCCTTCCGCTTGTCCTGGATCGCTTGGCTGCTCTCCGCCTTACTTCTCCTTGCCGCAGGCCAAAAAAAGAATCCCCGCCTTCTCTCCATCGGTTCCCTCTTCGCTTGGATCGGTCTTCTCCTTCTCATCGCAGGCTTTGCCACCCGTGTCTGGATCGCAGGTCGCCCGCCTGTCACCAATATGTACGAAAGTATTCTCTGGGTCGCATTCGGGGCTGGCCTCTTTGCCGTTATCTTCGCCACTCGCCACCGCTCGACCATCTACCTGCTCGCCGCCTCTCCCGTCGTCATCCTCGCCCTCGTCGCGTCCGACCTCCAACCCGCCGTCCTCGATCCCGCCCTCAACCCGCTCGTTCCCGTTCTTCGAAGTAACTTCTGGCTCACCATCCACGTCCTCACCATCACCCTCAGTTACGGCGCCTTTGCCCTCGCCACCGCCCTCGCTCACTTCATTGTTTTCCGATCACTCCGCCATCGTGCGGCAGTCCCAGCCAGCGATCCCACTGTTCTCCACCTCTATCGCTGCCTCCAAATCGGAGTTTTTCTTCTAGCCGCTGGCGTCATCCTTGGCGGCGTCTGGGCCAACTACTCGTGGGGCCGATTCTGGGATTGGGATCCCAAGGAAACATGGGCCCTCATCGCTCTCATGGCCTACATCATTCTCCTCCACGGCCGCCTCGGTGGTTGGTGGGGCGGATACGGCCTCGCCGTCGGCTCCATCGCCTCTTTCCTCACCATCCTCATGGCCTGGTACGGAGTAAACTTCGTCCTCGGCAAAGGACTTCACAGCTACGGCTTCGGCGATGGGGGCCAACTCTACGTCGGCGCCTTCGCCCTCCTCGAACTCGCCATCCTCACCTTCGCCATCTTCCGGCGTCCTAAATCAGTATGACCCCAGTTCTCTCGCTGGTGGATCTCGAACTCTCCTGCCATCTCGGCGTTCCCCCAGCAGAACGAGCCAAACCGCAAAAACTCCTCTGCACCGCCATTTTTCCTGTTCCCGACCTCAAAAAAGCCGCTCAGACCGACAATCTAGAACATACAGTCAACTATTTCGACCTCAGCCAGCTCCTTCGTAAAACCGCCCAAGCCAAAGAGCGTAAACTCATCGAAACTCTCGCTCACGATCTC
Source organism: Verrucomicrobia subdivision 6 bacterium (assembly GCA_947466515.1). Taxonomy (GTDB): domain Bacteria; phylum Verrucomicrobiota; class Verrucomicrobiia; order Methylacidiphilales; family Verrucolacustridaceae; genus Verrucolacustris. The sequence goes on along the minus strand of CANIEM010000066.1, from coordinate 8,202 downwards.
GCCCAAGCCACCTTTACTCATTTTCCAATCCCTTGGATCGATCTCGAACTCAAGAAATTCATCCTGCCCGAAACCCGGCATATCTCTTTTCAGGCCCGTTTTCTCCGACCGAAATCAAAAAGCCGCCGCCGCTAGGTCGGATTTTCTGTCTCCCCCAATGCCCTAACCCGTGATAGGGTTTCCCAACTACCGCACCGTTAGCTTAGTGGTAGAGCGCCACCTTGACACGGTGGAGGTCAGAGGTTCAAGTCCTCTACGGTGCACATCGCCCCACCTGAATCCTTTACCTTAGTCGCGGCGACATCTCCGAGGTCGCCTACGCTCGGCACCCTCACCTAACCACCTTTCCACATTCCCGCGTAAACGCGTCCCGCAACCACGAAACGTTGAGGGCCAACCCCAGAGGGGTTTTAGAAATTAGCCGGCTGCGCCAGCTGCCGGTTGTCAGTATATTTTATGCCTGCGCCCCCGCGGGGCGCTGGAAATTCAAACCCATCCACTGGTAGCGCCACGACCAGAGTCGGGGCCGATTGGACGCTGCACGCCTGGTAGGGCGGATCATCCGTGATCCGCCGATTGAATCACTCAACCCCCTCACCCCAGGGAGCGTCTGAGTCCCGCAACTGCGGGGCGCGTCTCTACCCCGACCCGCGTCGGGGCCGCGAACGCGGGATCAATCGCTCTATCGGCCGATGGAGACCATCAGCCCTACCTAAGCTTCCAACTAAAAATAATTCAAAATTAAACACCAAAAATCAAACATCCACGCGTAAGCGCGTCCCGCGAACGCGGGCCTCGGGGGACCCTAACCCTACACACCCAAAACCCAGGTAGGGCGGTCTCTCCGAGAACGCCTGCGCTCAATTCTGTATGGCCAATCGCCCAGTTAGGCGGCCTCGGAGATGCCGCCCCTACCTAAGCTTCCAAATACAAATAATTACAGTTTCATTATCCGCGCGTAAGCGCGCGTGAGATCGTCCCGCAAATGCGGGGCAAAATCAAAAATTCCCGCTCCCCTTCGCGTCCCGCGTCTGCGCCCCGACCTGCGTCGGGGCTTTGCGGCCTTAGCGTGAGTAATCCACGCTTGAGCGTGCCCCGCAACGTCTGCGCCACCTCCCCTCCTTCATGGCTCGAGATCAAGCCACCCATCCTCCAATCCATTTTTCCCCCTTGTGAAATCCATAAATGGCGCTTCAAAGGATGTTTCACTGATACTTTTTATGTCGTAGAATCAGGCTATTATGGAGGGTCCCTCAAAGTCGAATGGCCCCATAGTTTCCAGAACAACAGCATCACTTCCACCAGTCTGGAATGCTATAAGAGGCCACATCCATTTGGATCGTCTTCAGGCTGAAGCAAATCTTGCCTCCAACGGCCATCTTACCCCCACGTCCCTTGCCCAGTGGCAAACTACTGCAGCCGATCTTCGCGCCAAACTCCACCACAAGCTGAGGATCCAACCCATCCCAGACGCTTTACAGATCGAATTTCATCAAACCATCCCTTGTGACGGATATGAGATTCGGACGCTTTCCTTCTGCGCTTCCAGGGATATCCGTGTCACCGCGCATCTATTCGTACCCCAAGGTAAGGGACCATTTCCCGCAGTGCTCAATCTTCATGGACATTGGCTGGAAGGTAAAACCGCTGCACGGGTCCAAGCCCGTGGCCATATTCTGGCAAAGAATGGCTTTGTCGTTCTGACCGTAGACTCGCCAGGGGCAGGTGAACGGTGCGCAGGGAATCGAGCCGAGGGATATCATGGTGCTTTTCCGGGCGCCTCTCTTTTCCTCACGGGGGACTCCTTGCTGGCCTGGCAGGTTCGTGACAATCAAAGAGCCCTCGATGTCCTGGAGTCCTTTTCTTTTGTCGACTCATCCAAAATCGGGGCGACAGGCGCTTCGGGAGGAGGCAACCAAACCATGTGGCTAGCGGCGTTGGATGATCGCATCAAAGCAGCCGTGCCAGTCACCTCGGTCGGTTCGTTTGCCGCTTATGTTACACGGCGCAACTGCATCTGTGAAACGCTCCCCAACGGATTGGCCCTCTCGGAGGAGTGGGCCGTCCTGGGATTGATCGCTCCGCGCCCGCTTCTCATTCTTAATTCTCTCACCGATCAGTCCGGCTTCGGGGTCACCTCCTACTGCTTCACCTGTGCCCGACTTCAGAAAATCTACGACCTCTGGTCTGCGACCGATTCGTTTAGGCACAAGTTGCTCGATGAACCTCATGGCTATGGCGACCCCATGCTCCAAGCCATGTTGGGATGGATGAATTTTTGGCTCCGTGGGACCCCATCCAATCAACCTCAAGCACTACCGGAATGGACGGCCCTGCCGCAAGAAATCCTCCTCTGTTATCCGCATGGCCAATGCCCCTCTTCATATAACTTTAATGCCAATCGAATCACCTTGGCGGATCGAGTCCTAACCCATAAACCACGATCCCCCCACGAAACAATACGCGAGCTCGCCTTCCTTGTGGGCTGGAAGGAACCAGGAAACCCGGCTCCATGGATTCGGAAAAACCCACTGAAGAACGGGCTCATCCAAGCCGAAACCCTCTCCCCCCGCACGATTCCCATTCCCCTTGTTCTGCAGGAACCCAGCTCCAAGGAGCCCGTGAAAAAGGTTTGTCTCATCCTTTCCAATGAAGGCAAGGCATCCTCTTTTGTTTTACGGGAATGGCAACACCATGCCCACGAGAATTCCGTCCTTCTTTCCTTCGATTTTCCGGGAGTCGGCGAACTAAAATGGGAGGAGGACTCACTCGAGAACACCACGTTGCACGATACCGCACGGGCCTGCCTCTGGTTGGGGTATTCCTTGCTCGGTGAATGGGCGGAAGTGATCGCCAGTATTTGCACCCAACTGAACCAGCTCTACCCCGTGGCAAAAATAGAAGTCATCGCCGAACGGGAAGCCGCTCTGGCCGCGCTGCTCTCTTCCGCAATCCGCCCAGCCCCATTCCTCCATATCACCGAGCATGGCTTGCCCGAATCCCTCACCTCATGGCTACGCCAAAACGCTGGCTCCATCGCGGCAATTATTCCCGGTTTTCTCGAATGGGGGGATCTTACTCTCCTGCGAAAACTGGCCACCCATCTCCCTGCAGGGGAGAACAAAACACCACATAGGCAGGAAATTCAAAAATGATCCCCCAGCATTCCCTCCCCACCCTGTTTGTCTTGGGCGATAGTATCTCCATCCACTACGGTCCGTATTTGCAAAAGGCCTCGAAGGGGTTTTTACAATATGATCGGAAGCAGGGCGCATCAGGTGTGGAGGAAAACAACATGGACGTAGCCACAGGCGCTAATGGCGGGGACTCCTCCATGGTCTTGGCTTATTTAAAGCAAAGAAACAGTAGTGCCCCCCTCAGATCACAATTTCTCCTCCTTAATTGTGGACTCCACGATATCAAACTCTCACTCGACACTGGCCAACCTCAGATCCCCCTCGCAAACTATGAGAAGAATTTACGCGCTATTTTACGCGAGACAGATCGCTTGCCTACCACCTTGATTTGGGTGCGGATTACCCCCGTGATTGATGAAATTCACAACACTCGTTGCCCATCTTTTCTGCGTACCGCTCAGGATGTGCACGCCTACAACCAAGTGGCCGACCAGGTCATGGCCGCCCACCCCATCCTGGATCTACACCAGTTTTCTGCCCAGTTCGGACCGGAGGCCTTTCTAGATCACATCCACTTCACCCCCGCAGTTCGGAAAAAACAGGGGACTTTCATCGCCGAGTATCTACGCAACCTCGTCAAAACATGTCCATCGGATCCCATTAACTAGGTAACCTGTTTTTTCAACTCCCCACGAAGGATTCTTTCCACCCTGATGAACCCAGCCAACGTCCCTGCCTACCGAATCGGAACACTACTGTATTCTAAAGCTGGGCTCATAGCCCTTTTCGGTTGGCTCCTTTGGGGAGATTTTGTTTTCGTCCTGATGGAGGCGATTTACCCCGCCCTGATGCCTGTGCTCTTGAAAGACCACGGAGCCAGCAACTGGGAGGTGGTAATCATTGCCACCACCCTCCATACGATCATGAATGCCTTGGTCAATCCCGTTGTCAGCTATAAATCGGATCACTGCCGGAGCCGTTGGGGGCGGCGGCGACCCTTTATCATCGTCACAACTCCTTTCGTCGTCCTTTTCTTAGCCTTGATCCCCTTTGCTCCGGAAATCTCGCACCATCTGTCGTCCCTCAGCGTTTTCGCCTGGCTTTTTAGCCTGGGTCCGGTGGCTCCGATCATTTTGACCTTTGGCTTTCTAGCAGTGGGATTCCAGTTTTTTAATATGTTTGTTGCGTCAGTCTACTACTACCTAATCCCAGACGTGGTGCCGACGCAGTTCATTGGCCGGTTTATCGGACTGTTCCGCATGGTGGGCGCAGGGGCTGGCATCGTCTTCCACTACTTCATCTTCGGTCACGCAGAATCCCATATGAAGCTAATCTTTGTCTCCATCGCCCTAATCTATGGGGTTTGCATTCTCCTCATGTGCGCCCAGGTGAAGGAGGGTGACTATCCCCCCATTCCGCTGGAAGAAAAAAAAGGGGCCTGGGATGGTGTGAAGAAATACGCAACGGAGTGCTTTGGTCACCGCTACTACTGGTGGGCATTTTGCACCTACTCCGCTTCCGGTTGGGGTGCAGTCGGGGGGGTTTTTGCAGTCTTTTTTTTCCGAGACGAGCTGGGCTTTTCCTTGGAACTCATCGGAAAAACTACCGCCTGGTCCAGTGCCCTCTTTATTCTCGCCGCGTACCCCTTTGGTGTCCTGATGGATCGTTGGGGGTGCCATAAAACGCTTATTTCCAGCTTGGCGATCCTCACCTTATCTTCCGTTTTTATGTTTTTCTTCGCGGTGGACAAGTCCAGCGGAGTTGCTTGGTTGCTTATTCGTAATCTCGCTCAAGCGTTATGCATCATGGCTCTTAGTAAATGGACGGTAGAAGTGTATCCTCGGGAACGGTACGGCCAGTTCGGCTCGGCAGCGGCTCTCTTCTCATCCTTGGGAGCCACTCTTTTGGCTCCTGCCTGCGCATGGTGGATCGATGCGATGCATGAATATCGCTATCTTTTAGTCTGGAGCTGTCTCTTCACCGCGGCGGGGGTCTTCGCCGCGATCCAAGTCTATCGAAAATGGAAACTTTTGGGCGGACCCCACGCCTATCAAGCTCCTTAGTCTTGCTTGACGATTCTCTACGCTCCGTTGGTTCGGTGCTGGAAATTTAAACACCAGGTTGGTTGGGCTTAATCTTTTCTTTCAAAGTAAAGATGGGGAGTTGCCATCCCCATTGCAGAGCGGCGAGTCGCAGAGTGATAATGAGCAAAGCAGCGATAAAAACACAGATCCACGGAGCGATTCCGCTTTTCGCTAGGACCAGATAAACCACCCCGCCCATCAGAGCGGCGCTGGCATAAAGTTCACTGCAAAAAACCGCAGGAATCTGTCCGCAGAGCACATCCCGGAAAACACCCCCCGCCACGCCAGTGATCACGCCCATCACCAGAGAAATCAGATGACTTTGGCCAGACTGCTGGGCGATCTGTAGACCGCTGATGCTAAAAAGAGCCAAACCAAACGCATCCACAATATCCAGCAACCGCAATGGAGGCGCCCAAAATCGGGTATAGATCCAAGCCAGAAGACCCGCCGAGAAAGTCACTGGCAGATAAGTACTGTCCGCAATCCAAAAAATGGGATTCCGATCAAGAAAAAGATCTCGCAAGGTGCCCCCTCCAACAGCAGCGGCAAAGCTCACCACCATCACTCCAAAGAGATCGAGACTCTTCCTGCCTGCTGCCAGTGCACCGCCCACAGCACATACAAGCGTGGCGACAATCTGAAGAAGATAGATCAGCATACATTCAGAGGCCTAGGATCCTATTCGATCGATCCCGATGCATCTTACGAAAGTTGTCAGTCGAGTTAACTATTTCGGCGACGCAACAGTCTCAAGAAAACCAGCCCACCGAATCCAAATCCTAACAAGGCGCCCGTCGAAGGTTCAGGAACAGTCATCAAGGTAAGAGTGGTAAGCCCACCCGATGTAGGCCCCACCTCGACCTTGAAATCCCCCGAAGGGTTGGACGATGCATTCGGCAGATTGCTGAATCCAGATGCAGTGATATTGAACAGACTCGTAATATCGGTACCCGCCACATTGGAAAAGCCAGCAACGCTAGCAGCCTGAGCAAAGACATAGCTGTACGAAGTCGTGTCGGTCCATCCAGTAAATCCAGCGTCTGCTGTGATTACCAAATTCCACTTGTTCGAGCTGGTCACTCCACTCATATCCAGCAGCCCCGTTACGCTGAGCAGATCCCAATTTGTGCCAGCCGTTCCCGTCAGGGATGTGATCTGCCAGTTGTAGGTGGATCCGCCGAGTACGATTGCCGAGGCCGCCGTCAACGTTCCGGGACTGTTCCCAGGATTTAGCAATCCGCCACTATTCAAGGTCAGCGCACCTACCGTTCCCGATCCACCTAAGCTACCTCCAGTGTTTACCACCACACCACCGGCCGTGCCGTTGACGGTGAGAGATCCACCGTTAACCGTAGAAAGGGAACTCGAGGCGATCGATCCATTTGTAGTCACGAGCAAAGATCCCGAACTTATCGTAGTGGCCCCATTATAGGTATTCGTCCCCGACAACGTTAGGGATCCAGTCCCCGTTTTGTCCAAGCCACGAAGGACTGCTGCATTTGTGTTAAATACCGCACCATTTATCGTAAAGTTTCCCACACCCCCAAAGGTTACACTATTGGCGGCGCTCGATCCGATATCCAGAGCACCTTCAAAGGTAATGCCCAGATTGGCGCTATTGTTGAGTAGCGATCTTCCTCCTGATGAACCACTGGAGCTAGTAATCGTGTTGGTTAGCCCCGTAAAGTTTAGCGTTGCGGCCGAGCCACTGCTATTGGTGAACTTCATATTGTTACCCAAATACTGGTTCATCGAATAACTCCCAGACGCTGCTAAGTCGAGAGTCCCCGTATTCGTACTACTACTAGACCCAGTGAGATTGGCTGAAGTGGCCAGAGAATTCAGCGAAGAGAGTTGTAATCTCGCATTGGTTGAACCATCGATCGTGAATGTACCTACTGCACTATTTCCAGCAGATATATTTACTCCTCCATCCGCAATCGTCGTGCCTCCAGTGTATGTATTCGTTCCTGCAAGAGTGAGGAGACCTGTGCCAAGTTTAGTCAGCCGTCTAGCTCCTCCTGATTCCCCAATGTTGCCACTTAGTGCGATATTTCCTGCACCCACTGTTGTGTTTCCCGACAAGGTAATCGCACCACTCAAACTCGCACTATTGGCGCTACTATTAATTAAAGATCCAGACCCAGAAATTCCTCCAGACCCGGTGCTAATCGTCATGGCCTCGTTACCCACAGCCTGGCCGTTCATGTCGAGTACACTACCAGAATTCACCGTAGTGCCAGTCAGAGTCGAACCCAAAGCTGTAGCACTGCCGATCTTGAGAAGGGTCCCTGAATTAATCGTCGTAACACCACTGTAGGTGTTGTTTCCATTGAACGTCGTTGTCCCACTCCCGTTTAAACTCAATCCGTTGGCAAATCCGCTTCCGTTCGAGATTGCACCATTGATCGTGATGTTCGCTGAGCCCGAGAGAGAGTCATTAACCGCATTGGGCGACGCTGCTGCGATGGTGAGTCCCCCTAGAACGATCGTATTGCCCGCACCGTTAAAGGTGAAGGTCACCCCGCTGGTAGCAGCTGAAGTGTTGTTTATCGAGCCCATCGTTATTGTGGTTCCTGTGCCTAATAAACTCAGTGTTCGGCTAGAGGCAGCAGTAACCGTTCCTGAACCAAGATTAAGATCATTACTGGCTGTGTTCCCAATAGCCCCGAACGTCACAGTAGATGAACTTCCAAAAGTAATACTATTGTTCCCCGCATTCACCACCGCCGCCCCGCTGGTATTGTTGATGACGTTGTTGCTCGAGCTCAACGAAAATGTCCCGCTACCCAGTGCATTGGCGCTGTTAATGTTTAGGGTGCCCCCAGCTCCGATCGAAACGCCTCCTGACGCAGCCGAATTATTCCCACTCAAAACCAAGGTTCCAGCATTCACCGATGTCAGGCCCGTGTAGGTATTGTCTCCAGCAAAAGTCGTCGTGGCCGTGTTGTTTACTGTTATGCCATTATTAAAAGCCG
>CANIEM010000065.1 GCA_947466515.1 Verrucomicrobia subdivision 6 bacterium | reverse complement strand
TCCAGCCCCCCATACCTTCCCTCCCTCACCTCCCCAATCATCCCTCGGACCTCCCCCTCAAACCTCCCCCTCGGATTCGTCCCACACCCCACCCCAATAAAAATCCACACCCCTAGCCACAAAATCTGTAAACTTACCTTGAGAACGCCCATCCTTACGCTCAATTAGACCTTCCACCCCTTCTATGGCCAAACCTAAACCTAACCGTCCCGGACCCACTCTTGGCCAAGAGGTCATCGCTCTCGCCATTCTCGGGACAGGTATTCTTCTCCTTCTCGCCCTCTTCTCCTTCGATCCTCGCGATCTATCCTTCTACTCGCAACCCCCGCAAAATCCCAAAGCCAACCTTGTCGGTCCCGCCGGCGCTTACCTCGGCGGAATCCTCTTCCTCCTCTTTGGCCTAGGCTCCTATCTTTTCCCCGTCGTCTTCATCGCAGGCGGCCTCCTCCTCTTCTTTGCCAAAGAAGTTCGCTACTCGCAAAAATTTATCTTTCTCGGAATCCTTCTCGTCACTGGCGCTTGCCTCCTCCAACTCGCCGCCCCCGTCTTCGGACCCTCCCTCGCCAACCCCCTCTGCTCAGGCGCCCAAGGCCTCGATGGAGCACCCTCCGCCGCAGGCAAAATGCCAGGCGGCTACATCGGATACTTCCTCAATGATAAATTTCTCGCCCCCATTCTCGGTCAAGTCGGCGCCGTCCTCGTCTTCGGACTCTCCTACCTAGTTGTCCTCGTCCTCCTCTTCGAATTCCGCCCCGCCGAACTCGCCCGCGCCTTCGGCGAAGCAGGCCGAGCCCTCGTCGATCAGTATCTCGACTACAAGATCCGCCAAGCCCAACCCACCGAGCGCCTCCATCTCGAACAGAAAAAAATAGAAATCGCCCAAAAACGCCTCCGCCGCGCCATCGCCAAAGAAAATCCCCCATCCCCTTCACCCACTCCAGCACCCACACCAACTCCCCTCCCCAACCGCCCCGCCCCTAAAATCGTCGATACCACCCTCACCCCCTACCCCTCCACCCCAGCAAAATCCTCCCCTTCCAAAACAGAAAAGCCCTCCTCCACCTCCCCCACTCCCACCCCCGAGAAATCCACCTCCCCCGCCCCTTCCAAACCAAAATCCACCCCCAAACCCGCTCCCGCTCCCGCCTCCACTCGCCCCACCTACGACTCCTATAAACTCCCATCCGTTGAGCTCCTCCAAAAACCCGAACGCGATATCCGCCCCACCTACACCGAAGACGAACTCAAAGCCAACCAGCTCCGCATCATCGAAACCCTCTCCCACTTCGATATCGAGGTTAGCCCAGGCGACATCACCCGCGGCTCCACCATCACCCGCTACGAACTTTATCCCGCTCCAGGCATCCGCGTGGAACGTATCTGCAATCTCGAACGCGATCTCGCCCGTACCATGAAAGCCGAACGCATCAACATCCTCGCCCCCGTCCCCGGTCGCGATACCGTCGCCATCGAAGTCGCCAACGCCTCCAAAATCAAAGTCCTCCTCCGCGACCTCATCGAATCTCCCGAATGGACCAGCTCGACCTGCCACCTCCCCATCTCCCTCGGCAAAGATGTCTACGGTGCTACCCTCGTCGACGATCTCGCCGATCTCCCTCACCTCCTCATCGCTGGCACCACCGGCTCAGGAAAATCAGTCTGCATCAATACCCTCCTCCTCAGCCTCCTCTACCGCTTCAGCCCCGACGATCTTCGCCTCATCCTTATCGACCCCAAAGTAGTCGAACTCCAAGTCTATAACCGACTCCCCCACCTCGTCGTCCCCGTCGTCACCGAACCCAAAAAAGTCCTCCTCGCCCTCCGCTGGGTCATCAACGAAATGGAAAAACGATACCGCTACATGGCTAAAGCTACCGTCCGTAATATTGTCAGCTTCAACACCCGCACCCTCGTCCCCAAACGAATCGAAGCCCTCGACCTCGCCCCACGCCTCGAAAATGGCGATGAACCCGAAACCGCTTCCTCCCTTACCTCCAACGAGGAAGTCCTCCCCGATCGCCTTCCCTACATCGTCGTTATCATCGACGAGCTCGCCAACCTCATGCAGGTCGCCCCCGCCGAAGTCGAAAACGCCATCGCCCTACTATCCGCCAAAGCCCGCGCCGCGGGTATCCACCTCGTCATCGCAACCCAAACCCCACGCGCCGCAGTTATCACCGGCGTCATTAAAACCAATGTCCCCGCCCGCATCGCCTTCCAAGTCCCCTCCGGCGTCGATTCCCGCGTCATCCTCGACGAGTCCGGTGCCGAAAATCTCCTCGGCAAGGGCGACCTTCTCTACCTCCGCCCAGGCGCCAGCAAATTAATCCGCGCCCAAGGGGCCTTCGTCACCGAAGAGGAAGTCTCCAGGGTCATCGACTTTATCGCCGAACAGTCCAAACCCTTCTATGAACAGGAAATCCACGCCAAATTAACCAAACCCAGCGGGGGTGACTCCGATCTCTCCGAAAAAGATGAGGACCTCCTCTCCCGCTCCCTCGAGGTTGTTAAACTCGAGAAAAAAGCGTCTACCTCGTTGCTCCAGAGGAGGTTAGGAGTGGGGTATGGACGCGCTGCATGGGTGATTGATCAATTCGAAGCTCGCGGTATGATTGGTCCAAAGGATGGCGCGAAAGATCGCGAGATCCTTGTCGACCTCGATACCGTCCAACTATGAAAACAAAGAAAGCTCCAGCCACTGAATCGGGCGACCCCGTGGGCTCCCAACTCAGTGTTGCACGCCTTCGCCTTGGTTGGACCCTCGAGGAAGCTTCCTCCCGCACCCGCCTCCACCACAATATTCTCCGCCAACTCGAAGCAGGCCAGTTTGATAAACTCCCCAGCCTCGCCTACACCCGTGGCTTCCTCCGCATCTACTCCCGCGAACTTGGCCTCGATCCCAAAGCCCTCCTTCGTGAATTTCAACCCTCGGCAGACAGAGAGGACTCCATCCTTGATCTCCGCCCAGAAATGCTCGAGGCCCTTCCTACCCGCGCCTCGGAACCCATCTTTACCTCCCGCGGTCTTGGCCTTGGAGTCTTGTCCGTCGCAGGCCTTTTCATTCTCGCTGTGGCCAGCATCCAAATCTACCGCGTCTGGCCCGTCAAATCCTCCAAAGATCCATCCACTCTCGCCCCGATCGGTGCCGCCGAAAAAAATAACTCCACTCCTTCCTCCGCACCCTCAACCACACCAGACGGCTTCGTCAAATCCGCGCTCCCCGTCAAAGCTGGCGAACCCGCTAACCCTTCCTCCTCCTCTCTGCCCTCCGTCCAAGCCTCCGCCACCCCCACACCTAAACCCGCCACCCCCCAACTCCTTCGTATCCGCGCTAAAAAAGACACCTGGGTTCGCGTCGTCGCTATTCGCGATGGCCAAGAAATTCAACTTTTTGAAGATACCATCGACGAAGACGATACTCTGCCTGACAAAGGCGACCCTGCTTGGAGCGGAGACTCCTTTGTCGTCACCACCCGCGAAGCCGCCGATGCAGAAATCATTTTCAACGAATCGAACTTTGGCGCCTACGAGAAATCAGGCCCCCAGACCTTCTCTCTCCCTGCTCGCTAATCCGCCGCCCGCGTCGCCCTCCCCCCGTGACCACTAAAGTTGGGCTCATCTCCCTCGGTTGCGCAAAAAATCTCGTCGATTCAGAAATTATGCTCGGCCACCTTCGCTCCGCCGGCATGGAACTCACCGCCGACTCCGCCGAAGCCGACGTCCTTATCGTTAATACCTGCGCCTTCATCGACTCTGCCAAAACCGAAAGCATCTCCGCCGTCCTCGAGGCCCACCGCGATCGTGGCCTCCATCGTCGCCGCCCCGATCAACGCCTCATCGTCGCAGGCTGCATGTCCCAACGCTTCTCCACCGAACTCACCGGGGAACTCACCGAAGTCGATGCCTTCATCGGCCTCGACCAACTCGAAGAAGTCGCCCCCATTGTACGCCGTGTCCTCGCTCGGCCCGCAGGCTCTTCCCCCGAAGACCTCGTGCCCGACCACCTGCCCGTTTACATCCCCGACTTCGATACCCCCCGCTGGCGCCTCACCCCAAAACACTTCGCCTACGTCAAAATCGCCGAAGGCTGTAATCACCCCTGCTCCTTCTGCGTCATCCCGCAAATGCGGGGCAAACACCGTAGCCGCACTATCGAATCCATCCGACGTGAAGCAGAACAACTCGTCTCCGAAGGGGTTAAAGAACTCCTGCTTATTTCCCAAGACACCACCTACTTCGGCATGGATCGTTGGACCGAAGGACGTGGACCACGCGCCCAAGTCAGCTCCGCCCGAGGAGAAAATCTAATCGATCTCCTCGAAGCCCTCTCCTCCGTAAAGGGGGATTTCTGGATCCGCCTCCTTTACACCCACCCTGCCCACTGGTCCGATGAACTCATCACCGCCATTGCCCGCCTTCCCAAAGTCGCCCGCTACGTCGATATGCCCCTGCAACACATCGAAGAAGGGATGCTCAAGGATATGCGACGCGAAACTTCCGAAGCCCATATTCGAGGGCTCGTTACCCGCCTACGCGCAGGCATCCCCAATCTCGCTATTCGCACCACCTTTATCGTCGGCTTCCCCGGTGAGACCGATGCCCAGTTCGACACCCTCCTCGGCTTCATTCAAGACGCCAAGTTCGATCGGATGGGCATCTTTACCTACTCCCAAGAATCGGGAAGCCGCGCCGCCAAGATGCCCAATCAAGTTTCCCCCGCCATCAAAAAATCCCGCTACCGCAAAGCTATGGCCACCCAACAAAAAGTTGCCACCCAACGCGCCGCCTCCCTCGTCGGCCAAAAGCTTCGTGTTTTGGTCGATACCCCCACCTCCGCCCGCACCGAAGCCGACGCCCCCGATGTTGACGGCAAAGTCATCCTCACCTCTCCCCTCACCCCAAACGAATTTGCTGAAGTCACCATCACCGGCCACAAAATCTACGACCTCATCGCCTAATCCCACCACCGTTCACTTGTGACTTGGAACTCTTAACTCACATTCCCACGTTCTCACCTTCACACTTTTGAACTTCCCCAATCCCTCTTTGCGTCCCTGGCGGCTCTACCCCGTACCTGCCCCGACCCGGTCGGGGCTCTTGTCGGGGCTTTGCGTGAGATTTCTGGTATCCTCGGGGCAAAATTAAACATTCAACATCCAAAATCGCGGCGTCTTCGCCGCCTCTCCCCCCCCTTTCCCTACACCCGAAATTAGGCTAAAATCAGCATCCTTTGAAATCTACCCCTTCCCATCCCGGTTCCCTCCCAGACACCCAAGCCTCTCCCGATTCCAGAAATCTCCGGATCGATAAGGTCGGCGTCAAAGGACTCCGCTACCCCATCGTCGTCCGCGACCGAGCTCACGCCACCCAAAATACCGTCGCCACCGTCACTCTTGCCGTCGACCTCCCCCACCAGTTCAAAGGTACTCACATGAGCCGCTTTATCGAAGTTCTCCAAGAACACGGCGGCCTCATCCACGTCGAAAGCATCCCCGCCATCCTCCGTGCCTTACAGGAACGGCTCAAAGCCGATTCCGCCCACCTCGAACTCGATTTTCCCTACTTCATCGAAAAAAAGGCCCCCATCACCGCCGCCACCGGCCTCGTCGATTATCAAACCCGCTTCGATGCCACTCTCCACGGCAAAGACCTCCGATTCAAAGTCGCCGTCACCGTACCCGTGACCACCCTCTGCCCTTGCAGTAAGGCCATCAGTGAACGCGGCGCCCACAACCAACGCGGTCAAGTCCGCCTCGAAGTCACCTTCGGCCAAACCGTCTGGATCGAAGACCTTGTCACTCTCGTCGAATCTTGCGCCAGCTCAGAAATCTACTCGCTCCTCAAACGACCCGACGAAAAACATGTCACCGAGCGGGCCTACGATAATCCAGTTTTCGTCGAAGACCTCGTTCGCGCCGTGTCCGTAAAATGCGATGCCCACCCCGATATCCAGTGGTACCGGGTTGAAGCCGAAAACTTCGAAAGCATCCATAACCACAGCGCCTACGCCATGATCGAACGCGGCTAATCTTCCCGCGTCATAATCCTTTTTTCCGTTAGGCAGAACACTTCTTTCGATTATTCTTTCCGCCATGCCCCCAGTACTCCTCATCGCCATCCTCGTCGGACTCGTCGGCCAAATCGTAGATGGCACCCTCGGCATGGCCTACGGAGTCACCTGCTCCTCCTTCCTCCTCGCACTCGGCACCGCCCCCGCCATGGTCAGCTACTCCGTCAAAGTCTCTGAGATTTTTACTACTGGCGTCAGTGGCATTAGCCATCTCTTCCACCAGAACGTGGATAAAACCCTCTTTCTGGAACTTTGCCTTCCCGGCGTCATCGGCGGCGTCACGGGCGCATACCTCCTCTCCAACTTCCCTGGCGAAAAGTTTAAACCGTGGATCAGCGCCTATCTCATCCTCATGGGTGCCTACATCCTCTACCGCTCCAACCACAAACCGATCTCCATCTCCCCCGAACCCGCCAAAGCCATTCCCCTCGCCCTCACTGGAGGATTCCTCGATGCCGTCGGCGGAGGCGGTTGGGGACCCGTCGTCACCTCCACTCTCCTCGCTCGTGGACACCAACCCCGGATGGTCATCGGCTCCGTCAATATGGCGGAGTTTTTTGTTACCCTCAGCCAGGCCCTCACCTTTTTCTTTTTCCTAAAACTAGAAAACTTACCCCTCATCGCAGGCCTCATCCTCGGTGGAGTCATCGCGGCTCCCTTTGCCGCAAAACTTTGCAAAATCCTCCCTGCCAAAACCATGATGCGTCTCGTCGGCGCTCTCCTCATCCTCGTTAGCGCTCGTACCCTCTTCCTCGCCCTGCGCGGAAGCTAACCACCCGCGCGCTTAGATCCGATCCCCTTCTTCCTCACCGCTCCAATTTCCGCCTCCATCTTCCAGTACCTCCGCCAACCCAACACCCCCACCACCAAACCCGTCGGCACGCATAATACCCCAATCCACCGAAACCACTCCTCCATCGCAAAGTGAATAATGGAGACTCCCGCAATCGTCAGTGAAATCGACAACTGCATGAAAGACAAAAGAGTGCTTTTATTTGCCAGCAAAGTTCGGTCAATCGCTAGCTCATCGCGCAGAATTAACTCCCTCTTTTTAAATCGATCGTAAATCTTCACCCCGCCTTTGTGTCTCCCCCCACCCTCAAAGTCCATCCCTAGATTTACAGCACCCAAACTGCAAAATCATCGGGCCGCCGGGATTGGCCCCCTCTGACCTATCCCTGCCTATCCTTATTACCCGCTCCGCGGGGATTGGCTTTGCGGCCCTCACTTTTCCTTCGGAAAATTATCGGGAACGCGCCAGCCCTGCGAAGCTCCTTCTGAGTCGGCGAAGTTAGGAGCATAGAAGGGCCGGGATTGCGGCCATCACACTCACAAAACCGCCGGGATTGGCCCCCTCTGACCTTCCCCTGCCTATCCTTATTACCCGCTCCGCGGGGATTGGCTTTGCGGCCCTCACTTTTCCTTCGGAAAATTATCGGGCCGCCGGGATTCGAACCCGGGACCTCTTCCACCCCAAGGAAGCGCGCTACCAGACTGCGCTACGGCCCGTATAAGCCAAAATCATATCCTCGATCGTCCCCGTCCGAAAGCTTGAAAATCCCCGGAGATTGAAACTCCCCGACGTAATCATCCTTGGGACCTCTTCCAGGGCAGGGACGACTCTCCGAGCCGTCCGATTGTTGTCTCGAAACCCAAAGGCTGAAATTCGCAAGCTAGCAGATCTACCCCGATTCTTATCGGGGCTGCGCCTGCCCCGTATAAGCCAAAATCATATCCTCGATCCTCCCCGTCCGAAAGCTTGAAAATCCCCATCGATTTCTTACCTCTCAATCCCTTAACCCCTTCATCCCTTAACCCCCTAATCCCTTCATCCCTTCATCCCTTCATCCCCTAATCCCTTTTGCCCTCCCCCATAAAATTCCCTTCCCCTTTTCCTGCCAACACATATAGCTATTTCCTATGAAATTCATCCCCCTCATCTGCCTTATCCCGCTTCTCACTCTCCCCCTCCATGCCCAAGACACGGCCGAGAAAGCCCGGGAAATGACCTCCAACCTCGAAAAAATCGAGTCCCTCATCGATAAAACCATCAAGGAACTTAGGGAAGCGGTCGAACAACTCACCCGCATCTCCACCGAATCGGATAAACCACGCGATGCCTTCGAAGACTTCACCGACCAACTCAAAGACTACAAAGACGTCCAATCCACCCTGGCCGAACGCATCGATCACTTCCGCTCTATTGCCGACACCCGCTTCGCTGACTGGGAAAAAGACTTGGCTAAAATGGAGGGCGACCTTAAAGCCATCAGCCAAACCCGGATGAACAAAGCCAAAAAAGAGTACTCTGACATGGATAAAAAAGTCCGCACCATCGGAGCCAAACTCACCAAAGCGGTCGACAAACTCCAGGAAGTTCAAACCTACTTCACCACCGAACTCAACTCCGCTTCCATCCAAGCCGCCAGCAAGGTCACCGACGCTGCCAAAAAATCAGCCGACGACGTCATGCAAACCCTCGAAGGCATGAAAGCCGACTATCGCCAACTCAAAGCCGATACCTCCGAAAATTCCACCAAGTCCAAAGACTAATCGCTCTTCTCCACTCCGCCTAAACCACCCGCCCCTTAACCACTTCCTCACGCCAAGTCCGCAAAGGTCGCCAAGTTTACTCTAAATCCACTTTCTAACATTGCTACATTCTCACATCTGGAATTCCTTTCCGGCCTTTGCGTCCTTTGCGTGAGCAATCTCTTCTCCAATTAAAAATTATACATCCAACATTAAAAATCGCGCTTTCCCTGCCCCCCCTTTCCGACCTTTGCGTCCTTTGCGTGAGTAATAGTCCCCCACCGCGGGACGCCACCGCTTACGGCAACCACTTCAACTTATAAAATCTGGACGGCGCCACGGCGGCCGCGCTATCGATCACCTCCAACTTACCGCTAGCCGCCGACGTCCATGTCGCACCAATTTTCAAGTAAGTGCCTGCAACCGTATCCGAACCGTACGCTTCGAAAGCTAGCCCAGGCATAACCAAGAACGTCGCCTTATATCCGTTGGCCAAGGTAGGCGCCGATGCCAACGACACTCCAATCGTCATGTCTGGACTGACCAGCGAAATAGTTACCGTGCCAGTCGTCGTACTCGTCCCGTTGCTCAAGGTGTAGTTGAACGAATCGGTCGCTCCAGCGATTGCACCCGCCTTCGGCACATATACCACCCACGAGCCTTTGATAGACGCGGTTCCCTGAGTTACGCCAGGAATCACCGCCACCCCCGTAATCGAAAGCGTTCCTGAGAAAGTCCTGTCATTAAGTAGCAGTTGCGCAAAGGAGTACTTCGTCGAGCTACTGGGCGCAGGCGCCGCCGTCAACGCATCCTCCCCAGCAAATGGAGCACTGCTCACCGTCAACGTGCCGTTCGTTCTCGACACCGTATAGTTGCTCAACGTCGAGCCCGTTACCGCAGGTACAATACTGTAGCTACCTGGAGCTGAGCTTGCCGTAGCCGTCGTGCTCGCCGTCACCACAAAGCTCTCCCCATCCACCGCCCCACTCACCACCGAGCCGGTCAGCTCAGGATTTCCCGCACCAAAGCCACGACTCTTATCATCCGCTCGAATCGTCAACGTCTTCACCCCAATCGTAAACGCAGTCGCAGGAGAACTCGTCGCCCCGCTAAAGTTCGCATCACTCGCTACACCCGCCGTCACCGTGTAACTCCCCGCCGCCGTCGGCTTTGTCGGACTGGGTCCGTAAGTCGTCCCACCTGTGCCCACATACCCATAC
>CANIEM010000064.1 GCA_947466515.1 Verrucomicrobia subdivision 6 bacterium | reverse complement strand
TGTAGTCGCTCAACTCCATCACCTTCACCCCAGCTTCCCGCAACGCCTTGGCTGTTCCTCCAGTCGAAATTAACTCCACCCCCATCCCCGCCAAGAATTTGGCAAACTCCAACAACCCCGCCTTATCCGATACGGAAAGCAACGCCCGACGAATTCCTTTGCCCTGCTTCATTTTCGCAGATGCACCTTTCCATTTCCTCGAACAATCCGCCCAATCTCATAACAGCGCACCGCTTTTTTGGCCGCAACCACATCCTTGCGCGCCACCACCGCAATCATCCCAATCCCCATATTAAAAGTACGATAAGCCTCCTCCCTACCCAATCGACCCCGCTTTTCCAGATACTGAAAAAGAGGCGGTACCGGCCAACTCCCTAACAATATCTCCGCCCCAATCCCCTTCGGAAAGATCCGCGGCGGGTTATCAATCAAGCCACCACCCGTAATATGAGCTGCCCCCTTGATCCTTACCTTCTTTCCTATTTTCAAAAGAGCCGGCCGATAATTTGGATGCACCGCCAGCAACAACTTCTCCAACTTCAGGGAAGTTCCAGGCAAATTTCCTTTCACCCTCAACTTGGCTTTCTTAAACAAAATATCCCGTGCCAAAGTATACCCGTTCGTCTGCAGACCATTCGAAGCCAGCCCCAGAATTACGTCTCCTTTTCGAATCGAACGCCCATCTGTCGCCTGCCCTGCCTCCATCACCCCCACAATCGAACCCACCAGATCGTAATCATGACCTTGATAAATTCCCGGCATTTGCGCCGTCTCCCCCCCGAGTAAGGCACAACCTGCCTTCCGACATCCCCGCACCAATCCTTGTAAGATCTGACGAAAGGTTTTCGGGTTCAGCTTTCCCGTGCCGATATAATCCAAAAAGAAAAGTGGCTCCGCCCCCAACGCCGCGATGTCGTTCACACAATGATTGACCAAGTCTTCCCCGATCGTCCCGTGCTTACCCACCTGCTGAGCCACCTTTAGTTTCGTCCCCACCCCATCAATGCTCGCCACCAAAATAGGCCTCCGATATCCACGAATCCTTCCATCAAAACAGCCACCAAACCCCCCTACCGTTCCGATCACCCCAGGGCGATGCGTTGCCCGCACCAAAGCCCCAATCCCAGACTTCACTCGGTTCCCTAGGGTGATGTCCACCCCAGCCCGTGCATAAGCGTCGCGAGCCATGCCCACTACAGCAGGAATCCCTGCCGCGTTTCCTCTTCAGGAACCAGAGATACCGACCGCAACCTGCGCCTCTCCAACACCTCTTTATCGTCCTCCGCCGTAAACGGCACAGGATAATCTCCCGTAAAACAGGCCAAACAAAACTTACTCGCAGGCAAACCACAAGCCCGCACCATCCCGTCCACATCCAAGTACCCCAACGAATCAGCTCCCAAATATTTGGTGATCTCATGTTTCGTCATGCGATTAGCCAAGAGATCCTTCGGATTCGGAAAATCAATTCCGTAGTGGCAGGAGAAACGGTGCGGAGGACAACTCACCCGAATATGCACCTCCTTAGCCCCTGCTTCTCTTAAATTGGTCACCCGCGCCCGTGCTGTCGTTCCGCGCACAATCGAATCATCCACCACCACCACCCTCTTCCCTTGCACCGCCGAACGAATCAAATTCAGCTTCACCCGTACATTAAAGTCTCGAATCAACTGAGTCGGTTGTAAAAAACTTCTTCCAATGTAGTGGTTCCGCACAAAAGCTTGATCCAAAGGAATCCCCGCCTGCTCCGAGTATCCGAGAGCCGCGTATGTCCCCGAGTCAGGCACAGGCACCACAATGTCCGCTTCCACGGGGTGCAGCTTGGCCAATTCTCGCCCCATCCGAGTCCGAGCGTGGCTCACATTGCGTCCGCCCAGAGCGCTGTCGGGACGCGCGAAATAAACAAATTCGAATATACAAAGGGCTTCGCGCGAAGGTTCCGCATGCGGCTTAAAACTCCGAAGTCCGTTTTGATCTACCACCACGACCTCACCGGGTTGCACCTCCCGCACAAATTCAGCCCCCACCAAATCCAACGCGCAAGTTTCACTGGAGAAAATGTACGCATCCTCCAGCTTCCCGATGACCAAAGGCCGGAACCCAAAAGGATCACGCGCCGCAATCACCTCATTCTCCCCCATCAAAACCAGCGAATAGGCCCCATGCACTCTAGAAAGAGCTTGGGACAGAGACCCCCCGCCGATAGCTGCATTCGGCCGAGAAATAAGATGCAAGATCACCTCACTATCCGTCGTCGTCTGGAAAATAGATCCAGCCGCCTCCAACTCCTCCCGAAGACTGCTCGCGTTCACCAAATTGCCATTATGCGCAATCGCAATCTGCCCTCGGCTCGATTCCACCATCAAAGGTTGCGCATTTTTCAGGGTACTCGATCCCGTGGTGGAATACCGCACATGTCCTATCGCCCTCGTCCCCACCAGCTCCTTGAGATCAGCCTCTTGGAAAACCTGCCCTACCAAACCCATCCCGCGCTTCGCACGAAACGGCTTTCCATCATCCCTCGCCGTCACAATCCCCGCACTTTCCTGCCCCCGATGCTGCAAGGCATACAGCCCGTAGTACGTCAGCTCAGCTGCGTTCGGATGATTATAAACTCCAAATACCCCACACTCATGCGTTGGGATATGGGAAGTTTTCAAGACTCTTTTATAGCTAAGGAAACTCGATTTGAGAAGGGAGAGATTTTCATTCTCCTTCCAAAGCTCTCGGCAACGATTCGGTAAAAAGTTTTTGTAACTCTCTCACCCCCCACTTCTCCTCCACCGATCCGCAAACCATTTTCAACTCCGTCCCCCCGGTCACCCCCAACCGTTTACAACCCACCCCCGCCTCCCCCGCTAACCTCTCCACCTCCCCCACCACCCCCTCCTCCACCTCCACCAAGATCCTTCCCGCCCCCTCCCCAAACAACGCCTCCTCCGCCCTCTCCCCCTGCCCACACGGAATCGTCACCTCCCCACCTGCCGACCCCTCCCCCATCACCATCTCCGCCACCGCCCACAAAATTCCACCCTCCCCCACATCATGCGCCGCCCGCACCCCAGCCAACTTCAACACCCCTCGCATCAATCCATGCAGCTTCTTCTCCCCCTCTAAATCCACCTTGCCCAGCTTGCCCGCCAACACTCCATGAACCTCCTGTAAATACAACGACGCCCCCAGTCCCCCGCCCCCCTCAGCCCCCAGCAACAGCACAACTCCCCCACCCTTCCCAAACACTCCCCCCACCAACCTCACCCCCTCCTCCACCTTCCCCACCACCCCCACCACCGGCGTCGGATGAATCGGTCCCGCTGGCGATTGGTTGTACAAACTCACATTCCCTCCCGTCACCGGCAGATCAAAGAACCGACACGCCTCCGCCATCCCCTCAACACCCTCCCGCAAGGTCCAGAAAATCTCCGGATCATGCGGATTCCCATAGTTCAAATTATCCGTTAACCCAAGCGGCACCGCTCCGGCACACGCCAAATTCCGACACGCCTCCGCCACCAGCGCCTTCGATCCCTCCCGCGGATCCTGCGCACACCACCGCCCATTCCCATCCAACGTCATCGCCACATGCACCCATCCACCCCCTGACTTCTCGATCCGCAAAACCGCCGCATCCCCCCCCGGCCTCACTACCGTTCGCAAACCCACCATGTGATCGTACTGATTCCAAACCCACCTCCGCGATCCCGTCGCAGGTGAAGCCGCTAACTTCAACAAATCCTCCCTCACCTTCGGTTGCGCAGGTAAAATCTTCTTCAAATCCAGTTTCTGCCTCTCCGCTAGTTTTGCAGGAACTTTTGCCTCCCTCTCATAGACGGGCGCATCATCCGCCAACAATCTCGCAGGCACCTCCGCCACCACCTTTCCTGCCGCCTTCACCACCACCTTTCCCGTCTCCGTCACAAAACCAATCTCCGCCGCATCCAACCCCCACTTCGCAAAAATATCCTTCAACTCCTTCTCTCTCCCCTTGTGCACGATGATCAACATCCGCTCCTGCGATTCCGAAAGCAGAATCTCATACGGCGTCATTCCCGTCTCCCTTTGCGGAACTTGATCTAACTCGATCTCAATTCCCGATCCACCCCGACTCGCTGTCTCACACGTCGAACAGGTCAAACCAGCCGCCCCCATATCCTGCACCCCCACCACCAAATCTGGCTTGGCATACAACTCCAAACACGCCTCAAAGAGCAACTTTCCCACAAATGGATCCCCCACCTGAACCGCAGGGCGATCCGCCTTACTTTCCTCCGTCAAATCTCTCGAGGCAAACGCCGCCCCCGCTAATCCATCCCTCCCCGTCTTCGCCCCTACGTAAAACACCGGATTCCCTACTCCCTTCGCCGCACCTCTCCGAATCTGATCATGCCGCAATGTCCCTAAACAAAATACGTTCACTAAGGGATTCCCCTCGTAGGCAGGATCAAAAACCAGCTCCCCTCCTACTGTCGGAACCCCCACGCAGTTTCCATAATGCGAAATCCCCGACACCACTCCCTTGATCAACGACCGTGTCCTCCTTCCCGCTTCCCCCTTCGCCTCAGGCCTGCCAAATCGCAACGAATCCATGAAAGCCACCGGCCTCGCCCCCATCGTGAAGATATCCCGCAAAATCCCCCCCACCCCCGTCGCCGCCCCCTGAAACGGCTCCACCGCACTCGGATGATTATGCGACTCAATTTTATAGGCCAAGGCCAAACCATCCCCCGCATCCACCACCCCTGCATTCTCCTCACCCGCTTTGACCAAAACCGCTGGCCCCGTTGTCGGAAACTTTCTCAACTCCCTTCGGGTATTCTTATACGAACAGTGCTCACTCCACATCACCGAGAACATCCCCAGCTCATTCTCATTCGGCTCTCTTGCCAGCCCCTTCTCAATTTTTCCATACTCCTCTTCCGTCAAACCCAGCTTCAAAGCAAACTCTCTTGCCTTCATATTTTTCTTCCTACTCCGGCCGCCCCAAGAAGAATTCCTCGCCCATCCACTCCCCCCATCTCCGCCTCGCAACACCTCTCCGGATGCGGCATCAACCCCAACACATTCCTTCCATTATTACATATTCCCGCAATGTTGTGACTCGACCCATTCGGATTCCCCTCCCGCACTTCTTGCCCCTCCGCATTGCAGTACCGAAAGAGCACTCTCTGTTGCGCCTCCAACTCTTGTAAAATCTCAGGACTCGCGCGGTAACACCCTTCCCCATGCGCAATCGGAATCTTCAACATCTCCCCCGTTCCATAGTGCGAAGTGAAACGCGATGCCGGAGTCTCCACCCGTATCCACGTTGGCTCACACCGAAAATGTAGCCCCTCATTCCTCGTTAAAGCCCCTGGCAACAATCCCGCCTCGCACAAAATCTGAAATCCGTTGCAGATTCCCACCACCACCTGCCCCCTCTCTGCCGCCTGCTTTACACTCTTCATGATCGGCGAAAATCGTGCAATCGCCCCACAGCGCAAATAGTCCCCATAGGAAAATCCCCCAGGCAAGATCACCCCCTCCTCAGGATCAATCTTCGTCTCCTCATGCCAAACCAGCCGTGCCTCCTGCCCCAGAACCTGCAACGCATGCACGCAGTCTTGGTCGCAGTTCGACCCGGGAAATTGGACGACCGCAAACCTCATCCGCCAGCCCGCAGATCCAAGTGGAAATTCTCCATCACCGGATTGCTCAACAACTCTTTTGAAATTTCCTCTAACTTCGCCCGCAACCCTTTTTCCTCCCCTCCCTCAATCTCCAGCTCGATATGCTTCCCAATCCGGACCGATTTTACCCCCTTCACCCCCATATGGTTCAAGGCATGCGCCACCGCCTCCCCCTGCGGATCTAAAATCGAGGGTTTCAACGTCACGGTAACAATCGCTTTCATCATAGAAACTTCTGGTATGCCCACCCTGAGCCTTTTCAGCGAGTTAAGAATCCTAAGATATTGGCCTGGAGCTGTTAATTATCTCCCCATAGCAAGGTTCCGATAGTGCCAATCGAGATGAACTACCTCAACTTCACCGGAGGCTTTCGTGGCGCCAAAGAAGTCACTTCCGCACTCTCTGGATAAAGCAGATAAGGCTTTCTCTCCTCCCTCCACTTTGCCACCCCCGCGTCCCACGTGGCCACGATCTGCCTCGCACTCAATCCCGCCTCCACCATCTTTCGCGTCTGCCGACTTCGATTCAGCTTGTCGAACATCAACATATTCTCCGCATCAGCGAAGAATTTTTTTCGAGGAAGAAGTTTCTTTAGAAATTCTAATCCCGCCATGTTAATCGCCGTTAAGTTCGCGGGCGCCTTGGGATCAATCGTCACCTTCGCCCCCGCCATCGTCACACTTCGGTATCGACCCGTCGGTGGCTTGAAGCGGAAAGGACTAAAGCTGACTCCGTTAAAACCCCACTCGGTCATTCTCCGACACAGCTCCTCCGCGTCCACATTCTCCAACGCAAAGATATCGAAAGGCTGAATCACCGATCCATCTAACCCCGTTGTCGCTATTCCCGTCGGGTTGGCACCATTACTCACCCCCAACTCCCCAAAAAACCCCGTCGCCACATAACCCCGAGTGGCTCGTGTCACTGGAATATTCGGAGAGGTCGCTACCCATTTCAATCCCGTATCCTCCCATGTCATCTTCTGCGTCCACCCCTTCATCGGTACTACCGTCAATCGGCACGGACGTCTCAAATGCACCTCGTTAATCCACTTTCCCAGCTCCCCAATCGTCAAGCCGTACACATAAGGAATATCGTACTGCCCAATAAAAGACGGAATAACCAACTCCCCCTGCGGTCGCGGCCCTTCCACCCGAAAGTTCCCTAGCGGATTCGGTCGGTCTAGCACCATCACCTCGATTCCCTTCTCCTGTGCCGCTTCCATCACCAAACCCAGCGTACTGATAAAGGTGTAGGACCGGCACCCCACATCCTGCAGGTCATAAACCATCACATCGATACCCTCCAACATCTTCTGCGTCGGCTTCCTCGTGTCCCCATAAAGGGAAAACACTTTGATCCCCGTTTCCTCATTTTTGCTTATTTTTCCGTCGTGGTTGCCGTCCACCCCGTGCCTCTCACCATAAACGTCCTTCCCTGCCCCCACCGTTCCAAAAACCCCATGCTCTGGCCCGTAAAGAGCCACCAGATTCACCTCAGGCGCCTCCCGTAGTACCTGCCACGTCGGACGTCCCCTCCCATCCACCCCAGATGGATTCGTCACCAACCCCACCCGCTTGCCCTTTAGATCCCGAAACCCACGCTCCGCCAGAACATCAACCCCAAGCTGAAATACAGGGGTCTTACTCTCCTGAGTAAAACCCACCGAACAAATACAGATAAGAATAATTAAAGAATATCGGCTCACGGATTCATCGTGATTCCAGCGGAATCCACCCTGATTCCAAGCCTAAGCTTTAATCGAATCCGCCAAACGTGCCACCTACCACTAAGACGGATCATCCCTCATTCGCCAATTAAACCTTCTCCACTTCAACTGCTGGCACCCGTAGCCCCCCCGACCACTCCCTCGGCACCCCGCACGCCTGCCCCAAAATACCGCCTACCACCACCCCACGGTGACAGCTGTCCCCACCTAAATTAGCATTTGCAACTACTCCACCCACATAATCGTTCCCATATTTCCACGCCAGATAGAGGGACGCTGGCATCGCCTCCGCGATATAGCAGGCGGTACTAAATCTCTCACCCACCACATGTTCATCCGGCTGCTTCGACCAACCTTCCGCCTTCTTGGCCGAGATCCAATCTCCCGCCTCGCGCGGAATCGCCTCGCGCACACTCGCCCCTTCCCCAATCGCCCAGCAGACCCGCACCAAGGTGTCCGCCGCACGTAAAATATTCGGGTGCGCATGAGTTAACCCCACGTGCTCTTTGACCACCGCCCTCAACTTTCCTAATGGCAAATCGGCGCAAGCCGCCATCAACGCGGGTACATGGGCCAGCCCACCGATGTGCTCATCCCGTATACCGCACTTCTCTAGTGACTTTCCCTCCGCGTACCTTTGAAAAAATCCTCGGTGACTCTCTTCCACATAGGTGTCTCGATGCCGACCCGGCGTCAGCATGAACTTCACGTACTGCTCCAACCACCCTCGGGCCGAATAGCCGCCGTTCGATCGCACCCACCCGTATAACTCCCGCGCCAACTGCAGATTCAGAGTATTCTCACCTGCTTGAAGAAACTGGTGATAGTGAACCCCCTTTTCTCCCCAATACTTCGCCTGATCATGAAGAATATTCCCCCTCTCATTCAAAGGAGTGTAATGGGAGCGCCAAAGAATACTGCCAGGATGCGGATTCTTCGGTGCGACATAACCCACCACCTTTCCATAGTCCCGCAATAACTCCGCCCGGTCATAATACCAGTGAACCGGCATCGCCAACGTATCCGCACATAATCCCCCCACAAAACTATCAAAAAAGAGATGGGCCATCGCCAGTTTTTACTGGGGTCGTAGAATCAAATAGAAGGCCAAACTCACCATCGCGAGGAAATTAACCAGCGCAACCACACCGAGAAAAACATGAAGTCGCGTAATCGAGCCCTTTCCCATCTTCTGCTCCAAATCCTTAGCTCCTCCTAAAAAGTACACGACGATAGAAAAATAAACGTGATCCAGAGAAACAAAATCAGAATTGGAAAATTGGCTACAACCTGATTCAGTGTGGGTAGATAGGTCGGTAACTCACGCAAGCGGCTCAAAAGGATTTCCATCCCCAAACGCTACTCCTCCGCCTCCACTCCGCAACCACGTGTAATCGCGCGTCAGCGCGTCTCTTCCCCAATCCGCGCGTAAACGCGTCTTTACCCCGAACAGCGTCGGGGCCACAACTGCGGGGCAAAATCATTTTCGCCCTTCATTCCACCTGCCTCCCTGCCTCTTTTTTCCTTAATCCCTTAACCCCTCAGCCCCTTAATCCCTGCATATTCTACACCCACTCCCTCCCAAGGTCCTTCCAAAACGGCGTAAACCTCTTCACCGAATATCCATTCGGCACTACCACCATCCACTCCGCCGGTACAACCTCCACCTCCACCTTCTCCCGCAACCGGACCAGCCCCTCCCGCCACCTTGGCGAGGGCGACTCCGTTACCGCCAACCTCTCCACTCCCTGCGCCTTCATCCACTCCACTATCTCCTCCACCGTTTCCCCTACCCTCATCTCCTCCGCCGCCTCCACCGCACACTCATAGAGGAAAAAGATTCTTTTAAAACTCAGCCTCGCCTGCTCCAGAAAGGGTCGGTCGAACACAAAAACCGTCGGGGCTGTAGGATACTTCTGTAGAGCCGGATCCCGTTTCGATAAGGAATCACCATGCAGCCACACCCCTGTCTTCATTTCGTAAAAAGCCTCCGCTCCAGTTCCGGATAGGTCGCGTCGAAGGGACACTTGGCCGTGCAACGCGCACACCACTCCATTCCTCCGTTTTCCTGAATGTTCTCCCGGTTGAACAGATAGGCCCGGTGACTGAAGGTCGAGGCCACCCATTGCCACGACAAGGCGTTGCTCGCCGGATCTCCATCCAACAAGTGCTGGTAAAAAAACCGCTCCCCCGCTTTCCAACCCAGCTTGCGAAAATGGACCACAAACGAGGCAAACCACATTCGTGCATGGTTATGGATATAACCAGTCTCCACCAGCTCCCGCACCGTCTCGTCCATACAAACCAAGCCTGTTCGTCCCTCGGTAATCTCCTTAGGCAGATCGGTTTCTGCCCCATTCCCGAGAGGGACTTTGGACGCCTCTCGATCTACATAAATTCCATCCCCCAACTGCCCATACAGATGCCGCCAAAACTGCCGCCACCCCAACTCCTGCCAAAACTTTACCGAATCAAAGCTCTTCCCAAAACGTTCCCTCACGCTCTCCGCCACCTCGCGAATTCCAAATACCCCGTGCCGAATATAAAACGAAAGACGAGATACACTTCCACCCAGTTTATTTCGTGAGCCCGCATAACCTTCCACACGAAATTTTCTCAATGCCTCCATCGCCTCTTGTCGTCCTCCGACGTATGCCGAGGGCTTCGCCTCCTCCCTCGTTTCCCCAAACAGCCCCACCAGCGCTTCAGCCACAGCCCGGGCTTGCTCCTCCCGCGACCCCGTAAACTTTGGCAAAATCATCCCCCACCATACCACAACTCATGCTCCCAGCATGCTGGAAGCACCTACCCCAGCCTCCCGCCTACCTCCAATCGTGCTTCGGATACTTTCTCGCCAATTCAGGCTTCAGTTTCGGGTACGTCTCTTTCCAAAACGATCCCAAATCTCGCGTCACCTGCAACGGTCGTCGATTCGGTCCCAAAATCTCCACGGTCAACTCCACCTTCCCATCCCCAATCCGTGGCGTCTTGTTCAACCCATACAACTCCTGAATCTTACCCGAAACCACCGGCTCTCTTCCCTGCCCATACTTAATCTTTAAAGATTTGCCCCCAGGCATCGCCACTTTCTCCGGCGCCAACTCCTCCAATCTTCTCATTCTCTCTCCGCCCAACCATCCCCTCATCGCATCCAACGCACTCCTCTCATTGGCCTGACGCCAAGTCAAACACCCCTCCCCCTGCAGTTCTAAAACCATCCGCTTCGCTTCCTCATCCCAAATCGGCCACCCTTCCACCTCCGACCAACCCCGCACCACCTCCAGTCTCTCCAATAATCCATCCGCCTCCGTACTCCAACCGGGCCAAGCGCATTTTCCCTCCAAAACTGCTCCCGCCAGTACCGCCGCCGCCTCTGGACTCGCCTCCACGTCTCTTTTCTTTTCCTCTAAAACCAAATCCCGAAATCTCTTCTGCTCCACCTGCAGAACTCTTCGCCCATTTTCCTCAAAAATAAGACCACTCTTCTCCGAAAAATCCCCAGGAAACATCTCCTTCAACCACTCCTCCTTCACCGCCGTCACTAACCCCAGCACTACGTCTACCTCCCCATCCGTTCGCCCGATCTCCTTCATCTCCGCTGCCAGAATCAACGAACGATCCCGCACCACACTCTCCCGCGCAATCGTCCCACTCCTGCCCCCCGATAACCGACACCGCAACGTCCCCCCATCTATCCTTCGTCCCAAGTGGTCTGAGAAACCTGCTAAAACACAACGGCGCAACTTTTCTCCGCCCGC
>CANIEM010000063.1 GCA_947466515.1 Verrucomicrobia subdivision 6 bacterium | reverse complement strand
TCTCTTTTCGGAGAAGATATCATCACTCTTTCTGCCGAAACCGCTGGCCTTTTCTCTATTAATAATCCCAACGATTATGTTTATCTTCCCCAACTCATCACCATCGGATGGCAACTCGATGAGATCAGCAACGAAGGTTGGAACCGTGGCAATACCGAGTTCCTCTTTAGCGGCATGTTCGGTCCCGTCGTTCAAGGACCCAATCCATGGTTCGCAGGCGGCCTCTTCGGCCCACGCTACAACTTTGTCCAAGAAGGCTGGCCCGTCGTTCCCTACCTCGAATCCCGCGTCGGCTTTATGTTCACCCACGCCACTGGCGCCTCTTACTCCCAAGGTCAAGACTTCTGCTTCAGCTTTACCATCGGAATCGGTGCCAGCTTCCCCATCATGGAAAAGTTCGCCATCAATCTCGGAGTGATGTACCAACATATCTCCAACGGCGGCCTCTCTGAACCAGGATCCCAAAACATTGGCCTCGATTCCATCGGCCCAGTCCTCTCCGCCACCTACGCCTTCTAGGTATTTTTGGGCAGTTTCTTGCCTCCACTCGTAACTAGCTTACCCTGTTCCACTCTAGTAACTTGTTAACAGATGGGGGCAAATTCTCTAACCTATTGATTAGAAATGGTATAAAGTTCTAATTCGAGTCTGATTCGTCCTTTCTCAACAAGTTATCCACAAATCCAAAACCCACTCTTCCCATGCTCGAAACCCGTGATCTCCACAAATCGTATCAGGCTGGGGAAGCTCGGGTAGATGCACTTCGCGGGATCACCCTCAAAATCCTACCTGGAGAAATCGTCGCCATCACCGGTCCCAGCGGTTGCGGCAAAAGTACTCTCCTCCATCTTCTCGGCGCCCTCGACACCCCTACCTCAGGTCAAGTCTACCTTGAAGGTCATCCCCTTCACTCCCTCAACGATGACAAACTCACCGCCCTCCGCCGCTTAAAAATCGGCTTTGTTTTTCAATTCTTCCACCTCCTTCCCACTCTCACTGTCGAAGAAAACGTCCTTCTTCCCCTCCTTCTCTCAGGTCGGGTCAATCCCCTCGCCCGTGCCCGCGCCCGCGACCTCCTCACTTCCGTCCATCTCGCCGATCGCTCCCACCACCGCCCCCACCAACTCTCTGGCGGACAACTTCAACGCGCCGCCATCGCCCGCGCCCTCATCCACCAACCCTCCGTCCTTCTCGCCGATGAACCCACCGGTAATCTCGACTCCGCCTCCAGTAACGCCGTCATCGAACTCATCACCCGCCTCGCTCGCAAAGAAAAAACCACCGTCCTCCTCGTCACCCACAGCCAAACGGTTGCCGCCACCGCCGATCGCCAAATCCAACTCGTCGATGGTCGCATCCAATCCTAACTCTTGAACTGGCTCCGCACTTTTCGCGTCTTTCTTGCTCACGGAGGCCGTGATTTTTTCCGCCATAAAACTCTCTCACTCCTCAACCTCACCGCCCTCGCCGTCGGCGTCGCCGCCATCGTCGCCATCCAAACCGTTAACGAAACCGCTCTCCGCTCCTTCCGCGCCTCCCTCGATCTCGTCGCCGGTCGTCCCGACTTCACCATAGAAGGCCAAGGCTTTCGTCTCCCCGAAAAACTCATCTCCATTCTCCGCCAAGATCCCGCCATCCGCGAAGTCACCCCCACACTCACCCTTATCGCTTCCCTCCCTTCCCACCCTGGCGAGTTTATTCATCTCATCGGCGTCGATCCATTTTCCAATACAGAACTCGTCACCTACCGCCTCGAAGACACACTTCTCAATCCTGCCGACGCCACCGCTTTCGTTTCCGAACCCAACACCATCGCCATCACCCGCCCTCTTGCCGATCGCCTCCACCTCAAAATCGGCGACTCGCTACGCGCCGTCTCAGGCGGACACCAAGCCAATCTCCAGATCCGCTTTCTCCTCGAACCCTCCCCCGACCTCATCGGAGCCGATGACCACCTTGCCATCGCCGATATCGCCACAGTGCAATCCTCCTTCGGACTCCTCGGCCAAATCGACCGCATCGACGCCCTCCTTCTTCCGGATGCCGACGGCAAAATCACTTCCGCTCAAGCCGACCTCCTAACCCGCATCACCTCCCACCTCCCCGCCAATGCCCGAGCAGGTTCCCCCGAACGCCGCGGCCAAGAAGTCGGTAAAATGCTCGGCGCTTTCCAACTCAATCTCACCGCCCTCTCCCTGATCGCTCTGGTCGTAGGCATGTTTCTTGTCACCAACACCGTCGCCGCCAATATCGCCCGTCGGCGTGCCGAGCTCGGACTCCTCCGTTCGCTCGGCCTCGATCGCCGCTCCGTCATCTTTCTTCTCGTGGGCGAATCCCTTCTCTTATCGCTCCTTGGTTCAACCCTTGGAATTTTTCTCGGCCTCCAAGTCGCCCGCACTCTTCTTCAATCCGTCTCATCCACCATCACTTCCCACTACGTTCTTCTCAGCATGACCGATATCGCAGTCAATCCTTGGAGCCTCCTCCTCGCAGGCCTTGCTGGACTTCTCGCCGCAGGCCTCGCCGCTTGGTGGCCCGCCCGCGAAGCCTCTCTCGTCCCCCCCGTGGATGCCCTCCAACCTGGAAACTCAGCTGATCGCGCCTCCTCTCCCCACTCCCTCGCTCTTCGCGCTGCCTTCCTCTGCTTTATTCTCACTCTTATCTTTTCCGCCACTGCCCTCTATGGTCGCATCCCCCGCACAGGCTTCCTTGCCGCCCTCAGTATTCTTCTCGCCGCCGCCTTCCTCGCTCCCTCCCTCGGTCGATTTTTCGCCCGCCTCCCCTCACTTCATTTTCCCTCCGCCATTCTCGCCCGCTCCGCCTTCACCCGCGGTCTCCACCGCCACGGCCTCGCCGCCGCCGCTCTCTCCGTCGCCGTCGCCATGGCCATCGGGGTTACCATTATGGTCCACAGCTTCCGTGCCACCGTCGACCAATGGATCGGCGAAAGCATCAAAGCCGATCTCTTTATCGCCCCATCCACCAACCTCATCGCAGGAGCTCTTGAACCCCTCGATCCCATCGCTGAATCTCTCGCCCTCGCCACTCCAGGAGTTCTTGCCGTAGGCACCTACCGAGAAGTTCGCCTCTTTCTCGACGGACTTCCCGCCAAACTCGCCGCCTGTAAACTCGACGTCCTCCGAGTCCACAATCCCTTAACTTTTCTCTCCACTCTCCCCGGCGATCCTTATGAGCTCTGCCAAAAAGGGGACTACGCTCTCATCTCAGAAAATTTTTCCCGCCGCCGCCGCCTTCAACCTGGAAGCATCCTCTCTCTCCCCACTCCCACTGGCCTCCGCCCTATCAAGGTCGCCGCCGTCTTCCGTGACTACACCTCTGAATCCGGTCTCCTCCTGCTCGATCGCGCCACCTACCAACGCCTAACCCAAGACCAAGGATTGACCAGCCTCGCCATTCATCTTCAACCCGGCGTCTCCGCCCAACCCGTGGGCGAGTCCCTCCGCGAGCAACTCCGCCCTCGTGGTGAATTTCTTATCTACTCCCAAGCAGGCCTTCGCGAGGAAGCCCTTCGCATCTTCGATCGCTCCTTTGCTGTAACCACTCTTCTCCGTACTCTCGCCATCGCCGTCGCTGCCCTGGGCGTCACCCTCTCCCTCACCGCCCTCGGCGTCGAACGCACTCGCGAAATCGGCATCCTCCGTGCCACCGGCGCTTCCCGCGCCCAAATCCTACGCACCATCATGTTCGAATCCGCTTACCTTGGCGCCACCGGCATCACCCTAGGAATCGTTACCGGCTTCGCTGTCGCCCTCATCCTCATGCAAGTTATCAACCGCGCTTTTTTTGGTTGGACCATCGATTGGCACACTCCTTACCCATCCCTAATTTATATTACCCTCGGTATGATCATCGCCTGCCTCGTCGCCTCTCTCCCCCCCGCCTGGCGCGCCTCCCAACTCTCCCCCGCCGAAGCCCTTCGCTCCGAATGAAAATCTAATTGATTCCCACACGCCGTTCGATTCTTCCGCTTCTTTTAAATCTCAAAATCCTATCCTCAGGACATTCCTTGAATCACCCCACCACCCTGCCCATCTTAGATTAACACATGGAACAAGTCCCCAGTCCGCCTTCCACTGGTTTCAAATTACTCGTTGTTTGTGTTTCCATTGTCGTACTCGCCAGTGCCCTCGCTTCCTCAATTCAAAACTCGTGGGGCAAAGTCAAGGTAACCAGTATCTCTCTCCCCACCCAAAACGGCCAATGGGTTGCCGCTGACCTTTTCCGTCCCCTCTCCGCCACCAGCACCTCACCCGCACCCGCTGTCATTGTCGTGCCGGGATTCCAACGCTCCAAAGAAACCCAAGCCAATATCTCACTCGAACTCGCTCGCCGAGGCATCGTCGTCATCGCCATCGACCCCTATGCCCAAGGTTCCTCCAGCTCCTCCCTCAGCACCCGCTCCGCTACCGAGGAAGGCTACGGAATGTTTGCCGTCGTGGACTACCTTGCCAACACCGACAATCTTAATTACATCGATAAAACCCGTATCGGTGTCACCGGTCACTCTGCCGGAGGTAATGCCGCCCTCCAAGCCGCCTCTCACTTCGGTGCCGAAGCCACTAAAACCAGCACTCCAAGCAAAATCCACGCCGCTTATATCTCGGGGTACCTCCTCTCCCTAAAAAATAAAATCCTTCGCGAGGTTCGCTCCAATCTTGGCCTCAGCTACGGCCTCTACGACGAGGGCGCTTTCCGCAACGAACGTAAAAGCGCCGATCTTCGGCAAGCTCCCGAAGCCCTCCGCTTCGTTAACTCAAGCCAGACCAGCGAACCTGACCTAACTAGCATCGAGATCGACCATGAGTACGGAGACGTCGCCACAAGAAATCTTCGGGTCGTGCACAACGAACCCGTCTTGCACCCCTTCCAACCCTACAGCCTTATCGCCACCACCCACCAACTCGACTACTTCACCAAGGTTTTCGCCCTCAAAAATGCGTTGCCAGGCGAAGACCAGGTCTGGTTTTGGAAAGAGCTCTTCTCCCTTTGCGCTCTTCTCGCTGCCTTCGTTGCCATCATCCCTCTCACCCGACTTCTTCTCCAACAAATCTCCTTTTTCCATAACCTTGTTCGAGCCATCCCTCCGGCCCCTCCCTCGCCCACTGGATGGGCTTGCCTCACTTTCTGGACGCTACTGATCACTGGTGCACTTATTGCCTGCCTCTCCTACATTCCCCTAACAGAGCTCTCGCAAAAACTATTTGTAGAGGCATCTGGAAGGCAACAGACATGGTTTTTTCCTCAACGCATGAACAACGGAGTTATGCTTTGGGCCTTCACCAATGGTCTCGTAGGTCTCGCTCTTTTTTCCATCGGTCATCGCCTCCAAGGCCAATCTTTTAACCTCTCCTCCCTCGGCCTCGATTTTTCGATTTCTGAAATCATCCGCTCCCTCCTTTTGGCACTCCTTGTTTTCTTTTCCTTCTTTGGCCTCCTTTTCGTCGTCTACACACTATTCCATGTCGACTACCGCTTCCTCTTTCTTGGTGTTCGCCTTTTCCAACCCGCCCTCCTCCTTTTAATGCTGGTCTATGCTCCCTTCTTTTTCGTTTTCTTTTTCTCCAACTCCCTTCGGACGAATCGAGCTATTCGCTTCGCTGGAACTCCGCCTTGGCGCAGTCTCCTGCTGGCAGGCGTGGCCAACTCCCTCGGCCTCTTTCTCATTCTTCTTGCCCAGTACGCCACCTTTGCCCGCACTGGCACCGTTCGTTGGACCGAAGGCTGGCTCTACGTAAACCTGCTCTTTGCCGTCGTCCCCATGATGTTCTTCATGCCCTACTTCCACCGCTACATCTTCCTCATGACCGGTCGTACGCTTCTCGGTCCGCTCATCACGCTCCTTATCTTCATCATGATCCTCCTCTCCAATACAGTCTGCTACTTCCCACTTTGAATTTAGAGGAACTAGTTTCTCCATGGCCCAAGTGAATTTAATCTACTCGCTGTTGTTTTTTCTTCTCGGCTCAAGCCTCATGGCCGACGATCCCTGGATCCACGCCACCACCCCCTGGCCTTGGTCCTTTCCTCGTGACCACGGCTCTCATCCCGAATTTAAAACCGAATGGTGGTACCTCACCGGCAATCTCGATGACCAAAAAGGCAATCTCTACGGCTACGAACTCACCTTCTTTCGTCACGGTCTGCAACCCAAGCCCACGCAACCCGACTCCGCCTGGTCAATCCGTGACATCTACTTTGCTCATCTCGCCATCACCGATGTTCAATCCCACCGTTTTCTTTTTTCCGAAAAACTCAGCCGCGGCGCCCTCGGAGAGGTGGAAATTTCCCAAAAAGATATGCAGGTTCGACTCGCTGGCTGGACCCTTCAAAGAAAACCCGACTCCACCCTCCAAATGGCCGCCTCCGACCCCGCCACTGGCATCGGAATCGAACTCTCCGCCACTCCCCTCAAACCTCTCACCTTACAAGGCCAAAAAGGTCTTAGCCGAAAATCCGCCACTCCAGGCAACGCCAGTCACTACTACTCCTTCACCCGACTTCAAACCACAGGCCAACTCACGATCGCTGGCAAAAAAATTCCCGTCCAAGGCCTCTCTTGGTTCGATCACGAATTTTCCACCAGCGCACTCGGGGATGATCAGGAAGGATGGGACTGGTTCTGCCTTCAGTTCGAATCTGGCGACGAACTCATGCTCTACCGCATGCGCAATCCAGGAAATAAAACCGACCTCGCCTCCTCCGGAACCTATATCCCCGCCAAAGGACCCGCCATCCCACTTCAATCCGCCGATTTCACCATCCTGCCCCTCGACGAGTGGAAAACCGCCAGCGGCGCCACCTACCCTTCTGGCTGGAAAATCTCCATCCCCTCACTCCAAATTACAGGAGAAGTTCAGCCCCTCCTCCTCGATCAAGAACTCCGCCTCAAACGCACCTCCAACATTCGCTACTGGGAAGGCGCCTGCCGCTTCACCGGAACTCGGAACGGAAAACCTCTCTCCGGTCGCGGCTACACCGAACTCACTGGCTACGCGTCGCCCATCGGTCAAGGCATGAAAGAATAGAACTATCTAACTACGACCAACCACACCAACCCTAACCCAATCCGATACCATCCAAAGGGGCTGAACGTCCTGCTCCGTACATAGCCCAGCAACCACCTCACCACGAAATAGGCCGTCACCCCCGAAACCGCAAAGCCTAACCCCAGATGCATCCACTCCTCTTGCCCAGGTACTCCAACCGACTTTAACTGCCGATAAAAGCTAAGCGCACAAGCCGCCAACAGAGTCGGAATCCCCAGCAAAAAGGAAAAGTCGGTTGCCGCCGATCGGGAAAGTCCCCCAAACATTCCCGCCAAGATCGTCACCCCAGAACGCGACGTGCCTGGAAACACCGCTGCCACCATCTGGGACGCCCCGATCACCAACGCCGTAGCCCATCCAGGATTTTCATGACCCTCGTGTCTCTTCAACCAACCCTCCGCCACCAAAATCAACACCCCGCCCACCATCAAGGTCCAGGCGATTACTCCCGGATCCTCCGGAAGCTTCAGCCCTAGTCTCGCAGCCATCAAACCTAGCCCCGCCGTCAAAATAAAAGCTCCCCCTAATTTAATTAAATATCTTTTCCCTTCCACCCCTAGTTCCCCCATCACCATCCTCCTCAACCTCGGAGCATAGATCAAAAGAACCGCCAGCAACGCCCCCGCCTGAATGCCCACATTAAAAAGTTCGCTTCTTTTAGCCTCGAAAAGGTGTTCTGCCAGAAGGAGATGCCCAGTGGAGGATATCGGTAAAAACTCGGTTACCCCCTCAATCAACCCCAGAAAAACCGTAATTAGCCACTCGTTCACCGCCCCCTTCTACCAACCATTTTCATTCGAAGAAGCTCCGAAATAAGAACTTGCCGAGAACCTGCCAATAGAATACTCTAAAACCTTGGTCAAGGTTCGATGATACGAGTTCGAGCGAGGAAACAGATACAGTCCGGTAGGTTCCAACCCACCTTGTGGCCCGTTGTTCGGGCTCACGCCGAGCAACGCCGTCAGCCAGTAGCCACTAAGGAAACATAAATACAATGGAAACCAGACTATATGTGGGGAACCTTCCGTTCTCCGCCACAGATGAAGAACTCAAACAGGCCTTTTCGGCCCATGGCACCGTCACAGACGTCGCCTTGATCTCCGATCGCGTCACAGGCCGCTCGCGCGGCTTCGCGTTCGTGACCATGTCGTCGCCCGATGAGGCGAACGCCGCGGTTGCCGGCATGCACGGCAAAGATCACGCCGGTCGTAGCCTCACCGTGAATATCGCGCGTCCGCGCGAAGAACGTCCCGCCCGTGGTGGCGGTGGCGGATACGGTGGTGGTGGCGGCGGAGGCGGATACGGCGGTGGTGGAGGCGGAGGCGGTTATGGTGGCGGTGGAGGCGGATACGGTGGTGGCGGCGGCGGAAGCCGTGGCGGCTCCCGTGGTCCTCGTCGCGACAGCGGCGGCTTCCGCGGATAATAACAGTCTTTCATGATTGTCGATGGGGGTGGGGATAATTTCCCCACCCCCATTTTTTTACGGCGCCACACGTGTCACCCACTCCCGTCCCTGCTGGCAAATCTCCTTTTATGTCACGAAAACGTCACTAGGAGATTTCCCGCCCCCAACCACAAACTTCTTCCCGTGAACCCCCTCCCCCCTAGCGAAGAAGAGATCGAAGTAGCTCTTCGCATTCTCACTCTCGTCACAGGCCAAGACCGATCCGCCCTCCTTCGAAATATGATTTTGCGGGAACTCCAATTTTCTCTGCCTCCTAATGAGTGAATTTCCGTAAAATAAATCCGAACGTTCCTACCTCTCACCAGTCTAACCTAATATGAGAGAAGAAATAGTTGGCACCAACGGAGTGAAAGTCTCTAACCCCCACGTCGAGCTCCCTGCAGCCCTCCACTCCTATCTCCGAGGCATCGGTGAAACTCCTCTCCTCAACCGCACAGAGGAAATCTCCGTTTCCCGCCGTGTCCGCAAGGGAGAAAGTCGCGCCCGCGAACTAATGATCAAGGCCAACCTCCGCCTCGTGGTCAAACTTGCCGCAGATTACAAACACTGCGGCCTACCAATTCTCGACCTCATCTCCGAAGGTAACCTCGGTCTGATGAAAGCGGTCGAACGGTTCAAGCCTAGCCGTGGAGTTAAATTTAGTACCTACGCTTGCTGGTGGATCAAACAGTCCATCCGCCGCGCTCTCGCCAACCAAAGCAAAACCGTCCGCCTCCCCGTTCATCTAGTCGACCGAATCCAACGCCTTCGCAGAGCCAACTCCGCTCTCGGTGCTGAACTAGGGCGCGAACCCACCGACTCCGAACTCGCCGAAGAGCTTCAGGTCGAAACAAACTACGTCGCTAAACTACGTGAAGTTTCTTCAGGTACCGTCTCCCTCGATCTTCGCATCGGTTCAGAAGGGGATGACAGTACCCTCGGCGATCTCCTCGCGGATCCCGTAGCCGTGGATCCTACGGAAGAGCACGAACGGATCGATTTCCGTGAAGCGGTCGCTCGCTCTCTTCAGGTTCTCACCTCCCGCGAGGTTGAAATTCTGCACCTCCGCTTTGGCTTGGGCGATTCGCAAGAACGGACTCTTGAGCAAATTGGCGATAAACTCAGCGTTACCCGCGAACGAGTTCGCCAGATCCAGAACAGTGCCCTCAGCAAACTCCGTCGGCGGCTACTCAAGGAGGAAAACTTTCCAGAATACTTTCGCAAACTCGTCAACCGTGGTGGTCTTCTCCGCACCTCCTAACTCACCACCCACACACGTTCTCCGCACTTAACTCAACCGCCACCTTCGGCTAGCCTTGGCCGATGGCTATCGTTCAACTCCCCGCCTCCGCCCTCTACTCCCACCCCTCCCTTGCGCGCCTTTGGAAAAAAGTTCACCTCACCTGCTCTCCATTTTATCGGCGCCCCGCCGTTCGTCGCCTCTATACCCAACCCACCACCGTTCTTCGCGTTCTTCTTCGGCACAATCCTTACAACTTTATCGCTCTCGGTTGTGCCGAAGGTCTCAAGGAATCCCTCCTTCTTCGTAAACTTCCCAAACCGACTCTTCTCCTCACCGCCGATACCTGCCTATCAATGGCTAAATTTGCCGCTCGAAAGCTACCCGCCCGCGCCAAAATCGCCCGCCAGATCGATCTCACCTCCCCTTCCTCCATCTCGCGTATTCTTACTCCCCGGATCCCCAATTCTAAATCGAAAGCCCCACGCCCGGCCCGCCTTATCACTCTCTACGGCGTACTACCCAATCTCGATCCTCTCCCTCTCCTTCGTTGCCTCGTCAAACATATGGCTCCAAAGGATCTTCTCCTTTTTAGCTCAAACCTTGCCCCAGGAAAAAACGGACGATGGGGCGCCTGCCGCGTCCTCCCACAGTACGATAACCCGCTAACCCATAAGTGGCTTCAAGGGGTTGTCCTCCGCACCCGCCCTCGTTTGTCCCCAGGCTCTATCCACTTTGGCGTCTATCCCGACACTACCCAGTCCTCCCTCTCTCGCATCGAGGCTCGATGGTTCGTAGGAAGCAAATCAACCCACACTCTATTTTCATCGCGCCGCCCCACTCTCTCCCAAGTCGAATCCTGGATTAGGACCTCGGGCCTAAACCGTATTCATCAATGGATCGAGCCCAAGGGGGAGGAAGGTGTTTGGCTCACGACCCGCAAGGCGTGACCCCTTCAACCTCTTAGGTTAGGATATATTCTATATGGGCTACTCCCTCCGAACCAAAATTATGACTGGGGCAATCGCCCTGCTGATCTTTTTTGCAGTCGCCCTCGGGATCACACTCTACATGGTTAACGATTCCGACGATGAGTTGAACGGTATCTTGGAATATCACCTACCAATTCTCACCCGCCTCAATTCCCTGGATGTTATTTCATACGAAGTCGAGGTCGTCGCCCATCGATTAGTCACGGAAGTAAATCCCTCCAAGCAACGGATTGATGAAATTCATGCCCGCACACAGAAATGTCACGATCAGATCGATTCCATCCTTCAAGAATCCAAGTCACTTGCCGAAGCAGGAAGCATAGATAGCCACAATGATCTAGAGGATCGGCTTAAAATGGCGAAGCTCATTGGAACAATTGATTCACTCAAATCGGAAGTCTCTCGTTTCTCTCAAGCGGCATGCCTCCCCGTTGAGCTCATGCGACAGGGCAGAGTCGCAGATGCCAAAAAAGCTATCGCAGACCTTTCTAATTTCGAATATCTAGATCCGCTGATTACCGCGGTCCGCGAAACCTCTAACCAGCTCGCCATCGATTCCCTCCGTGA
>CANIEM010000062.1 GCA_947466515.1 Verrucomicrobia subdivision 6 bacterium | reverse complement strand
GCGAGGGGTTCGACTGATAACAAGGGACAGATCTTTGCTCACATGATGGGAGTGGCGGAAGCGATTCAACGTGGCGGACCTGAAACCGATGTGGTTTTCGTGGTGGAGGGTGAAGAGGAGGTGGGAAGTGATAATTTAGAGGCAGTTTTACGGAAGCGTAGAAAGGATCTGGCCTGTGATGTTGCGGTTATTTCTGACACGAACATGGCTGGTCTAAACAAGCCCACACTAACCTATGGACTGCGAGGGATTACGGCTTTGCAGGTGGAGTTGACTGGACCTTCTCACGATCTTCACTCGGGCGTTTACGGGGGTGCCGTGGTCAACCCGATTACGGTGCTGACCCGTCTGCTGGCCGGATTGCATGATGGAAAGGGTAAAGTGGCGATTCCTGGATTTTACAAAAAAGTCAGGAAGGTGGCGCGATGGGAACGAATGGCGGCGAAAGCGCTCGGGGTGCCAGATACTGAGGTTAGAAGACAGGCAGGCAGTCCAGCTTTGGGTGGTGAACTTGGATTTTCTGCAATAGAGAGAATTGGAATGAGACCGACGGCGGAGATTAACGGGATCACGGGCGGATATCAGGGGCCAGGACCCAAGACGGTTCTGCCGAGTAAGGCATGGGCGAAATTAACTTTTCGGTTGGTACCCCATCAAAATCCAAAGGAGATCGCGGATTTGGTTGAAAAAGATTTAAGGAAGCGTTGCCCCAAAACGGTAAAGATTAAAGTCACGCGGCAGCATGGTGGGTTCCCTTATTTCTGCGACCCCAAAAAAGGTTATGGCCCAGCGGCGGTTCGGGCACTCGGTGAAGCTTGGGGAGGGAAAAAAGTACACTTCTTGCTCGAAGGCGGAACGATACCAATCGTTAGCGTGATTCGAAATGTGTTGGGAGTGGAGACCTTGCTGGTGGGGTTGAGCCAGCCCGACTGTCGGGCTCACGGACCTGATGAAACTTTTCCTCTTCGTTATCTCGAGCAGGGGGCGAAAATGAATCAAGCGCTGTTGCGGCAAATTGCGAAAGCCTAATTCAAACCTGCACTAGTTGTTTTAGTTTTCGGTATAATTCTGTTAATCGTGGCATGGCGACACCGGCGGCAGTTCCTTGCCGTAGGGCTTCTCCCCAGATCGATTCGAGTTCGACAGGTTTCTTGGCTAGATAATCGAGGAGGCTAGACGTTTGGTAGCCCCCCATTTTTCGGGTTCGAGCGATTTCCTGATTTGGATGCTCAGAATCTTGAGGAAAGCCAAGGGCGGTGGATGCCGCCATCACTTCGTTCATTAGGGCGAGTGTTTCGGCGTGGAGTTTCGGGCTGGTCAAAATCTGAGCGGTGTCTATTCCACCTTCGGAAATGGACAAACCGTTGAAGGGGACATTCCAAACCAGTTTGTACCATCGCGCAGATCCGACCGAGGGCGCGACGGAGCAGCGGATACCAGCTTGTTCGAAAAGCTGAGCTACGGATTGTGCGCGAGGAGTGTCGCCACCAGTAAGATCGGAGAAGCGAATGTTTCCGCCCGACATGTTCGAGGCAACGCCTTGGGTTGGACGGGAGACGCATACGTGACACACACCGCAAAGAATTCTGTTCCGACCCACGATAGATCCGATCAGTTCCTCATTGCCTAAGCCGTTCTGTAAAGTGCAGACTGACGTTTCGGGACCGATCAAAGGGGGAAGTAGCTTTGTAAGTGAAGCGTTGGAGGTGGTTTTGATTGCGACAATGACAAGGTCCACAGGACCAATCTCTTGTGGTTTGGCGTAAACTTTGATTTGTGGGAGATGAAAATCTCCCTCTGTGCATCGAATCTGCAGGCCCTCTTGTTGGAGATGCGCCAGGTCGCGCCGTGCGAGAAAAGAAACAGGGACACCGCTGTGGGCAAGCTTGGCCCCATAGTACAGACCCAAAGCACCTGATCCCACAATGGCAACATGGGGATTCTTAGGTAGAAGAAGAGGGTTGCGTGGTGGCATACGTAAGAACTAGCTCACTTTGGTAATTTACCAATGTTCCCTTCAGCGCAGAGTTTTTAAATGTCGGAGATAAAAAAAGTAGATGTGCTCGTGGTGGGAGCTGGACCGACAGGGCTCCTGCTGGCCTCGGAGTTGGCGCGTCGTGGGGTCGGTGTTCACTTGATTGAAAGGCGGACTATTCCTGCAGAGCACTCTCGGGCCCTAGCGGTGGTTCCTCGGACGATGGAAATGATGGATCAACTTGGTCTTGCGAATGCGTTTATTGCCCCAAGCCATAAGGCAAAAGGCATTTGTTTTTATGGGCGTGATCAAAGAGAGGCTTTTCGCTTGTCGATGAACGAATTACCGAGTGAATTCCCGTTCTTTTTGCTTTTGCCCCAGACCAAGACGGAAATGATATTGATGAATCACGCTCAGAAAGCGGGAGTCGAGATTGAGCGTGGATTGGGTTTTTTGAGCATGGTGCAATCGGGGCAGGGGGTCTTGGTGACCCTTGAGAGAATGGATGGGACCAGGGAAGAAATCGATGCTTCCTATGTGGTGGGTTGCGATGGATCGGGTAGTGTGGTTAGGCAAGCCGCTGGTTTGGAGCTTCAGGGGGGAGGTTATGATCAGAGTTGGCTTTTGGCGGATGTTGTTTTGGATCCAAGACTAGATCCGAACTGGCTACATGGGTTTACTTCGGTCGATGGGCCGATTTTCTTCTTTCCCTTGCCGAATAATATCTGGCGGATTGTGCTCTTGCGGAAGCGGGGAGCGAGCGCAACAAATGAGGTCGCGATGAGTGAAATAGTGGAAATCCTGGTGAAGAATCACCTCGGCCATCTTCGGGCACGGGATCCTTCTTGGTTAGCAGGATTTGGGATCCAACACCGCAAGACGGTGCATATACGAACAGGGCGGGTGTTTCTATGCGGTGATGCGGCTCATGTGCATAGTCCAGCGGGTGGGCAGGGGATGAATATGGGACTGGGCGATGCATTCAATCTGGGGTGGAAGTTGGCCCATGTGATCCACAAAAATTCACAGGAAGAGATTCTAGATAGTTATGAGGAGGAGCGGATGCCATTGATTGATGGAGTCATGAGAATGACGGACCAGATGACGAAGCTGATCACTGCGACGGACGGTCCACGGGTTTGGATTCGTGAATGGATTGTTCCGATTGTAGCGAAGATGGGTTTTGCGGCGAAGATAGCCATGCGGTTGAGTCAACTTTCGCTGGGGTATCGGCACAGTTCTGTCGTTCTTTCTGGAAAGGTAGCAGTGGGGGCTAAGCCGGGAGAAAGGGTGCCCCCGTTATCATTTTTGGACTTGGCAACAAAGCGAGCAAGCAGGACCCCAGATCTTTTTGGAAAGGGTAAAATTGTCTTTCTGGTCATGCCAGACTTAGGAATTGGATCAGAGGGGATGCGTGAGGTTATGGATCAGAGATCAGATTTAATCGATTGGCAGTGGATGGTGGAAAAAGGGGCGGGGAGGCCAAAGGAAGCGAGGAATGGTGAGTTCGTTTGGGTCGATGAGGATGGGAAGGTTCGTGAGCAGCTTGGGATTGAGGATC
This sequence comes from Verrucomicrobia subdivision 6 bacterium, assembly GCA_947466515.1. GTDB lineage: Bacteria > Verrucomicrobiota > Verrucomicrobiia > Methylacidiphilales > Verrucolacustridaceae > Verrucolacustris. The sequence goes on along the minus strand of CANIEM010000062.1, from coordinate 9,416 downwards.
ATCCTAGTTTTGCGCTGCTGCGCCCAGACGGAATTGTTATGGCCCGCGGGGAACTATGTGAATCCCAACTACTCCAAGATTTTCTGTGTCGGGTTTTCGGCGAACAGTTCAAAGGAGGAGGTTGAGTTTCCACGTGAGGCGGTGGAAGATAACGCCTGTCTAGGTCGGGTCCATAGCTCAACGGTTAGAGCAGGGGACTCATAATCCCTTGGTTGAAGGTTCAAATCCTTCTGGACCCAATCTTTTCCATTGTTGGGGCAGTTGGTAGGCCTGTGACTTAACACTCTAGGTGCCCAAGCCATTCACGGGTTGTGGACAAGAAGGTTAAGAAAATCAAAAAAATCGAAGGTCATGGGACGCGGAAGCGAGTGAAATACGAGTATGCGCTTTTCGTTGCATCTTGGTATATTTTTGCTGGTGCTCTTGATTTCTTCGTTACCAGCTCAAGACAGTGGCAGTGCGATGAATAGTGCTCAAAAAGGGCTGGCCGACAGTTCGTGGCCCAAAAAACCTGGCAACCAGGTCAGCTCATTTTCGGGTAAGATGAAAGAAGTGAAGCAGATCGACCAAAAGGAATATGCCCCTGGCAAGGAATTTAAGAGCGGCCGACTTTATGAGGAGCGTAAGGAATCTAGCATGGCCTCGGTTCCGATGTGGGCGGGATCTTCAACCGCCGTGGCAAATAAGGAATCATCGCTAGGCGCTCATGGCGCCTCATCTTGGGATCAGACTGAAAACACCCGTTTCTCCCAAAAGACGAAGTCCTCTTTCCAAGGGAGGGATATTCTAGAGCAGAAGGAGATTACCCACAAAGACACTGGAGAGTGGTCGTCTCGGATAAGTCGTACCTTTCAGAATGAGGATGGTACTCGGCAGATGTATCAAGGCCGACTGATTCGTGTGCGAGAAAGAGTGACGCAGGATGATCCGAGTATGGGAAGAAATCTAGGGGAGGGGAAAAAGGAGGTTTTTAGCCCTTCGGAAGTGAAGGAAATATTAGAAGGTAAACCTGCGCCAATCGATTCGTTACAAAAGGCGCCTGTAAAAGTCCCGGTTAAGGCTGAATCTCCAATGGCATCACTGCCTTCATCTGCGGGTAATTGACGAGGCTGGCGGTGATGGTGGCTTCGCCCTGTGGAACTTTTCCGCGCAAGGCTTGGAAAGGTATTTTGAGCTGATAATTCAATCGCTCCCCTGCATTGACGTAGCTGTAGCCAGGTTCGGCGGCGAATTCAAAGTCCTCTGACCAAGTGTAGATCGTCTTTCCTTCTGCGTCGCGGATAACTGCGTCCATGCGTTGGGAGGTTGGGAAATAGAGTGTGGAGCCTTTTTCGGAGCCGTTGACCAAAGTGAATTTGACGGTGATCTCGTCGGAAGGTTGCGGATCACGGATTCGTGTGAGGGTCAGTTGCGCGGGGGTGATTTCCAGCTTGGTTTTGTAGGATTCGAGGTTGAGTTCATTGGCCCCTTCAAAGCGTTTTTTCGAGCCTTGCATAAAAAGACCGCCTTTGATCAGGCCAGGAGAGGAAAGAAATTTGTCGGGTTGACTGGTGCGTGAAGATGCATCAGAAATATCGGCGGCGTTGACCAACCCTCCTAGGCAAAGGAGAAGGAACGCAAAAAAGAGGCAAGGTTGGATAGGCATCACAAGTCCTAGTTTAAGGCTTTTTTGTAAAAATGACAAATCGGGCTGTCGTCTTCGCCCTGTTGCGATATCTTTGCCTGATGAAGAATACGATGAAATTTCTGCCCATCCTTGCGGGCCTACTACTTTGGATCGGAGCGGCGCCGAAGCCACCCGTGTTGCTTCGAGTTCATCTTCAGGCGCCAGAGGGAGCGAAGGGCCAGGTCTCCGTTCCAGTGACCCTTTTCAATCCAGCGGAGACAATATCAATCCAGTCTCTGCCTGAGGTTTCGGAGAAGGAGATTAGGAAAGTTTCGACGCGAATGGATGGGACAATTTTGGTTGAGTTCACTGATTTTGGGCAGACGAAGTTGGAGGTGGGGACGAGCACGGGGCGGGGTCTGATTTTGGTTGTGATAGTGAATGGTCGGGTGGTCTATGCGCCACGAATCGATACGGTGTTAACGAATGGGTGCCTGCTTTTGCCTGCTGGCTCGATTTCTGCTGAGGAGATGGCGCAGATGAATGGGGATGCGGAGCATTCGAAGGAGCAGAAGATAAAAGATTTACCGCGATCTAGTTAGCTGCATTCCCTAGTTATTCAAAAAAAATTACAAAAAGAAAAGATAGGTATGGACGGGGAACTTTTTTCGCCTCAAATGGTGAAATGCAAAAACACTACGGGTGGTATCTTTTTCTGATTCTTTTAGGATATACCACTATATCGATGGGCTCTGTTCCAGATCCTGCGGGACAAGAAGCGGCTGGTATAGTGGCTGGTTTGCAGAGTGGTGCGGGTGGTAAGCTAGTATTGAACGAGAAGACTGGTCGGTTAGAGGTGAGAGATGGCGTTGGGAGTTTGATCGATGAAATGGCTACTGGTACGGCGGGCAAGGTGGTTGACGTATCTGGACAGGAGTATCGCTTAAGTTTTGGGAAAGACGATATGGGTCGTCGCAGTGTGTTAGTCCGTGCAGGACCTGGAATGCAGAAACCTGTCACCTTGGATGTTTTTGGGAGTATGGCGGTGCTGTCTGTCGAGGCATCGTTGCTGGCGATATTAGACTCAAACGAGGAAGTTTGCTATGAGCCATCGATATGCGGTGAGGTCTATATGATTTGCGATAAAGGTGGGATAAAGGAGGCAGTGAAGTTAAAAGCCCATTGATCATCGTTGAATTTAGGATGGGTATTTTTCACAAATCTAATCGGTGTCACTTTTAATTGGTGACATATAAATATATGCGAACTTAGGACTCAATATATTTACCAGGGTTGAGGAGGTGTCGGGGGTCGAGGGCGCTTTTGATTTTAGTGTGGAGATGACGGAGTGAAGGGGTTGTGGCTACTTTCCACCAAGGCTTTTTGGCGAGGCCAATACCGTGTTCACCACTGATAACGCCGCCCATGGCGAGGACTCCTAAGAAAAGCTCGTCGAGAATACGGTGCATCCTGCGATCGTCCGGTTTGGTTCCAATAGGGGCCATCAGGTTGACGTGTATATTGCCGTCTCCCGCGTGACCAAAGCTGGAAATAGGAACACCGTGCTTCTTTTGGAGATGCGCGGTTAATCGAAAGAGATCGACGACTTTGCCACGTGGTACGGTGACGTCTTCATTGAGCTTAACCAAGCCCGTATCGCGTAGGGCGTAACTAAACCCCCTGCGAATCTCCCAGATCTTCTCACAGGCTACGTTGCCGTGTGCCGTGACGATCTTGGATGAGGAGGAACGAAGAACCTTGGCTGCTGAGGAGAGTTCGTTTTTCACCGAGGAGGGCTGGCCGTCGAACTCGACGATGAGGATTGAGTTGCAGTTGGGGGTGTTAGGGATGACTTTGCGGGCGGCGGCGAGGGTGAAGGAGTCGGCAATCTCGAGGGCGCAGGGTAGAAGTCCAGAACCGAGAATTTTCTGCACCCCAGTCGCGGCTTTGGCAATGGAGGTGAACTCTGCTCTAAGAGATGAGCGGGTAGAAGGAAGGGGAATGAGACGTAATGTGGCTTCGGTGACGATCCCAAGCATCCCTTCCGATCCAGTAAAGAGTCCGATGAGATCGAATCCTGTGCGATTTTTGTGAGTGCGCCCGCCAAGACGAACGGTGGTGCCGTCGGTGAGGACGACCTCCAACCCGAGGACATAGTTTCGAGTGACTCCGTATTTCAGGCAGCGAGGGCCACCTGCGTTGGTGGCGATGTTTCCGCCTAAAGTGGATTCCTTGAGGCTGGCGGGATCGGGCGGATAGAAGAGCTTTCGGCGGGTTGCGGTGGAGGCGAGTTTGGCGGTGATAACGCCTGGTTGAACGACAGCAAGGCCATCGGCTGGAGATATCTGCAGAATTCGATTCATTTTCACAAGGGAAAGAACAAGGCCAGCGCGAACGGGAACACAACCGCCGACATAGCCACGGCCAGCACCGCGGGTGGTGACGGGAATACGGTGGCGGTAGGTGAAGGCGAGGATTTTGGATACTTGGGCGGTGTTACGGGGAAAGGCGACGGCGGTGGGTAGGGCAGAGGCCATCCAGGCGTCGGAGGAGTTGGCTTGGAGGGTAGCGTGATCGAAGCGGAGAGTACCGCTGGGAAGAAGCCGAGAAAGGGTTCGGAGATGGATTTTCATTTTCGGCGGCGATCAGCGAGGATGCGGTTCACTTCGCGATCGGTCTGGCGTTTGATGAGGTCTTGGCGTCGATCTCGATGGGTTTTGCCTGTGCCGAGCCCTACGAGTATTTTAAAACGTCCCCCTTTTAAGTAGCCCTTGAGAGGAACAAGTGCGCGGCTGCCTTTTTTTTCGATCTGCCCAAGAAATCGGGCAATTTCGGCTCGGTGGAGGAGGAGTTTTCGAGGGCGTTCGGTTTCGAGGTTGGCGCGGTTGCCGTGGCTGTAGGGAGCGATGTGGAAGGAGTAAAGCCAAGCTTCGCCGTTTTCGATTTTACCGTAAGCGTGAGCGAGGTCGCCGCCACCTGCGCGGAGGGATTTTATTTCAGATCCGGTCAGGACGATGCCTGCTTCGATCGATTCCGAGATGGCGTAGTTAAAACCGGCTTTTCGGTTCTGGATTTCGATCGTTTTCAGGGGGCGTGACCCCGTGGCAAGGGCAGAAGGGGTTAGGCGGACTTCTTCGCGCGAGTCTTAGCCGCTTTTTTGGCGGTGGTCTCGGCAGGGGTTCCAATGACTTCGTAGCCCAGCTTGCCGTCGGCAACTTCGTGGAGGGCAACGTCCATAAACGTCATGCGAGGGCTGACAGAAATCATGGGGCGATAGCCGAGGCCGAGCTGGCGCACGCGTTTAGAGATCACATTAATTAGGATCTGGGGGCTAGTGACCTTCACAAGGGCACGGTTGACAAGTTCGCTTCTCATAATGATTTGGGAATGGGTTGCATAATGAGTTGAAGCAGGCAGATTGCAAGAAGAAAACGGAGCGTAGCTCAGCCTGGTAGAGTACCAGCTTTGGGAGCTGGCTGTCGTGGGTTCAAATCCCACCGCTCCGATGGTTCGCGAAGCGAACCGAGGAGCGGTAATCCAATCTGCCGGAGGCGAAAGAAGATTAGGCCAGGGGTGGGTGTACGGGGGCCTCATTTGGTCCCCCTTTGCCCCAAGACCTATGCCAGATCCTCTCCAAGAGCAGGGATTGTGCGCTTACGCGCACTGGCATTAACCGCTGATTAAGTGTCTATCTTGAGAAAGGGCGCCTGGGACAAGCGTCCCTACCTGTGTTGTATCCTTAAGCGTGATGCTCCGCGAAGCGGACCGATTGAAAATTGACCTCTGACCCCAAACATTGCACCGGGAGGGATTGCTAAGCGGGGTTGCATGTTGGAGGGGGATCGGGCAAGGTTGGCGGATGTCCTTACATCGCAGTTTAAGATCGGGCGGGGCGACCGCAGCCAAACGGAATGTTTTGAAACGTTTTGAGCGGGTGACGCTCTTGAAGAAGCGTGGTCAGTGGAAAGCGGGCATGAAGTCCACGGGACTGCCCAAAACTAAGCCCGAATAATGGTTTCTGATCCCGTCCCCTTCGGGGAAGGGATGCCTCGCGAGTCCCTCTTTCCCCAGTCTAAAGGTACGTTTCGTGCTCCAGTGCGTGCGTCTCGGGATGCGGAGGGGATGAGGTTGAATCGGTATTTGGCGGCGGCGGGGTTAGGTTCGCGGCGGGGGTGTGAAGAGTTAATCACGGCACGCAGGGTGCGAATTAATAAGCGGCAGGCGGAAAGCCCTGGGGAGAGGGTTCCTTTGGATGCGCGGGTGACAGTGGATGGGAGAGAGGTGAAGGCGGCACAAAGCGTGGTGATTGTTCTACATAAGCCACGGGGGGTGGTTTGTACGGCGGCGGCGCAGGATCGACGTCCGATTATTGTGGATCTGATGCCTCGAGATTTTGGGAGATTATTTACGGTGGGCCGATTGGATGCGGAAAGTGAGGGTTTGATTCTGCTGACGAACCAAGGGGATCTAGCACAGCGGTTAGCCCACCCGCGAAATAAAGTGGAAAAAGAGTATCGGGTGAAGTTGGATCGACCTCCCGATGATGAGGTTTTGCGGAGGTTAGAAAAAGGGGTGAAGCTGGAGGAGGGGATGGCTCGGGCGGAGCGGATTGAATTTCTGGGGAGGCATGAGGTAAGGATGGTTTTGCGGCAGGGAATGAAGCGACAGATCCGATTGATGTTTCGCGTTCTAGGTTTTACGGTGGAGAGATTGAAAAGAGTACGCATCGGTGGTTTAGAGCTAGGGACACTGCAGCCAGGGGCGTGGCGGGTTCTCTCGGCGAAGGACACGCGCAAGCTGGAGAAGGAGTCGTGAGAGGTTCGGGTAAGGGCCGATTCCAAGGGGAACCTGATCCTGAGGCGGCGCGGTTTAGTCGATCGGTACATTTTGATAAGCGATTAGCGAGGCATGATTTGGAGGGGAGTCGGGCTCACGCGACGATGCTAGTACAGGCTGGGGTACTGACTCGGAAGGAGGCGGCGGGTATCCGGCGGGGACTGGATCGGTTGGAGAAGGAAATTTCGGCAGGAAAGTTCAGATGGAAGGATTCCTTGGAGGATGTGCACATGAATTTGGAATCTGCGCTGACGGCGCGGGTGCCGGCGGGGGCGAAGTTGCATACGGGGCGGAGTCGGAATGATCAGGTGGCGACAGACCTGCGCTTATGGGTGAGGGAGCAGGTGGGGGGAGATGTCTTGGCGATCAGGGCGTTACAAAAAGCGTTGGTTAAACTTGGGGAGAAGAATCGTGAAGTGATTCTGCCTGGGTACACCCATTTGCAGCGGGCACAGCCCGTTTTGTTGGCGCATCATCTACTGGCTTACGTGGAAATGTTGGAACGGGATAAGGGCAGGTTAGAAGATGCGGTGAAGCGGGCGGATGTGATGCCTCTTGGTTCGGGGGCCTTGGCGGGGAGTACACTAAAGTTGAATCGAGAGATCACGCGAAAGCTTTTGCGTTTCGGGAAGGTCTCAACGAATTCAATGGATGCGGTGGCGGATCGAGATTTTCTGGTGGAGTATTTGGCGGCGGTGGCGTTGGCGGGAGTGCACTTATCACGACTGGCAGAAGATCTGATTCTTTTCTCTTCGACGGAGTTTGGTTTTGTGCGGTTCGGCGAGAGATTTACGACGGGCTCGAGTTTGATGCCCCAAAAGAAAAATCCTGATATGGCGGAGTTGGTCAGGGGGAAGAGTGGAAGGCTGACGGGACACTTGGTGGCGTTGCTGACCGTGCTGAAGGGTCTGCCACTGACCTATAATCGGGATTTACAGGAGGACAAGGAGTGCGTTTTTGATGCGGCAGATACGGTGCGGGCTTGCTGGGGGGTGATGGCGGGGGCGGTGGCTTCTTTAGAGGTGGATGTGGGAGCGTGTGCTTATGCGGCTTCGGCGCCTGAGTTATTGGCGACTGATGTGGCAGACGGGTTGGTGGAGGCGGGATGGGCTTTCCGGCAGGCGCATCAGGTGGTGGGGGCGGCGGTGCGGCGGGCGGAGGAGAGGGGAACGAGGATTGATCGTCTGACGCGGGAGGATTGGGAAGAGTTGGCGAAAGGGAGTGGGGTGGTGGCGGAAAAGATTTTAGGGGGAAGCTCTGCGTTGGGGCGGGTAAGGAAAGCGATGGTGGCGAGAAGTGGGGTGGTGGGGGCACCTAGTTTTGTGGGGGTGGTGCGAGAGCTAAGGGCTTGGGCAAAGAAGTTGCGATGAGTGATCCAGTACGTGGATCGGCGTCCAGAGGGCCAAGTAAATCTGCCCCGAGTGGTCCGCCGAAGCGATCCACTCAAGGTCCGCATTTAGATATTCCTCCACGGACGAGGAATGTGCTGATCGTTATTGCTCTAGCGGGAATGATCTGTGCAGTGATTGGGAGCTTGATGGCGAAAAAAGGGGTGGCGATTGAAGCGGACAAAATTGTGCACTTTATCGGTTATAGTTTGTTGGGCTGTTTGATGATTATGGGGCTGAGGCCGATGTTGTGGGTATTCGGAGTTGTTGGAGTAGCGGGCATGAGTGCGGCGCTTGAGGCGATCCAGCCGATATTTGGGAGAAGCACCGATTGGTCGGGCGATTTCGTGACGAACTGCATTGCGGTGGGTACGGGGGCGACGGTGGGGCTGATGGGGAGATTTCTTTGGGCGTATATTCGGACGGAAGCGGTGAATGCAGGGATTCGCAAAGCCACCTTGGGATTTACGGACGGGCAGGTGGTCTTTAAGCAGGGGGATCCTAGCGAAAAATTTTATATCATTCGTTCGGGTCAGGTGGTTTTGACAAGAGAAGCAAACGGGGTGACCAAAGAAATTGCAAAGGTGGGACCTGGCGAGGTGGTAGGGGAGATGGGGGTGTTGCAAAAATTACCGAGAAGCGCGACGGCGACGGCGAAGGGGAGGTGTTGGTTATATGGGATGACTGAACAGGATCTGATGGACAAGAGATCGGATGGGCAGGATCACCCTGGGAGTATTGTTTCGAGGGTATTGGCACAGCGGTTGCGTAAAATGACTGAGAAGGCGGAGCAGAGTGGTAACGGGGCGAGCGAAGCGAGTCGGATTGCGGGGGTTGCGCCGGCGGCAGCGGTGGCAGTGCAAAAGGCGGTGGCGCCGGTGAGTACGCCGGTGCGGGCGGCGGGACCGAAGGTTCTTTTGCGGATGGGTTGGAGAAGGGGGGAGGAGGTGACTTGGGGGGAAGGTGTGAGTGAACACAGTTTGCCACTGGCGTTTGGGCGGAATCCTGGTCCCTCGGGAATGAGTGCGGAGACCGAGTTGGTTTTACTGGATGAAAACCCGCCTCAGTGGTTGTCTCCACTGCAATTTATGGTGGAGCAGCAGAATGGGGCGTTTGTTTTTAAAGATGAGCATAGTGAAAGAGGGAATGAGGTAAGTGGGGTTTCGGTGGGACAAGCAGCGGGAGTGACAGCGGTAGAGTTACCTGCGGGAACGCATGTGATGATTGCGGGGGGGGAGGGTTCGCCGTATGTGATGGCCCTAGAGATTCCCGTTTTGGGGTAAGAGGGAGAGGGCTCGGCGGTGGGGAGCGGGGAGGGTGGCTTGGAGTAAGGCGGCGGGGCGGAACCAGCGACCGATAATGTCTTTGGGCGGGTGTGAGCTTAGAAAGACATCGGCTGAGATATGATAGCGGGTGTAGGGATAGAAAATTTTCCCAAGGGACAGGGCCTTTTTTGGTTTAACGGAAAGGGTGGGTAGAAGTGAGAGAGAGCGCCAGCGATTGGCAGGATGTTGGCGGGTGAGCCAGATAGATTTGCCGTGTTGGACGATGAGAAGATTTTCCTGAAGGGCGGTGGGCTTGGGGCG
>CANIEM010000061.1 GCA_947466515.1 Verrucomicrobia subdivision 6 bacterium | reverse complement strand
CCCACCAACGGTGTTGCCTTCTTCGAAGGAACCGTCACCGGCACCACGCCTAACACCAATTCCAAAATGACCAACTTCGAAACCGTCCGCCTCACCAAATACACAGGCCGAGCCCTCCCCACCCTCGCCCCCGCCCCATGAACTTTTTTCCCCAGCCCTGCGTAGCTCCATCCGAATCCGCGAGGTTAGGAGCGAAGCAGGGTCACGCCACGCTTCGGCACGGATCACCTCTCTCGCACCCCTCATGTGGACCCTCCGAGCAGTCACAAGATTCACGCGTGTTAAAATTTCACCATCTAAAATCCAAAATCCAAAATCCGCGCGTAAGCGCGTCCCGCGAACCCGGGAGCTCACTCCCCTTAATCCCTTCCCCCCTTAACCCCCTAATCCCTCGCCGCCTTCCGGCGGCGTTCAGCCTCACCGAAGTCGTCATCGCCATGGGCGTAGCCGCTGTCGCCTTCACCTCCATCATCGCCCTCTTCCCCCTCGGCCTCAACATGAGCAAGGAAAGTTACGAAGCCACCCAAGCCGCCCTCATCGCCCAGACAATCCTCGCCGATGTCAAAGATCAACAAACTGGCACTGGAAACCAGCGAACCGCTACCGCCCCTTACAATACAAAATTAATTCAAATCGCTAATAATTCTGGTCCAATCACTGTTGTAACCAATTATGCCACCGTTCGGATCGACCAACTCACTCCACAAATTGTTTACATCGCCTACAAACCATTCGTTGGAACAGGAAACGATACCGACACTAACAATCCTGCGATGCTCAGACCATCCACAGGCATTTATACTGCAGCACCACCCAACTGGTATTCGGCAGGCAGTAACGGAGCAACCATGTTAGTCAAGGTTACCTTTTCTCCAACCATCCGACTGGGTTCGGCTACCTCGACCAGCTCCCCTCAACGCGTCGATGTCTCGGTGGAAACTCCGGGCAGCGCCAACATCACCAACCGAACTTGCTACCTTTTTACAGGAGCTGTCCGACCATGAACTTTTTTCCCCAGCCCTGCGCAGCTCATCCTGATTCGCCGAAGTTAAGAGCGAAGCAGGGTCAGGCCAAATCCGCCACGCCCACCACGTTTTTTTTAAAACCACCTTCACACCCCGCGTCTGGGCGCGTCCCGCAACCGCGGGATTCGCACATTAAAATCCTGCGAAGCTCAGCAAGGTTTACCGAGACTGAGCGAAGCAGGGCGGCCTTTACCCTCATCGAACTCATGGCCGCCACCACCGTCCTCTCTGTGGTTCTCCTCATGATGGTTGGTATGCAGGATCAGATGTCGAAAGCCTGGTCCAACTCCAATCGACGGACCGACGCCACCCGCGAAGCCCGAGCCGCCTGCCGTCTCATGGCCGAGGACCTGTCCTGCCTAGTATATCGCCCGCTGGCCTTTGACAATCAGTCTGCCTATGCCACTGGATTGGAAAATCAAGGAATCCCATTTCTCTACTCAAGTAATGGAACAGGCCCCATTACCATCCCCAGCAGTCAGCCATCTGCTGGATACTTCTTTGGTATCTCCGCGCGGAAACCCGCGGGCAATGGACCTGGAGACCTTGCCATCGTTGGGTACTATATCGCCTCGTCTTCCCGCACCAACGTCAACGGATTCACCAACACAAGCTACAATCTCCACCGTTACTATGTTCCTGCATCCAACGCCGTGAGTAACCTCGTCACGTGGTTTGCCGCACCCCCCGCCAACCGAGCCGCCAATCTTCTCTTCAGACCCGATCCGGCCACGGATGACATCCTCGCCCGCAACACCTGCAACCTCAGAATTACCATTTACAATCGGCAGCAGGGCAACACCGGGGGATTGGGCAACAAGGTAACCAATGGCCTCAACTATCAGTGTGTTTCGGGTGCAACCGTGGGCTACTACTCTGGGAGCAAAATTCAGGCCGAGATATCAGTTTATCCAGAGGACTCAGCCCAAAAAATTGCCTACACGAGTTGGGGCAGCTCCACAAATATTCAAAAATATGCTCGCTCCTACGAGTTTAGAGTCGACGTGCCCCGCGACTAAAATGAAAACCCTCCACCTTTCTCCCACCTCTGCGTCCTCCCCCAGCTTCGCGCTGATCAGCGTCCTCGCCCTTGTCTCTCTTGCCGCCCTCACCGCCACCGCCTTTTTAGCCTCCGCCCGATTGGAGCGCCAAGCCACCATGCCCCTCACCCAAACCACCACCTTGGAAATGGCTCTGAACGCTGGGGCCAACGCCGCCAAAGAAATGCTCGATTACGCCCCATCGAAACACTTCAACTTCGTCACGACATATTGGCGAGGGGCAGGCAGTAGCGATTGGACGAACGAACTGGGCTATCTGCTGAGTGGTGCGGTTCGAAGCACGTCCACCAGAACATCCACCATCGTCAACTACTACTGCTGTTTCAGCACCGCCAATATGACCAACCTCGGCACCACAGCTTCCGCCACCATCGTGGTCTCAAATGACATTGCCAGCCAAGGAACTTTTCTCAGCCAAATGACCACTTTCATGAATGCCCAAACTAATTTCACCAGCGGCCAATCCACCAATATTCCTCTCCTCGGTGATACTCCAACAAATCGTTGCACATCCCCCCCCGTGGGCTGGGTCTACATCAAACAGGATGTTCGGGTTAAACCTGGCTCCACCAACACCACCAACGTTCCCGTCGCCCGCTTCGCTTTCTATGTGCAAGACCTTTGCGGAATGATCGATGCCGAACGCATGGGAGGCCTCACCAACGGCTTGCCCTATCGCGACAGTACCGCACTGCCGACCACCTATACTCAAGGCACCAACCCTGCCGAAATCTCTCTCACCAACCTCACTGGCACCGTGTTAACCAATGCCGCAAATGTCTCCACCTTTACATCCACCAATAATCGCATCAAATACCTTACCCTAGGGATGCTCGTTCTTTCTAACGGAGGAAAGCTCGCCACCAACGACCTGCGCTATGTCACCACAGGCCTTCGCCACTGGACTAACGCCTATGAGCGTATCCCTGTGGGCTTGGGTTATGCCCACTCCTGGTCGAATAAATACGCCCTTAGCAACAGCGCCAGCTTAAATCTCGCCAATATCAGCAACGTCATCGCAAAAAATCTAACAAATTTCAGCAGTCGTTCTGGTGCAATGAATTCAAATGATTACCTCAACAACATCGCCGCTAACATTGTGGACTATGTTGATACCGACTCGACCCCATCGACGGATAATGGAGCAAATCCAAAGTATCTTGGGATCGAAAATATTCCTTGGCCCAACGAAATATTTACCCAGCTCAAATTCCTTGGTGTCACTAGCGCAGGCTTGGTGCAAGTTGAAATCAGAGATTATGTCGAAGTTTGGAATATGGGAAATAAAGCCATCATCAATAATCCTACGATCACTCTGTCTAATAATTACGACCTGCTTCTCACATTAACGAATACATTAGCAAACGTGGCCTTTAAAACCAATATGACTTCAATGTCTGGAATGGGCGGGGCGAACAACTCCAAAAGCTTTATATTATCAACAAGCTTGGCTCCCAACAGCTATCTAGTTCTAACATCCAACGTCACTACAAATAGCCTGCAAATCACAACGGCCTCGCTCTATAGCAGTGCAGCAATTCGGAACGCATGGTGTATTTATGCGGACCAAGCAGATGCAACCACCAATATGTCCTATACCGCTTCTATCGGCACCAGTGTGATTCAGAAAACCATAAGTGGAAGATGGACGCGCTTCCTTTCTCCCTCCTCGAAAATGACTCCTCCAAGTGGACTTTACATATTCTGCAACAATATTGGCTATGCATCGCAAACCGCTATCAATGGTGTGCCTGCCCACACGGGGGGTGATCCTCGGGCTCAGCTATTTCTTTCGGGTGCTCTATATAATCAGAATTACACCAATGGATATGCTTCTCCTGGGGGAAGAAATGTTGGGCGCCTGCAACTCGGCACGTTTCCCGAGAGCGAAGTTAACCCCCTTAAGTTTTGGCCTGATAATGGGCATGCCACCAACTCTGATTACGGGGGCGACCCAAAATCTTTCAACCAAAACCCAACATCCTTTAATATTACCCCTATCACCAACAACTGGGTCATGAAGCGAAACGATACGGGTGCCCTGACCAACATCATCGAGCTAGGTAATATCTACGACCCGATGCAGTGGAGCGATCAGGCAGGTAGCGGCGTCGCTGCCCAACCCGGCCTTTGGACAAATCTCACGGCTGCGGCTATCCCAGACGCTCGCTTTGGTGGGCGCAACACCCTCCGCATCGGTCGCCCCGAGCACTCCCGTTTCGCTTGGACCAACTTGGCGGGAGCAACAGTTGCGACCCCCAACATGATGATGTCCTCCGCAGCACTACTCGATCTTTTCTCAAGTGCAGACCAGTATGATGAAAGTGGGCAGATCAATCTTAACACCGCTTCTGCGCCAGTTCTCCGTGCCCTCGCGGGCAGAGTATATCTGAGATCCGACCCCGCTCTTTTACCTGGTGGAACCAATTTTTCAACACCCCCAGCCATGGTCGAGGCCTTTGCTCAAGGAGTCATGCGATTCCGCGCACAATACCCATTCTACTCCCCCAGCCAACTCGCTTTCATTGGCACCGATCCAACCTGGCCCAACTCCACCACCTGGCCTGGTAATGCGGTCTTTGGCAATACCAACACAATCTCTCTTGTCACAAACTCGGCCAACACGCTGCTGACTAAAACCTCGCTCGGGATAACCGAGTGGAACGATCAGGCCGCGGAGGAGTGGTTTTCGAAAATCTTCAAGCTCTCCACCACCTACAGCCGCAACTTCCGCGTTTATGTCATCGCCCAGAAAGCCACCAACAGTGCGGGCGTCAATACCGGCGTCGGTCCTGTCGTCCGCAAGTATTACAATGTCCTCACACGTCAAAATACGGATGCCGCTACGGACGTGCCTCCTGCCAGTGCATCAACCCTCAACACGTTTGAATCCTCCTACTGAGGCATCCTCCTGTGATAAAAGCATGTTGTCGTCAATCTATCTTCACCCTACATGAATTATGTTCATGCATAGTCGACATAGATAAGCATCAGCTCTATTAATCTTCTATATGACTTCATGCTTTCATCGCACACTGATTTCGTTACGGACAACCGCCAGTCTTTTTGTTGCCACACTTGTCGTACTGCATACATCAGGATTTGCGCAAGAAATCCCCAAAAGTGCCTTTGCTCTTCTCAATATTGTTCCCAGAGATCTGCCCATTAAAATCTGTCTTGAAACCAATCAGATCACATCCGGAAAAGAAGCCATCGCTCCAGGGTTTTACTCAGGCCTCATGCCTTGGAATCCTCCCAAAGCCATTCTTACCGCTGAGGCCCCTGGCTATCAAACCGCTGAACTCAAACCCTTCCTCAAAATCACCGAGTCCCCTCTCATCGTGCTGCAAGAAGTTCCAGGCAAGATTCTTCAATTCACCATCCTTGCGAACAGCAAAGAAAGAGCCCCCTCCTTTTACGACGCCATTAACCTGACTTCGCAGGAAAATCTCATAATTCAAGCAGAGAAAAAGGATGTTACTCTCCCTCGAAACCAAAGAATCCGTTTAAGCAAATCTAAAACCTTAACCTACTCAATTCCACGTGGTGAAATCCAAACCCTCGACCCAACCGACGGAGGCAACTATCTCCTAGTTTTTTACACTAGGACCGACGGTGCAGTTGAATGCTACGTCACCTTCGACAACCCACTCTAAGCCTACTTCGCTTTCCCTCCCTCCTAGGCCACACTCTAAACACCTTATTCTTAAAATGTAACGCGTGTACACTTTTAGTAAGACTCCGTTTTCTACCAGAACCCCACGAAATCTCTACATTTGCGCTCGAATTCGAGCCGCCAACTCACTCACCCCAAACACCTCCGTCTCTCGATGCCCGCCTAAAATCAGGTTTATGCCTAACTCTCGCGCCTTCACCTCCGTCGGGTAATCCGCCTCACCTGTAATTAGTGTGTCCAACCTCGCCTTCACGACCTGATCCAGATCCCCAAATCCCCCAGTCACAATTCCAATCCTCCGACAGATCTTCGGTCCACTTCCGACTACTTTCACACTTTCATACCCTCTGACCTTCAAATCCTTTATATTTTTTAACCCCTCGAAGCGTCCCGCGTGGTCGGAGCGAAGCAGGGTCGCACTTCCTAACCCTGCGAAGCTCCCCACGCGTCCCGCGTGGTCGGAGCGAAGCAGGGCCAACCTCTTAACCAAGTCCCTTAACCTCAACCTCCCGCCTTCTACCTTGTATCCAATCTCTCTTCCCATCGCCCTACCAAACCCTTTTCTTTTCCACTTCTCCAAACCCAACGCCCGCAAAAGCCCGATCGAATTCCCCAACTCGGGATGCGCATCCAACGGAAGATGGCAGGAGTAGATCGCCACACCCAATCTCTTCGCCTCCTGAATCCGTCTTGCTCGCATCCTCCGATCCAACTCCGATGCTCCCCAAAACAAACCGTGATGCACGATTAGAAAGTCCACCTTCTCCTTCCCCGCCTTTCGAATCGATTCGATATCTGCATCCACCGCCCATCCAATCTTTTTCACCTGCCGCCCATGGGTCACCTGTAATCCATTCTTTGCTCCCGGATAATCCCTAAACTTCCTTGTCTTTAGGATCTGATCACACTGCCTCGCTAAACTTGAGGGCTTTCCACCCGTCCATTGTCTCTGTTTCACAAATGAACTCTAACTCCACACTCTAAACAATTGCACCCTCACTTTATACTTTCCTGCTTTGGCATAGTGCACTGGCTTGAAATCCTCTTCTCCCACGCGAACTCTCTCCGAAGGATTATCTCGGTTTTAAGGCCACCGATTCGCTTCGTAAGGTTTGGCTAAAGCATATTTCTGGCCCAAGCTAAATCGATGAGCGTAGTCGTGATTCTCGAGCATGCGGATTGGCTGATCGTCGATAAACCGGCCGGTTTATTGGTTCATCCCACCCGACCCGATGGCACCATCACCCTCATCGATCATCTTCGCGAGATGTATCCCAACGAGTTTCTCAGTCTTATTAGCCGCCTCGACCGCGAAACCAGTGGCCTTCTTCTTGTCGGTCGTGGCAAAGAAAACGCCTCCTTACTTGGCAAAATGCAGCAGCGCCGCGAAATCCATAAAAGTTACCTCGCACTCGTCCACGGTCGCCCACCCGAATCGGGCCTAATCGATCAACCCCTCGATCGTCTCGGTAAACATCAGCTCAGCAGGATTTACATGCGCCAAGGAGTCGTCGCAAATACCTACCCAGCACAAACCGAGTACAAAACAGTCGAAACCCGTACCCACCCCACAATCGGCGATATCAGTCTGGTCGAAGCTACCCCAAAGACAGGTCGCCTTCACCAGATCCGTGCCCACTTCGAGCATATCGGCTGCCCGGTCGTGAATGATAAGATCTACGGCCAACCAGATAATGTCTTTATAGACTATATCGATAAAGAAACTAGAAATCAGCCTAAAATGGCCAGACATAGCCTACATTCTGCCAAATTATCATTTTTTTGGCTAGATTTACCTATTTTATGTAAAATTTACCTTCCTCCTGACCTTTCTGCCATATGGCTGGGGTCTGACCCCACCTCTGACCCCACCTCTGACCCCACCTCTGACCCCACCTCTGACCCCACCTCTGACCCTGCCGCTCGCCCCGCGGAGCTATCGATATGAGTGGACCAATCTATCGGTTGCCACCCTACAAGGTGGAGAAGCTCTTACTGGCCACGGCCGAAACGATTGATTGGGGTGTAAAGCTTCTCGGCGTTCCCTCCCTCTGGCGTGAAACTAAAGGAGAAGGCATCAAGGTCGGAGTTCTCGATACAGGGATCGCTCTTGAGCATCCCGATTTAAAGTCTGCCATTCTCGAAGCACGTGACTTCACCCGCAGCCCTTCCCAAGCCTACGATGCCCAAGGCCACGGTACCCACGTCTCTGGTATCATCGCGGCCCGACGCAATGCCAACGGAATTGTCGGCGTGGCTCCCGAATCGAAAATTATCATGGCCAAGGTCCTTAATGACGAAGGCAGTGGTACAAGCGCTGACATCGTTGCGGGGATTCGATGGGCAGTAGAAACTGGAGCCGATATCCTTTCCATGAGCCTTGGTAGTCCAGAGCCGGACGAGGAGATCCATCAAGCACTCCTCCTCGCCATCTCCAAAGGTGTCTTTGTCATCACCGCCGCCGGCAACGAGGGTCCCAATTTGGATACCGTGGGCTATCCCGCCGGTTTTTCCGAAATGGTGGCCGTGGGATCAATCGATCGTCAAAAGAAGCTCTCCAGTTTTTCCTCCCGCGGGCGTCAGGTCGATATCGCGGCGCCTGGGGATCAGATCACCTCGTGCTACCCACCCCGAAGTTATGCCGTGCTCAGCGGAACTTCGATGGCTACCCCTTTCGTCTCGGGAGTGGTCGCTCTCATGCTGGCGAAGCATCGCAAGTTAGGAGGAAAAACCCCCGTTGAGACTCAGCAGGATCTGATTGAACACCTTTGTCGTAGCGCGGACGACGCGGGAAAAGCCGGTTTCGATCCGTTGTATGGCTGCGGTATCATCAATCCAGCGAAGTTGATGCGGGAGTGATTCCCCATCGAGGCGGAGGCTCTGCCTAGCTCTGTGCCGTTGGTTGCAGTTCGACTCCCTGCAGCGGAATTCGGGAAACAATTTTCCCATCGTAGAGAATATCCAGAGAGTACTGCCCTGGCGCAGGCAAACGTAGTCCCGCAATATTGAAAATAAAGTTTTGGCTCCAAAAAAAAGACTGCGGGGGAGGTTCCCCCATGGTGAATTCAATTTTGGGGCCGCCATCTGGGAGAATTTTCTTGCCGTCTTGATCAATAAACGAGATCTGAATGGTATGCTTACCCTCGTCTCCCGTGCGAAAGAGAAGCCGCAGGGCAATGGCGCAGTGCGGGTGCACCGCAGGGTATTGGCGAGCGCAGATGGTATCGAAGGAGCCGAGGACGCAAAGTTTACCTTGGTAATCGCTCGCTGAATCGGCGATGAGGGCAGTGAGAAGCTCCATCCTCTGATCATACCTAAAGCCCTACCTTTTCAAGCTAAGTAGGGCAACCGCTGCACACCAATTTCCATCTGTGCACTGAAATTTCCGCCTCCCCTCATCTTCTGCTTTCTCTTATCCTAGCCTCTATGGCTAAACCACCCTTTCTCGTCTTCATTATGGCTGGCGGAAGTGGGGAGCGATTCTGGCCGATGAGCCGTAAAGCGAAGCCCAAGCAGTTACTTAAACTTGTCTCACCCCATACCCTTTTGGAGGAGACCGTCCGACGTCTTCGTCCGCTTGCCCGAAAACCTGCGGACCTTCTCATCTTAACCAATCACGCCCAGATCCCAGGAGTTCGCCAAGCCTTACCAACCTTTCCCAAGAGCTCCCTAATCCCAGAACCCGCCAAGCGCGACACCGCGCCTGCGGCAGCTTTGGCGACCGCCCTAGCGATGCGTCGTCATCCCGAGGCCATTCTTGCTCTCCTGCCAGCCGATGCGGTCATCGGAAATTCCCCCATCTATCGAGCCCAGTTGGCCGCAGCCGCACGAGCCGCCCAGGCCACCTCCTCTTTCGTTACCCTAGGAATTAAGCCCTCCCATCCTGCGACGGGATTCGGTTATCTTCACCTAGGGGCTAAAACTCTCCCCAAGATTAAGGGCGGACCCTTCCACAAAGTGCGCCATTTCGTAGAAAAACCCTCTTTAGCGAAGGCAAAGAAATACTTCCGATCAGGCCAGTACGCTTGGAATGCAGGCATCTATCTTTGGAAGGCCTCCACCTTTCTGGCCGAAGCCCGCCGTCAACAACCCAAGCTGGCCCGATTTATCGAACGCCTCCCCAAGCATGGCTCGGGAACATCGGTCGAAGCTTACGTGAAGCGAGAGTTTCCAAAATTACCCAAGATCTCGGTCGACTATGCGATTATGGAAGGAGCTAAATCTGTCTTAGCGGTGAAGGCGACCTTTCCTTGGGACGATGTCGGTTCGTGGAGCGCCCTGCCTGCACACCTTCCGACCGATAAAAAAGGAAACACTTTTCGGGGATCGGTGGTGGCAATCGATTCCCAGAACAGCCTTGCCTTAGCGGAAGGCGGGCGGACGGTGGCTTTACTCGGGACGAAGGATCTAGTGGTGGTCGATACGCCCGATGCGCTTCTCGTTTGCCCTAAAGATCGGGTCCAGGAGGTAAAGAAGCTGATGTCACTCTTACCCCGAAATGTCATCTAGGTAGGGGAGGCTGTCTCTACCACAAGCTAGATTTTGTTTTTGAAACTTCCTGTTCCGCTTCTCTCACCTACTGACCCCTTTCCAGATCCCTCGAAAGCAAATCGGGATGGGTTGGTGGCGATGACTCGCAACCTCTTGCCCGGCCAACTTCTCGAGGCCTATCGCAAGGGAATCTTCCCTTGGACGGAAAACCCGGTCACCTGGTGGTCACCCGATCCGCGTGGAATCCTGCCCCTCGACCAGCTTCATGTTCCCCGACGATTAGAGAAGACCATCCGGAGCGGGGCTTTCACTTTTACGATAAACCAGTGCTTTGAGGAGGTCGTGCGAGGTTGCGCGCAACCGGCCGAAGGTAGGGAAGAAAGCTGGATCGGTCCCTGCTTTATAAAAGCGTACGGAGATCTCCATCAAATGGGCTACGCAGTCTCGTACGAAGCGTGGAAGGACGCGAGGTTAGCTGGAGGATTATACGGGGTGAAGATTGGAAAGTTTTTTGCAGGCGAATCGATGTTTCATCATGTGCGCGATGGGTCCTCGGCATCTTTAGTTTTTGCAGCGAATACATTACGCTCCGAGGGATGCCAACTGTTCGACCTGCAAATGGTAACGCCCCATACGGCAAAGTTTGGAGCGGTTGAGATAAGGAGAAGTGAATACTTAAAGAGGTTACGGATAGCGATTGCGTAATAACTTTTTTACGCGCGGGCCCAAGGCACGAACGAACCGCTAGACGTGGCGCGCCTCCCTCCATGAATTGGGAGTAGGAAGAAGCATGGGAATCGAAAGGATGACAAGAAGTGGCTTAAGCCATACATCGGTCGCGAGATATATTGTTTTGCCCATGCCATCGCACATAAGGCCCAGACAAACCACCGACAAAATCCAACCAGGCAATTTGGTTCCACTAGGCCGAAGAAAGTAGCTGACGGCGACGTAAGCAAGTAGTGGGGAGATGAGAACGTAGCTATTGGTTTCAGCTCGCGGATTGAAGATGGTCAGAACTAGGACGCTGACCACAGCCAAAGCCCATGAACCTGCAGCAAGCCCTTTTTGCCGAAACCGGAGCCAGACAAAGGCAAGAGAAGCTAAACTGGCAGAGGCTCGAGAGAAAGAGTTCACGGAAAGGTGATTGGGAACCCCCGCTTTTTCGAGCATTCCGAAAATATCGCTGACGCGCAGGTTTTCTGGGGTGTACGCGTGGAAGAGTTTAGTGCCGAACTCGACCCACTGGCTCCAAGCGTAAGATGGGTTGGGATGGAGCATCCCAATAACCAAAAGCGCAGGTACGCCACAAAGAAGAGGGATGCGCATGAATGGAAAAACGGCGAAAGCAAGAAGCCATGGAGCTAAAGCGAGAGGTTTGAGAACAAGGCAGAGAGTAAGTAGAACGGAGGCAGCGCCCCATTTCTGATCTCGGATCGCCAGAAATGCAAGAACGAGACAGGCGGAGAGAGGTAGATTGGTTTGGCCATTATTGATCGAAGCGAGGGAGGCGGGGACAGCAAGTAGCACAAGCACAAAGAAGGGGAGGGCACGTTGGGATGAAGGGGACTGAGAATCAGAAGTTTTGAGGGTAACAATCTGTGCGAGATGAAGGAGAGCAAAGGCAAAGAGCCCAAAGCCCATGGCGCGCCAAAGAATCTCACCAATGACGGGTGGCTGGATAAGGTTGAACGGAGTAAAAAGAACGGCGAACTGCGGCAAGTAAAGGAATCCATGAGTTCCTCCTGGATACATTGATTCGGAGATCCACCAATGGGTGGATGCGAAACGGTAATTGGGGACGACTCCAGTACGGGTAGGGTTGAGAAGGAGATAGAGAGCCATTCCCGAAAAAACGATTCCGAGAATAGACCAAGAAAGAGTGTTCCAACGAATGCGCATAAATAATTTCACGCTCAGTTTGCCAAGGACACGAAGGACAGCGAGTACAAGTTTAAGCGCTGGCAAGAAGAGCTAAGAACTTAGATCTATAATATCACCGATCCGCAACTAAGGTTTTTACCTCCTCTACCATTCGGGAATAGAACAAGGACGACCGGGACGGTCCTCCCTACCAGTGAATGACACAAAAACAAAAACCCCCGGGCGGGCAATAACTGCCTCCCGGGGGTTTAAAACTAACTGCTTTCTAAATTTTCTTTAGAAGCTGTAGACGATTTCTGCGCCAGCGTAGTGGGCGGGACCACCACTGCCAGAGACAGCGGCAGTATCAGCATTAGCTACTCCTGCGGAACCACCGACAGCGCCTGATCCCCAGTCCAGGCGGTATTCCGCGCGGATGAGGAGGTTGTCGATCACATTAAACCCGGCTGTGAGGGTATACTCCCAAAGGTTGTTCCCTGTCGCATGGCTTGCGTTGGTTGTGCCTTGGGTGGTGGTCGATCCGTTCACCCCAAACTTGCCTGCATTGTTTGATCCGATGTATTCACCACGGCTGGCCAACGAGAACCAATCATTGAACTGATACTTCGCGTAGGCAGCAGCCCCGTACCAAGTCGTCGCAACCGTCGTACTATTGTAGTTGCCGAGCACAGAATCAAAGGCCAACAGGAGCTTGTCGTTGGCGAACTTGGGAGCCCAATTTCCCCATGAGTTGTAAATGACCATTGAACCACTGCTCGAAGGCTGTGCCCCGCCGACAAAAGTACTGTTGGCGCTCGTGCTTACTCCGGTATCGTTCTCGGGGTTGGTGCTGTACTGGAAGTTATTGCTCCAGTTCGCATTGCCACCAGGGGCGGTGATGTTAAGGGCTGCCAAGACGGCGCAACCGTCCCCGCTATTCGCAGTGTTTGTATTGTTGTCGGTGTTAGAACCGTTGACCACGCCCAACTTACCGTCGAGATATTCGTCGAACTTGTAGGACGAGAGCACGCCTGTATAGAAGAGGGGAAACTGCTGCCAAAGAAGACCATAGGTCACGTTCATGTTGCCCGGACGCTCGATCACTTCGTAACCGAGGATCGAGACGAATTTACCCACTTTGAAATCCCAACCGTTACCCACAGGGGCACGAATGGCAACATAGGCCTGCTCTAGAAAGAGTGCATTCGAATTCTGATCGTTGTTTGTTCCGTCATTCACATTGGTACGATTCGCGAGGTAGTTCGCATCCTCACCGATCATTACATCAGTACGGAATCCCGCTTGGGCAGTGTTTTCAGAAGTAAGAGCCTTTTCGAGGGCGATCTTGACCGCATAAAGGTTGAAGTCACCTTTTTGTGCGGTATCAGTTCCGAAACGGCCGTTGACGGTTGATTTAGCTGGACTGGTGCCAGTAAAATTATAGCTATAACCAGCATCAACGTACCCGCTGAGCTTTATACCCTTTTGGGCCGTCTCAACGAAGTTATTTTGAACCATCTTTTTAGTATCTTGGGCGGATGCTTCTGGTGCGCTGTCCGCTAGGGACAAGCTGGCCACGGCCGCAAGCATGCCAAGAAGGGCTGTAATATTCTTG
>CANIEM010000060.1 GCA_947466515.1 Verrucomicrobia subdivision 6 bacterium | reverse complement strand
CCGGATCGGGTAACCAATCGCAGGTGAACGGCCGTTTCGGCAGCGACACCGCACAGCGTGGAGACTTCAATCTCTATGCAGCGAAAATCGCCATCGAGAAGGCTCTGACATCGGCGAACAAGGCGCAGGCGGGATTCCGCACCGACATCATGCTCGGTGAAGATGCCTCCTACTTCTTGAATCGTTCGGCGGGTTCGACCTCCAACACGAACAACAACTCCAACTCCCTCTTCCTCGAGCAGGCTTATGTCGAGATCCGCGCCCCTGTGGGTAACGGTTGGGATTTCAAGGTTGGAAAGTTCGTCTCCATTCTCGGATACGAAGTTATGGAACGTCCCGCGAACATGAACACGACCTTTGGGTTGCTGTTCAATGTGATGCCCCTCTACTACACCGGTGTACTTTCGTCCTACAAGTTTGACGATTACCTCGATGGAAAATTGGGCGTAGTGAACGGGTCCAACAGCGATAACAACACCACCACCAATCCGAACAGTTCGGACGGCGTGGCGTTGCTCGCAGCGTTGAACGTGACCGCCCCTGGCGGCAATGCGAACTGGAGTAACAACTTCCAGTACAGCACTGGTAGCGACAACAATACTTCAACCGGTTCTGATCAGCCTAGTCTCTCACCCCAGTCTGCAGCCGCTACTCCTGGTGGTTTTGTATCGGCCTATTCGGTCATTTATAATACCTGGGGTAACTGGGCACCGAAGTTCGCCAACGACAAATTGCTCTTAGCCTTCAATGCGCTACTAGGCAACGCATCGGGTTCTTCACAAGACGGAAGCAATGCGAACACCTGTTGGTATGGTGCAGGTGCGTATGCGAAGTATCAGTTTAACGACTGGTTCTCGCTTTGCAGTCGTGGTGAGTACCTTGGTTCCAACAACGCAGGGGTGTTTGGAAATCAAGGGACAGCCAGCACAGGTCAAACCGATGGGCATGTCACAGGTGATAATCTCTGGGAGTACACCCTCACAGCTGGGTTTAATGTCATTGATAATCTCCTCATCCGGGCGGAGTACCGCATGGATTGGGGAAGTAACACCTATAACACTGGCACGAGCACGAGCCCTTCAGGTCAGAACAATGGTTCTGTCTCGGGTGGACCGTCTTACTATGCTGGTGCTGAAGTTGTCTATAGCTTCTAAAGATTATTTAGAGCACAGTTAGTTTAGAAACCCCTCGGACGAGAGTGATTGCTCGTCCGAGGGGTTTTCTTTTTCAGTGAGTTGGCCCCCGCACACCCGCCCCTGGCCCATTCGATTCACGCCTCCGGCTTGGCTAAATATTTTCGCTTACGCGACGGAATTGACCCCCGCACACCCGCCCCTGGCCTTTGCGGTTACCCCTCCGGGTGGGTTAGATTATGTGCTTCGCACATCTGCAATGGGTCTCGGGGTTTTTTGTTTTTATTTCAAGTACGATAGAGCATTTAGGGTTGATTCTGAGATGCCCAAGGGTTGGGCCTCCTATTTTTGTCTAGCGGTGAGTCGGGCTTGAGGTTGGGCGCTTCTTTTGGCATTTTAGTTGGATATGGCAATTCCCACTGAAACTATCGATCTCACCTCCGTGAATTCCCGCTTGCGGGAATTGCGGAGGTTTCTTTGACCCAACTAAGCTCGACCGACAACTGAAGGAGATGGAAGGGCGGATGTCCGCACCTGATTTTTGGAATGATTCGACTGCTGCACAAAAAGTAGCGGCGGAAGCAAATGGGTTGCGAAAGAAGCTGGAGCAGATGAAGGATCTGGAGGGGAAGATTGCCGAATTACCCCTGCATCAAGAGTTAGCGGAAGAAGATGGCTCGATGGCGGCTCAAGCGGAGTATAGCAAGGAGATTGCCCATGTTTTGGCCTTTCTTGATACGACTGAGGTGCAGTTTATTTTGAATAAGCCTGACGATCGGCGCAATGCCATCTTAAGTTTGAATGCGGGGGCAGGAGGAACCGAGGCATGCGACTGGGCAAGTATTTTGATGCGGATGTACCAGCGTTGGGCGGAAAGGCATGATTTCAAGGTAGAGATTCTGGACATTCTCGGTGGGGAGGAAGCCGGAATTAAAAATGTAATGCTGCGGATTGTTGGGGAGAATGCTTATGGATATCTGAAAGCAGACCGAGGAGTGCATCGTTTAGTTCGTATTTCTCCATTTAATGCACAGGGAAAGAGGCAAACGTCTTTTGCGTCGGCTGAAATCGTGCCTGAACCTGACGAGGTGGTGGAGACGGAAGTTTCGGAGAAGGACATCCGGGTGGATGTATTTCGGGCGGGTGGGCACGGGGGCCAGGGGGTGAACACAACCGATTCGGCGGTGCGAATTACCCATTATCCGACGGGTTTGGTGGTGACCTGTCAAAACGAACGCTCGCAGATAAAGAATAAAGCCACTGCGATGAAGGTTCTAGCGGCTAGGATTAAGCAATTGGAACAGGATAAGAAGATGGCGGAGCAGGAGCAGAACTATGCGGCTAAGGGGCAGATTGGGTGGGGTCACCAGATACGTTCCTATGTTCTTCAACCCTATCAGCTGGTAAAAGATCTGCGGACAGGCGAGCAGACAAGTGATGTACAGGCAGTACTGGATGGGGAACTGGATCCCTTTTTGAACGCCTTCCTCAAGGGGAAGAAGCGAATCTCCTCTGTGGATGATGAGGAGGAAGAATGAGTTATCATGCCGGGGATCGGCTTGGGGCTATTCTGGCCTCGAAGAGAAAAGAGGCTGAGGCGATCGAGGGAAAGAAGAGTGAGCTACGCAGGCTAGCGCTCTTACGAAATGACTTTCGAGGGTTTCGAGCAAATCTTTTTCAGCCTGAGACGGTGACGGTGATCGCGGAGTGTAAGGCTGCCTCGCCGACTGCGGGGAAGATCAGTGAGAAGTATGATCCAGTAGCCCAAGCCTTGCTTTACGAGAAGGGCGGTGCGGGGGCGATCTCTGTTCTGACCGATCGGAAATTCTTTCAAGGTAGTTTGGACGATTTGCTGGCGGTTCGTTCGGAGGTCAAGATTCCTGTTCTGCGGAAGGACTTTATTTTGACGGAGGCTCAGGTTTACGAGAGCGTGGCGTCAGGGGCGGACGCGTTCTTGCTGATTGTGGCGGCTTTAACGGATGACGAACTGAAGCGGCTTTATGAGCTAGGGCGGACCCTGCAGTCGGACGTTTTAGTGGAGGTGCATGATTTGGAGGAGATGGATCGGACCTTGGCGATTGATGCGGAGATTATTGGGATAAACAATCGCAATTTACATACTTTCGTAGTGGATTTGAAAACAACGGAGGAGTTGGCGCCAGAGATTCCTGCCGACTGCCTGGGAATCAGTGAGAGTGGGATTCGGACTCGAGAAGATGTGCAGCGGATTACGGCTCAAGGGATTCATTGCATGCTAGTGGGAGAGGCCTTGATGCGGGATGCGGATCCGACGGCGGCGATTGAGGATCTGCGGCGGCAAGAGTAGGTAGTTTATTCGTGGGGAGAGGATTGGGCAAAAGGCTATTTTTGAGCTAAGGTCATCTGGGATGAGTGTAAAAGCCAATTACGCGGTGGTGCCCGATTCCTCAGGCCATTTTGGGGAGTATGGGGGGCGGTATGTTCCTGAGACCTTGGTGGCCCCTCTGGAGGAGTTAGCGGCAGAGTTTGAGAAAGCGCAGAAGGATCCAGCTTTTCAGCATGAACTGCTGGAAATGCGACGTGATTTCACTGGTCGACCGACCCCACTCTATTTTGCAGAGCGCATCACGGAGCGATGCGGGGGGGCAAAGATTTATTTGAAACGGGAAGATCTTTTGCATACGGGGGCGCATAAAATTAATAATGCCCTTGGGCAAGTGATCCTGGCTCGGCGTATGGGGAAGAAGAGGATTATCGCGGAAACGGGGGCCGGTCAGCACGGGGTGGCAACGGCCACGATGGCGGCGCGTTATGGGATGGAGTGCATCATTTACATGGGGGAAGAGGATATGCGGCGTCAGTCGATCAACGTGACGAGGATGCGTTTGCTGGGAGCGAAGGTGGTGGCGGTCACCGCGGGTCAGAAAACTTTAAAAGAAGCGGTGAACGAGGCGATGCGAGATTGGGTGACGAATGTACGGACGACCCACTATGTCCTGGGAACAGCCTATGGGGCGCACCCTTACCCTTACATGGTGAGAGAATTTCATCGGGTGATGGGGGAAGAGGCGCGGGCCCAACTGATGTTGCGTGAGGAAAAACTGCCAGACGTGGTTTGTGCATGTGTGGGTGGAGGGAGCAATGCCATTGGGATCTTTTATGCCTTTTTGAATGACGAGTCAGTCCGATTGGTGGGAGTGGAAGCGGGAGGCGAAGGGATTGTGCCTGGAAAACATGCAGCACGATTTCAGGGAGGGAAGCTAGGAGTGCTTCAGGGTTCGAAGTCTTTCTTGCTGCAAAATGCGGATGGGCAGATTGAATCGACCCATTCGGTTTCGGCAGGATTAGACTATGCGGCGGTAGGGCCAGAGCATTGTCATTTGAGGGAGATAGGGCGGGCGGAGTACACTTATGCGACAGATGACGAGGCGCTGGAGGCCTTCTCGGTTTTGGGGAAGATTGAGGGGATTCTGCCTGCGCTGGAAACAGCACATGCGGTAGCTTATGCGATGAAGGAAGCTGCCAAGATGAAGAAGGAGCAGATTATTTTGGTGAATCTATCAGGCCGGGGAGATAAGGATGTGAATGAAGCGGCTAGGTTTTTGTTAAAAGAGTAGGTTAAGCGATTACTCATCCGAGAGCGATTCCCGGCACGGGTTCGCTCTCAAGCTTTCTACTCATCCATCGGTGGATCGGGACGATATGACTTATTCGTGATTGACCACACGAGCTGCAAAAATGAATCGATCTTTCATCACCTTAGCCATTTTGTGGCCTCGGTGAGAAAACTTCGCGAGAGTAGGGCCGTTGGTTACGGGAATGGTCAGCGTGAGGAGAAGGGCATCGCGGTAGTCACTCCAAGCCTCGTGGGTGGGATAATTACGGACTCCCCGACGAAGGAGTTCACGATGCCAGAGGCTGAATAAGTCGACATGTTGACTGAGGCTGAGAGGTTTTCGGGCGCTACCGCCCGCGAATCGGGCTAGGTCGAAGGTTGCGTTGCCAGCTAAGGAGAGACCCCAGTCAATGAATCGGACAGATCTTTCTCCGAAGAAAACGTTGTCGGAGCGCAGGTCGCCATGAACCAGGGTGAAAGGTCGTTTTTTGAAGCGAGCCAAGATGGATGGGACCTGTGAGGTGAGTTTGATGAAAAGCGTGCGATTTCTTGGTGAAGGTTTTGCCCATCGAAGAAAAGCGGGCAGATTTCTTCTTACCTCGTGGGCGCGCATGTAGTGATGGTGAGGTAGACCTTTAGCTTTCTTTAGCTTAGGGGAGTTCCAGAAGTAAGCGTGAATGTGGGCAATGGCGCGGATGGCTGAAGTCAGTTCTGTCGAAGAAAGCCCATGGAGTTGGTCAAGGTTACGGGCGTTGCGAATTTCCTGCAAGAGGAGGAGACCATCGGATCCCTGGTTGGCAGAGACACCGCAAAACAAGCGTGGGGAACACTTTCCTTGAAGCGGAGCGAGAAGTCGGTAGGCAGCGAGTTCTCTTTCAAAAACATGGAGCTCTTTAGCCCATTTTCGGCGTTGAGGAACTTCTGTTCCGACTTTTAGGATGTACTTTTTGGAATCGCCCAAGCGAGTGGCACGAAAGGTCTGGCTGAGAAAGCCGAGATTGGTTGTGGGGCGGAGGAGGAAGCGAGTAGTTTTCAAGGGGCTTTCTTGAGGATCTGAGGGATCTTGCCTGGTTGAAAAATGGTGCGGAGGCCGGGTCCATCGGCGGCTATGCAGGCCGTAGGTAAGACCGGCAGCCATGGTAGGAGAAGACGGGCGAACATACCTTGAGTAAAGACAAAGGACGGGAAGAGGCGAGTCCTTGTCGGGGATTGCGGGGGAGGGCCTAGGCAGGGCATAGTTTTAGCCCGTGAATTTATTGAAAATAGCTAAGTTTCTGCTTTCGGCCTTGCTGGGAGTATTGGGAATTGTGGCGACGCTCCTTTTTGAGAAAAATGTATTTCAAGGGGTGACGGTGCCATTGGTGGCGCGTGCTCTAGGATGGAAAGCTCGGGTGGTTTCGGCGCGGTTGACTCCCTTAGGTAAGTTGGAGCTTGAAGGATTGGAAGCGGTCGATAAGGAGAAGTCGAGGATTGAGTTGGATTCGGCCTTACTGGTGGTTCGGCCTGAGAGTTTATTTTCGGGGATCCCAGAGATTGTGCAGATGGATCTTAAAATTGGTCTGATTGATTTAGAGATGAGCGAAGCGAAGAGCTCCTCGAGGCCGATTTCGGTGCCGCTGATTTTGCGCGAAGCCTCGGTGATGATAACGGAGGGGCGGGTAAGGTTGCAGACAGGCGCTTGGATTTTGGGCGGAGTTGAGGCTCATGCTCAAGGGTGGGACGGGCGTACGCCGCGGGAAATCCGAGCGAAATTACAGAGATGTGATTGGAATGGGCCTGGCAAGGAGGAGATGGCAGGGAGAGTTACTTTGAAAGCAACGAAAAGTGTGGGGATGACGGGAGATAATTGGGAGGCAAATTTGACGGTGGATGTGGCTACAGTGGTAGATTTCTCGCCTGCTGAGTTGATTGTTCCGTGTCGACTTGTTTTGGAGGGGCAGGCGACGAGTCAGGGGGGTGGGGGTTGGAGTGTTGATCATTTGAAGGGGTCTTGGGAAGGAGTGGGAGGGGTGAAGTTGGCGACCTCGGCAAAGGGTCAGTGGTCGCCAACGGGCGACTGGGCGGCGGACTTAAAGCTGGAGCCGATCGATTTAGGAGTCGCAGGGATTCTCCTGCAATCGCGAGGGGTCAAATCGGTAGCGGGGAGCCTCGGGGGAACTCTGGGTTTGCGTGGGGGAGAAAAAAAACCAATAACGGCTCAGGTCAATCTTCTAGGGCAAAATGTGCAGATTTTACCTTCGGCGGGCCCAGCATGGCCTCAGAAGCCTGCTCTTTTTTCGGCGGTGGCTGAAGGTTCGTGGCGCGGCGAAAAAAATCTTTTGCAGATGCAGTCATTGCAGATTGGCTTGGGTCAAAAAGGGCAACAGCAAGATCTTCAGGTCAATCTTGATCGGGCGGCGAATTTTTATCTGAAGGGTGGGGCAGCTTCCGCAAATGAGGTGGCCGTGTTGGAGTGGAGTTTACGCGGAATGGAGTTAGCAGCGGTCGCTCCCTTGGTGGTCTCTCCCAGCCAACTGAAGGTGCAGGGGGGGCAACTCGCGGCGAGTGGGCGTGCCGATATTCAGGGTTCAACGATTGTGTTGAGTGGTCGGATGGAGAGTCGAGCGATGAAAGCCTCCGGTGCACTCTTGCAGGGAAATCTGCTGGTGAACTCAGCGACGATCGATTTCAAAGGAAATCTTCAGGGCTCGCAAAATGTAAAGCTGGAAGAGGCGGTTTTGACAGCAGATTGGGAGGGTGGAACCACCAAGGATGCGCGGGTCAAAGTGCAAGCGGAGTGGGAGTGGGCGAAGAGTGAGGGTTGGATTCTAGGTGAAGGGGAGGCGGGTTTGGCGGGGCTAGGGAAGGCGTGGACGGGAGCTAAGTTGTGGCCTGAGTCTGGGCAGGCTAAAGTGCATGTTGAGTTTTCTGGAAATACTTCAGAGAAAGGGAGCGGAGTAATTTCTTTGAACTTGGGAAACATGCATTGGCTGGGTGAGACAGCGAATCCGTGGCAGGCGAAAGTTACTTCCGAGGTGAAGAATTTGGTTGGGGTATGGAGTCTACCTGAGGTGACCTTTCAGGCCGACCGAGGAGGGCAACCCCTACTCGACGGACAAGGGATGGTTACATGGGATCAAAGGAATAGTGAAGGAATGGCAAAAATTGATTTAGAGAAAGCTGATTCTTCATTGCTTGTGCCGCTGCTTTCCATTTTGACACCCGCTTGGCAGTGGAAGGTGGCGACGGGCCACGGAATGTTCCAGTACGAGAGAAAGGGGCAGCAGGACAGGGTGGAAGCGAATCTGCAGGGGATGATAACGGTGGAGACGGGGTCATCGACTCAATCACGTCTGGTCGACTTTTCATCAGTGGAGGGCGCGGTGAAAGCTTCTTGGCCCTCTTCGTCATCAGGAAAGTGTTCGGTAGATGCGTTTAGTCTGAACGCGAAACATCGAGACGGGTCGGATGCGATTCGGGCTTCTTTAGATAAACCTCTTTTGCTGGAAAAGATTGCGCAAGGCGATTGGAAACCTGGGGGGAAGGAGTTGGCGACTGGAACGATGCAGTATACGGGGTGGCCCATTGGACTTTTTGGTCCGTTGATCTTTCCCGCCGCTAAGGAGTCGTCCCTACTCGGAACCATGACGGGATCTCTCAAGATCCAGAGTGATCCAGTGCGCGGCGTTCTGCGCGGGGATGTAGATTTAAAGTTGCTCGATCTGACGATTGCTCTGCCCAAGGTAACCCTCCCAGATAATCAGGTAAGTCTTCAAGCCTCGGTCTCTTTGGGTTCCGATCATCAGATTCATTTTCATCGTCTTCAGTTGCTGAGTCGGCAGGGTGCGCTGACTTGGTTGGAGCTCTCGGCGGAGCAGGACGCTCACGAGGCGGTGGCGGTTGTCGGAAAGCTAGACTTAGCGACCGCCGCCCAAAATATTCCTAATCTGGGAGAATGGGTTTCTGCGGGCGCCTTGGCATTCAAAGCGGAGGTCGGGCCTGCCAGCAAAGAGGGGCTTAGGAAAATTGGTTACAGCAGTGAGGCGACATCGCTTTCTGCTCAGATTCCGACGGTGGGGAGTTTGACGAATCTGGGGGTTAAAAGCCAAGGGATCGTCGAATGGAAAAGTGGAATCTCAGCGCTTTCCGATTTGCATCTGGAAGCGGTAGGGGCCATGGGAAATATTTCTATAGGCAAGGTCTCTTGGTCGAAGACAGGACCCGTATCGTGGGAAGAGGGACGAATCGCCGATGGTTGGCTGAGGATTCTCTTGGCTTCGTATCTACTTCCTGCTCAATGGATTGACGGAGATGTGGTGCTGGGCGCAGGTTTTTGGCAGGAAGGCAATTACGGGGGTAGTGGGGAGTTTGATGTCACTTTGCTAGAGGCTCGTTTAATGGAGGACTTAAAGTTGCCATCTGCCTCGGTTCGAGTGGCGGGTGATTTTGAATATGACCGGCGGACGCAGAGTTTCTCTTTGAAGGATGCGAGCCTACTATTTCCTGAATATCGGAATGACCCGGTGCAGATTCCTTCTTTCTCGTGGAGACCAGGATCAGTCACGGTTCAAGCTTCGGGTGGGGTGCTCGATCTCCGAGGGGTATTAGCCCAAACAAAAAATTTACTTTTTTCACCTTCGGATCCGAAAAAAGCGTCGGGGAAAAAGGAGAGCTCACGGATGGATATCTCTGTGGATTTAGCCCAGATCGTAGTGGATGAGGCGAGTGTGGGGCCGGTTAAAATTCCACGATTTCGTTGGGGTCCAGAAGGCATTCTGCTTGAACCCTCCACCGTTCAGGTCAAGGGAGGATCGATCAGTGCCGCGGTTGTATCCTCGGGTTCGGGTCAACCGATCCAAGCGAGAGTGGCAATGAGCAAATTTCCTTTGGGGGCGATCCTAGGGAGTATGATTGCGGATGCGAAGGGCCCGATTGGAGGGTGGATTGACCTTGCACTCGCAGGACAATCGAGTGGTCCGACTATAGATGAGTTGCGTCGATCCTTGAAAGGGCAAGGCAGCTTTCGGCTTTATCAGGCCCACTTGGAGCGATTGCCATCAATGGCGAAAGCCTTGCAAAGTGCGGGTGCGCTTCTGGGCTCGACTTTTATCGCAGCGAGTCAGATCAACGATATCGGTGCCAACTTCACTTTGGAGGGAGAAAAAATTAATCTACCCAGTTTGCAGGTAACGGGAACGGCGTTGAGTGCCAATCTAAATGGTTGGCTGAACTGGTTTGCGCAAACTTTGGATTGCAAGCTGCGTTTTGCCCTAACGAAAGAGGCGATGCAGAGCAGTGGTCAACTACAAGGATCGATGACCCAGTTGATCGGGAAGAGCAATGACTACTACACGAAGATTCCAGGGGAAGCTCGGATCAGTGGGACGATTAGTGACCCTAAAGTGGAAATGGATATTGGAAAAATGCTGATGGAAGGCGGAATTAATCTACTCCTGAACTCGCCCAATGGGATTTTGCAAGGGGCGAACGGAGCGAGTGGGGGTGCGGCTGCGCCGGTAACGGCTCCAATTCAGAGCGCGCTGAAAATCTTTGGGTTTTGAGTTCATCAGGCTTTCTCCTTAGGATTCCATGATGCGTAGTATGACCGGTTTTGGTTCGATCCAGATCCCGACCCAGCATGCTCGGATTCGGATCGAAGTCTCTTCCGTGAATAAACGGGGGTTGGAGGTGATTGTGTTTACTCCAGGGGAGTTGACGCGGTTGGAGCGACAGATCCGGGAGGAGGTGGCGGAAGCCGTGGCCCGCGGAAAGGTGACAGTCGCCGTGTTGCTCGAGTCTTCCTCCACGCAGAACGCTCGGAGTTTAGATTTGGAGAAAGCAGCGAGTTATGCGGCGCAGCTGCGAACTGCGGGAAAAAGACTTGGCGTAAGTGGTGGGCCTACTTGGTCTGATCTTTTGGGGTTGCCAGGTGTGGTGGTGAATACCCAGCTTTCGATTCCGCCTTCGGAGGATCGAAAAATCGTGGTGGGAGTGCGTGCGGCTATCGGAAAGATGGTGGATTCGAGGGAGAGGGAGGGGCGGCATATGGTGGTAATTCTTCGCGCCCATCTGAAGAAGATGGAAGGAGTTCGGGGCAAGATGGAGAAAGCGGCGGGATGCATGCGGCGCAAGCAGGGGGAGAGGCTTTGTGCTCGGTTGCGTGAATTGGCGGGAGAAGCTGGGGTGGCTCTGGAGCCTGATCGAGTGGTGCGGGAGGCGGCGACGGCGGCGGATCGTGGGGACGTTACGGAAGAGCTGAATCGGATTCGGGCCCATTTGGTTGAAGCGAATAGCTTAGTATCGACCCAAGCCCCCGGAGGGCGAACCTTGGAATTTCTGATTCAGGAGATTCAGCGGGAGGTGAACACGGTGGGCTCAAAATCAGGGGAGTTGGAGTTAACTCGATTGGCGATAGATTTTAAGTCGGAACTTGAAAAACTCAGAGAACAGGCGGCTAATCTTGAATAACTTTACTCGTTCAGGAATTCTTTTTGTGGTTTCTGCTCCTTCTGGGACGGGAAAGACTACCTTGTGTACAAATGTTCGGCAAACGCCGGATTTGATTTATTCGGTCAGTGTGACGACTCGACCGAAGCGTCCTGGAGAAAAGGATGGGGCCGACTACTTTTTTCAATCAAAAGTAGAATTTGAGAAGAAGTTGAAAGAGGGTGGGATGCTGGAATATGCGGATGTTTACGGTCACTACTATGGCACTCCGAAGGCGCCGGTGTTGCAGCATTTGGCAGAGGGGCGGGACGTGCTGCTGGATATCGATGTGCAGGGTGCGCGGCAGATTCGAGAATCCAAGGATCCGCAGATTAAGGCCTCGTTGGCGGATATATTTATTATGCCTCCGGATCTGGAGGAGTTGAGGAGGAGGCTGGAGGGGCGGGGAACGGAAAATGCGAAACAAATTGCCACGCGAATTGCGGCGGCGGATGCGGAGATGGCCGATTGGAAAAGTTATCGTTACACGATTCTGAGTAGTTCCATGGAGGAGGACTTGATTAAATTCCGGGCGATCATTCGGGCGGAGCGCTACCTCAGTCGCAGATTAAATTTACAAAATGGCAGCTAAATACATCCCTAAGATTATCCTGGGAGTGACAGGCTCGATCGCGGCATTTCGGGCGGCGGATCTGGCAAGCGCCATGGTGCAGGAGGGTTGGGAGGTTCACGCGATCCTGACAGCAGACGGGGCACGTTTTTTGACTCCTTTGACCTTGGCCGCTTTAACGCATCGTCCAGTACACACTTCACTTTGGGAAGAGGGGGAAGGGGGTCGAATGAGCCATTTGGATCTGGCGGGTTCGGCGGATGTGGTGGTGGTCGCCCCGGCGAGTGCGGATTGCCTTGCGCGGGCGGCGCACGGGATGGCTGGGGATACTTTGGGGGCAGTTTTATTAGCGACGCGAGCCCCTTTGCTTTTTGCTCCTGCGATGAATACTCAGATGTGGCAACATGCTGCAACGGAGGCGAACGTGAAGCTGTTGCAAGGGCGTGGTGCTCTTCTGGCGGGACCCTCGGAGGGGAAATTGGCCTGTGGGACGATTGGTCCTGGGAGGATGGCGCCGGTTGCGGAGATAATCAGTTTGGTAAAAAAACTCTTAGCGGAGAAAAAATAAGAGGAGATTGATTCACCATGAAAGATCCAAAGTTCAAACCTCAGGCTGATTTTGTCAAAAAAGCGACCTTTCCGAGTTTAGCTCGATACAAGGCGATGCATCGGGAATCGATTGCCCAGCCGGACAAGTTTTGGGGTCGTTTAGGAAAAGAGGAGTTGGACTGGTTTACCGAGCCAAAGAATGTTTTGCAGTGGAAGGAACCGTTTGCGAAGTGGTTTGGTGGGGGAAGGTTGAACTTAAGCTACAATTGTTTGGATCGTCATTGTCAGGGAGCTCGGCGCAATAAAGCGGCGATTATCTTTGAAGGGGAGCCTGGGGACGTCCGGGTGATTACTTATCAGCAGTTGCACGATGAGGTTTGCCGTTTCGCCAATGCGCTAAAGGGCGAAGGGGTGAAGCCGGGCGATCGGGTGATGATTTATCTGCCGATGATTCCTGAGGCGGCAATTGCTATGCTGGCCTGTGCAAGAATTGGGGCGGTGCACAGTGTGGTCTTTGGTGGGTTCAGTGCAGAGTCATTGAAAGATAGAATTCGCGATTGTGGAGCGACCTTGGTGATTACGGCCGATGGTGGTTATCGGCGTGGGCAAGTGGTTCAGCTCAAGCCGAATGTTGATCAGGCGGTGGCGGCCTGTCCTGAGGTACGGAGGGTGATTGTCTGCAAGAGAACGGGGACGGTGGAGAAGTTGAATGAAATCGATCGCTGGTGGCATGAGTTGGTGGCGCACCAGCCTACGGACTGCGCGCCAGAAAAGTTAGAGAGCGAACATCCTCTTTTTATTCTCTATACCAGCGGAAGCACGGGGAAGCCGAAAGGGATTTTGCATACGACGGCGGGTTATCTGCTAGGGGCTCATTTAACGACTAAGTTGGTATTTGATCTGAAGGAGACGGACTTGTTTTGGTGCACGGCGGATGTCGGTTGGGTGACGGGACATAGCTATACGGTGTATGGGGCTCTGAGCAATGGGGCAACGACGCTGATGTATGAAGGGGCGCCCAATCAACCTGAGCCCGATCGGTTTTGGCAGATTGTCGCCAAGCATCGGGTTACTATATTTTATACTGCGCCAACGGCGATTCGGGCATTTATTCGATGGGGAGATCATTGGGTGCAAAAACACAATCTTTCTTCGCTACGGCTTTTGGGCTCGGTCGGCGAGCCGATTAACCCTGAGGCATGGATGTGGTATCACCGAGTGATCGGGGGTGGACGGTGTCCAATTGTCGACACCTGGTGGCAGACGGAAACGGGGACGCATATGATTACGACTTTGCCTGGGGCGAATTTTACGAAACCGGGATCGGCTGGAGTGCCTTTCTTCGGGGTGGATGTAGCGGTGGTGGACGATCAGGGCAAAGAGGTGAAGGCGGGGGTGCAGGGGAAGTTAGTCATTCGCAAGCCGTGGCCCTCGATGTTGCGTTCAATTCATGGAGATGCTGAGAGGTATGCGAAGACGTACTGGAGTGAGGTGCCTGGAACTTACTTTACGGGGGATGGTGCGAAAAAAGATAAAGATGGTTACTT
>CANIEM010000059.1 GCA_947466515.1 Verrucomicrobia subdivision 6 bacterium | reverse complement strand
GAAGGGTGCCCGAGGCGGGCGGGGGGGGCAGAGATGTTTGATTTTGAATGTTTAATTTTGAATTATTTGAAGCTGGAAGTTTAGGTAGGGCGGCATCTCCGAGGCCGCCTCGCTGGGCGAACAAAGTTGAATATTGAACGCTTGTTTACGTTCTTTTCCGTTTAGAAAAGAACTAGGACGACCGAGCCTACTACGTTCCGCCGACGTTACTTCGAAGGCTAAAGGATGGTCGTCCCTACCGGGGCTGTGGTTTGGGGTTAGGGCCGATGGTCTCTTGGCCTTCGAAGTAATGAGTTTGCGGAACGAAGTAGGCCCCATCGGCCGATAGGGTGATCGAGGTTTGAGCGGTTGAATCGGCGGATCACGGATGATCCGCCCTACCGAGCGTGCAACATCCAATCGGCCCCGACGCGGGTCGGGGCGCTACCAGTGATCAGGAATAATCCCGCATTCGCGGCCCCGACGCCGGCCCCGACGCTGATCGGGGCAGGTCGGGTTAGAGACGCGCTCACGCGCGGATGTTTGATTTTTGATTATTTGTAGCTGAAAGCTTAGGTAGGGGCGGCATCTCCGAGGCCGCCTCGCTGGGCGATTCGTCATACAATCTTCAGCGCAGGCGTGCTAGGGACAGCCCGCTCCCGCGCTTGCGGGACGCAGACGCGCCATGGGGTGATGAGTCGCGAGTAGGAGGGGTGGAGGAGCGGGGGGGACATTATGGCTTTATGCATAATGTCGAAATGTGGGGAGGGGAAGTGGTGCAGGCGGGTTTTAGGGGTAGCTACTAGGTAGGGCGGGTTGATTGGCAACCTCTTATCAATCCATTTAATACGACAAGCTGGCTATAGAAATATAGGCAAATTGTGCTAAAATTGTAAGTGATGAAGGTCTTTACCTCTCCAAAGGGGTGTGTCTTAGCGTACTGCTTAGCCATTCTTGGCAGTTTTGGGCATTCTTCCCGTGCGCAAGATATTCTGATCGGTTGGGATCTGCCGACCAACTCTATGACGAATTCCGTTCTGTCTTCCACCAATGCGTTAGGCGTGATCGGTCCCAAAGCCATGACCATGGCCAATGGACTCACTCCGAGCACTTCCACAACTCCCACCGCATGGGGTGGAAGCGGTTGGACGCCGAATGGCACTACTCCCATCCCAAATGGAACGATAAACAACGATTATTTTGCCTTCGAAATAAGTTCAGCATCAGGAAAAAAGATCACCATTAGAGGAGTTTCCCGACTGGTCATGCAGGTGAGTCCGTCAGGACCCAAAAAGTGGTCTCTGCTCTATGCGGAGCAGACGAACAACTCATCCTTCGATCCAACCCCGCTGCGGAATTACGGACCTTTTGATGTCACCAATCCTACCGTTTCCGGAACGGTTGCTGATAGCGACATCACTACGCAGTTAAGTAACGCCATCTCCAGCAATCCTATTGTTTTGGGTGCGGGCAAGACGGGCTATTTTAGGTTAGTTGGTTTTGGTGGCACGAATTCAAGTGGTACAGGCCGAATTGTTGGGACCAATGTGGGTACCCCACCCGATTTTGCTTTGACTGGAATGGTGGAAGATACCCCTAAATCGTCGCAGTCGATATCCTTTCCCGCGATCCCTTTAAAAATATTTGGGGATGGTCCCTTCACGCCTGAGGTAACGGCTAGTTCGGGTCTGCCCGTCAGTTTTACTTCTTCAGATTCCGCAGTAGCGACAGCTTCAGGAGGTGTCATCACGATCACTGGGATGGGAACGGCGATGATCACGGCCAATCAGTCTGGTAACACCGATTACTTTGAGGCGTCCGCTGTCACTCAAATCTTGACGGTATCTGCACCGACAAGGTCGGACTATTTGATTCCACGTTATGCCGTGACAAGTCGTAGTGTGCTCTTCCATACCACCAATGACTACAAAGGGGTGGTGACGAACCTCTATGCGGATATCTATCGCAAGACGGGATCTTTTCCGGCGACTACTCAGCCGGTGGTTCTCCTTGTCCACGGAGGCGGATATAACGCTTCTTCTGCTGATCGTAGCCAGAACTACATTGTTGCGTTGGGGAATGAGCTGGCTTCTCGTGGATTTCAGGCTGTGGCCATCGACTACCGTCTGCGGGCGACGGCCGATCGCAACACCCATGAGGAGCAACTCCCTGCGTTGCGGGACGCTACAGCGGACGCATTGAGCGGCTTGGCCTACATTCGTTCCCATGCGGCGGAGAATAACTGGGATCCGAACGCCATTTTCATTTTGGGTGGATCGGCAGGGGGTAGGATCGTGACGTGGCTAGCGGTGCGGGAATCGGGAGATCAGCAAGGGTTATCCACGAGCGACACACTTTCTACTACTTCTCCCAAATCTTCGGTAACCTCGGATGCTACGGCGGTATATGACCGGAGTGGATTGGTGGCGGCGGCGGTTCTTTTTGGTGCGCCCGAGCCAGAATTTCGGGCCTACGCGGTGGGGGCTTCTGATCTGCCCTGCGTGATTTGCACCGGGACATACGATGGGAACACAGCTCAGACCGGATCGATCGATTCTTACACATCGGCTGATCTCTATGGGCAGTTGGTGGGAGCTGGGGTGCCGGCTGAACTACACTACTTCAATGGGTATGGGCATCAGTTTGATTACTCCAGTGGGGCATATGCGACGGTCGATGCCATCCCGACGGTGGCGGATACGGTGGCGCGATTTTTCGTTAAGCAGTGGGATCGAAAACTGGCGGGTGGCACTGAGATATTTGCTCCAGCATTTACAAAAGCGGGGGGATCGAGTCTGACTCTGACTGCACCTGTGACAAATCACAGCGCTCTTGGAACGACCTATCAGTGGAAGAAAGACGGGGTGAATTTGGTAGGGAAAACAGGTGCGACTCTTGTTTTGAATCCACTTTTAGCGACCGACAACGGGAGCTATACGGTGGTGGTGGGGAATCCGGACAAATCGTGGTCGCCCTCTGATATTTCTTGGCTGACTTTTGTCAACACCCCGATCAGTGGGGTGAACTACATTTCAACTGGGTTAAATGCGGTGCTCAGTCACCCCACAAGTATGACTTTGTCGGTGGCTACGGTGAACGTGCCTTCGTTTGCGGTGGCGTATCCAGGGGAGTCGGCGACGAGCGATGTCGACGGAGACGGTTGGGTGGCGTTGGTGGAATATGCTTTAGGATGGAGTCGTGCCCAAGGATCGGTGGGGAAGTCTGCGATCTTTCCGCAAACGGTGGTGGAAAATCAGCGACTGGTGTTGAACTATCAGGTGCGAACAAATGATCCCAAGGTAGAGGTGACAGCGGAGACAAGTTCTGATTTGGGGAATCCGTTGAGTTGGAGTTCCACGGGGGTGAGTGTGAGTATTGTTGGATCGGTGACGATTGGGGGAGAGGTGCTGGAGAGGAGGTCGGCGAGTGTGCCGATGGATGTGGCGACCAGATTTTTGCGGCTACGGGTATCACAAAATCCGTAGCTTCGAATGGGTGGATGCGGATTGGACTGGGGTAGAGGCGGTGGAGTTAGGTTGGATAATTTGCTTTGATGTATGAGGCCCGATCAACGATACATGTGACTAATGTAAAGTACTAACAGGCAGATGTTAGTGAATTTGGCGGCTTATTTAAAATTAGTTATCGATAAGAGAGAATAGGAACATCTTATACTTAAACAAAGGCATCGACATCCAACTCGCTGGGGAACAGAGGTTGTGGGAATGAAATTAAATCCAAGTGAGTTTTTAAAGACGGTTGTGGGGCGGCATCCATCGGAAGCAGAGTTTCACCAGGCGGTGGAGGAAGTGGTGCACTCGGTTGCACCCTATATCGCGGAGCATCCCAAGTATCTGCGTGCGAGAATTCTGGAGCGTATGGTGGAACCGGAAAGGGTGATCACCTTTCGGGTTGTATGGATGGATCGG
Source organism: Verrucomicrobia subdivision 6 bacterium (assembly GCA_947466515.1). Classification (GTDB taxonomy): domain Bacteria; phylum Verrucomicrobiota; class Verrucomicrobiia; order Methylacidiphilales; family Verrucolacustridaceae; genus Verrucolacustris. The sequence goes on along the minus strand of CANIEM010000059.1, from coordinate 10,570 downwards.
CAGGGGGAGGTGCAGGTGAATCGGGGGTATCGGGTGGAGATGAACAGTGCGATTGGCCCGTACAAGGGGGGATTGAGGTTTCATCCTAGCGTGACCATGGGGACATTAAAGTTTCTGGCCTTTGAGCAGGTTTTCAAGAATGCGTTGACGACGTTGCCGATGGGTGGAGGCAAAGGGGGGTCAGATTTTGACCCGAAAGGAAAGAATGATGAGGAGGTAATGCGTTTTTGCCAATCATTCATGAATGAGTTGCATCGGCATATTGGGCCAAACACGGATGTGCCAGCGGGGGATATTGGGGTGGGTGCGAGGGAAGTGGGTTTTCTCTTTGGGCAATATAAGAAGTTAAAAAACGAGTTCACTGGGGTGTTGACGGGGAAGGGGATTAACTGGGGAGGGAGTAGGATTCGGTCGGAGGCAACGGGGTATGGACTGGTCTATTTTGTGGAGGAAATGTTTCGGCATGCGGGGGGGAGTCTGACGGGCAAGGTGATTGCGATTTCTGGATCGGGGAATGTGGCGCAGTATGCGGCCGAGAAGGCGATGCTGATGGGAGCCAAGGTGATGACTTTTTCCGATTCGGATGGTTCGATCTATGATTCGGAGGGAGTGGATGCGGAGAAGTTGGCCTATCTGAAGGAATTGAAGGGGGAGAAACGGGGGCGGATTGAGGAGTACGCCAAGAAGTTTCGTTGCGAATATTTTTCGGGGAAAAGACCTTGGGGGGTGAAGTGTGATGTGGCCTTGCCTTGCGCGACTCAAAATGAAATCACGGGGGAGGATGCCAAGACCCTTTTGAAGAATGGGTGCCAGTGTGTGGCGGAAGGGGCGAACATGCCGAGTACGCCAGAAGCGGTGAAAATCTTTCTCGAAAAGAAGATTCTTTTTGGGCCTGGCAAAGCGGCCAATGCAGGCGGGGTAGCGGTGAGTGGCTTGGAGATGTCGCAGAACAGTCTACGTCTTTCCTGGACGCGGGAGGAGGTGGAGAAGCGGCTGGCGGAGATTATGACGGCAATTCATCGTCAATGCGTGCACCACGGAGAGAAGAAGGGTTTTGTCAGCTATGTGGATGGGGCAAATATTGCAGGCTTCCGCAAAGTGGCCGAAGCGATGTTGGACCAAGGGTTAGTCTAGGTTTGGACGCTACTGGGATTGAACCAGTGACCTCCTGCGTGTGAAGCAGGCGCTCTACCACTAAGCTAAGCGTCCGATAGGAGGGAAAGAGTAATCCAAAGATGGAAAAATGGCGAGTCTAGGAATTGTCTGCTGGAGCTGTCCACGGTTTGGAGGAAGGATGGGATGAGTGAATTATCGACTATTATGGCCTTTGCTTGGGTTGTTAGTTTCAGGGGTGGGCTGTCAACGCCCGATCCGAGCGGTGGCTCCGACGGATGAAAAACCTGAGGGGATGGTTTGGATTCCTGGGGGGAGGTTTTTTATGGGCGGGCCTGGAGAGGCGGCCTGTCGGCAAGCTTTGGCGGCTACCGATCCCAGTAAGCCGACCTGCAGTTTATTGCGGGGCGGGTTTACTGATTCTCAGCCATCGCACGAGGTGGAGGTGAGCGGGTTTTGGATGGATGAGACTGAGGTAACGAATGATCAGTTTCAAAAATTTATCGATGCGACCCACTATGTGACGGTGGCGGAGCGGAAGCCAAAGGCGGAGGATTTCCCAGGTGCTTCTGAGGGGATGCTGGTACCGGGGTCGGTTTGTTTTAAGGCACCCGATCATCCTGTGGCTTTAAATGATTTCACCGCTTGGTGGGGGTATGTCCCTGGTGCTTGTTGGAATCATCCTTTGGGACCGAAGAGTGATCTAGGTGGGAAGGGAAGGCTTCCTGTGGTGCATGTGGCCTATGAGGATGCGGAGGCCTATGCCAAGTGGGCAGGGAAGAGGTTACCGACTGAGGCGGAGTGGGAGAGGGCGTCTCGGGGTGGGAAGGAGGGGGAGACGTATCCTTGGGGGAACGAGTTTCGGCCTAGTGGAAAGTGGATGGCGAACACTTGGCAGGGAAATTTTCCGAACTCTGACACGGGGCAGGACGGGTGGAAGGGAGTTGCTCCTGTGAAAGAATATCCACCGAACCCGTATGGGTTGTATGATTTATCGGGGAATGTGTGGGAGTGGTGTTCCGACTGGTACCGAGCGGACAGCTATGAGGTAGATGCCAAGCGTGGCGTGGTGCGTGATCCAAAGGGGCCGAAGGATGGGCTGGATATGGAGGAGCCTGAGGCAAAAAAGCGGGTTCATCGTGGGGGTTCGTTTCTTTGCTCTGACCAGTTTTGCGCCCGCTATATTTTGGGAACGAGGAGCAAGGGGGAGATTAGTACTGGCACATCCCATCTTGGCTTCCGCTGCGTGAAGTAGTCGAAACGTGCTCGCAGCATACTGCGAGCATGAGAGGACAAGGGGAACAGGTAGGTATTTACTGATTTTTAAGTGGAATAGTGGGGTGGGGCGTGGGAGAGTTTCGTTATGGCACGTTTGGTCAAGGGGGGGTTAGTTCAGACTGCGAGCAGTCACGATGGTGACGCTGCGTTGGATGTGATTAAGAGGGCGATGATCGATAAGCACATCAAGTTAACCGAAAGTGCAGCGAAAAAGGGGGTGCAGGTCCTTTGCTACCAAGAAATATTTTATGGCCCCTACTTCTGTGCCGAGCAAAAAACTCGCTGGTACGATACCGCAGAAAAAATTCCTGACGGACCGACGACGCAACTGATGTGCGAAACGGCAAAGCGGCTTGGCATGGTCCTGGTGGTGCCGATCTATGAGGTGGATCTGCCTGGGGTCTACTACAATACGGCGGCGGTGATCGATGCGGATGGGAAGTACTTGGGCAAATATCGAAAACACCACATTCCCCATTGCCTGCCAGGCTTCTGGGAAAAATTCTATTTTAAGCCAGGCAATCTGGGATATCCCGTTTTCGAAACTGCGGTGGGCAAAGTAGGGGTTTACATCTGCTACGATCGCCACTTTCCTGAAGGCGCTCGCTGTCTCGGATTGAATGGAGCGGAAATCGTTTTTAACCCGTCTGCCACAGTGGCAGGGTTGAGCGAGTATCTTTGGAAGCTGGAACAGCCCGCGCATGCGGTGGCTAATCAGTACTTTGTCGGGGCAATTAATCGGGTGGGTAAGGAGAAGCCTTGGAATATCGGAGAATTTTATGGTCAGTCCTACTTTTGCAATCCTAAGGGGCAGATGCTCAGCGTGGGTAGCCGCGATCAGGAAGAGGTGGTGATTGCGGATATGGATCTGGATGAGATTCGCGAAGTACGAAACACATGGCAGTTTTTCCGAGATCGACGCCCCGATTCCTATGGGGCGATCACCGCGCCTGAGAACTAGTACCCGTCGGATCGACGCATGGACACAAAACTCGCGTCTGATTTAACGCCATCGCAACAAAAAGAGGTGGAGGGGAGCCCGCTATATAATTCTGATTTGGCACCGATTCCTTCGACGAGGCGCCGCTGGGGCACCTTCGACATCGCGAATCTTTGGGTCGGCATGTCGGTCTGTATTCCGACGTATATGCTCGCGAGTAGTCTTATTTCTGGAGGGATGAACTGGTGGCAAGCGATCCTGACGGTGGCCTTAGGAAACTTGATTGTCTTGGTGCCGATGATCTTGAACGGGCATGCTGGCACGAAATACGGAATCACTTTTCCGGTTTTTGCTCGCGCCTCCTTTGGGGTGAACGGAACCCATCTAGCCTCCGTTCTTCGTGGAGTGGTGGCCTGCGGGTGGTTTGGAATTCAAACTTGGATTGGCGGCGCAGCGATTTATGAAATCGCGAAGACCCAGTGGCCGAGTTTAGCTCAATCCTCTGTACTCACTTACTTAAGCAATGCTCAGGTGCAGGTGAATACAGCTCAGTTCGTCTGCTTTATGATCTTTTGGGCGATTAATATAGGGATCTTCTGCAAGGGGATGGAGTGTATTCGTTTTGTAGAGAACTGGGGTGCACCGTTACTCATCGGGATGGGGTTGGCCTTACTCGGTTGGGCCTACCATCGAGCTCATGGCTTTGGACCGATGCTTTCTCAGCCTTCGAAGTTCCAAACCTCGGCCGAATTCTGGAACTTCTTTTTTCCTAGCTTGACCGCGATGGTTGGGTTTTGGGCCACGCTCTCTCTCAATATTCCCGATTTCACGCGGGAGGCGAAAAGCCAACGGGCGCAGATTCTTGGGCAATTTCTAGGACTGAATACGACGATGCCTTTCTACGCCTTCATTGGGGTGGCGGTGACCAGTGCCACGGTGGTTATCTTTGGGGAAGCGATCTGGGATCCGGTACAACTTCTCGCACGCTTTGGTAGTGTGGGTCTGCTGGCGGTCTCCATGTTTGCTTTAATGTTAGCGACCCTGACGACGAACCTAGCCGCGAATGTGGTGGCCCCCTCGACGGCTTTCTCAAACTTTCTTCCGAAGGTGATATCCATGCGGATGGGGGGACTGATAACAGGATTTCTGGGTATTTTGATGATGCCTTGGAAGCTGGTAGCCGATCCGACGGGATACATCTTCACCTGGCTGATTGGCTACAGTGCACTCCTTGGACCGATCGGGGGAATTCTGGTGGCTGACTATTTTCTTTTGCGTAAGACAAAATTAGACCTGCCCGGTCTGTATGCCCCGCACGGTCCCTATCGCTACTTTTGCGGAGTGAATCCAGCAGCTCTAGTGACTTTAGGGGTAGCGGTGCTTCCTAATCTTCCAGGTTTTCTAGCTCAAGTCGCCGGACTCCAGGTGGCGTCTTTTTGGAGTCAACTTTACCATTACGCCTGGTTTACGGGCTTCGGTGTGGCTTTGATGGTCTATCTTATGTGGATGAAAAGGAGTGGGCGTTGAGCGGAACTCTTGTGTGTCTAGGCTTAGCGTGATTTAATCATCTCCTCGACTATCGGCAAGAAACTGAAAACTGAACTAAAACTTATGCAGGTGAAAACTAAAAGATCGAAACAAGAGGTGGCCGAGGCAATGGGAGAGATCGAGCCTTGCTACCGCAAGCAGGAGGCGAAGGTGGAAGCGGATCGTTGCCTCTACTGTTTCGATGCTCCTTGTATTATGGCATGTCCCACTGGGATCGATATTCCTGGATTCATTAAAAAAATTGCTACAGGGAATTTGATCGGATCGGCCAGAGTCATTTTGGAGTCGAACATTCTTGGAGCCAGTTGCGCGCGAGTTTGTCCCACCCAGGTTCTTTGCGAAGGAGCCTGTGTCATGTTGGACCGAGATGAAAAACCGATTAAAATTGGGCGCCTGCAACGCTACGCCACGGATGCCCTTTGGGAGAAGGGGGTTAATCCATTTCCGAAGAAGGTAAAACCGAACGGGAAAAAAGTGGCTTTGGTCGGTAGTGGTCCTGCCAGTCTGGGGTGTGCGGCGGAGTTGGCTCGGTTGGGTTATGCCACGACGGTTTTTGAAAAGGATGCGGAACCAGGTGGGCTCAATCGTTACGGAATCGCCTATTATAAAATGCCGCCGGCGGTGGCTCAGCAAGAGGTGAAGTGGGTGAAGGACTTGGGGGTAGAGTTCCGCACGAATACCGAAATTGGAAAAGATGTCCCGATGGAAAAGCTTTTAGCGGATTACGATGCGGTCTTTCTTGGGATGGGTTTAGGCCGAACTCACCGTCTGGGAATTCCGGGGGAAGATAAGGCGGGAGTGGTGGAAGCCTTGGAGTTTATTCGCTGGATTCATACGAAACCGTTGCACGAAGTTCCGGTGGGAGAACGGGTGGCGGTGTTGGGTTGTGGAAATACGGCGATTGATGCTGTGACCCAAGCCAAACGGTTGGGCGCGAAGGAAGCGGTGATCATTTATCGTCGAGGGGAAGGGGATATGACTGCCTATCCTTATGAATATGAGCTGGCGAAAAAAGATGGGTGCAACTTTCTTTTTCATACAGCTCCCGTGGAGATACTTGGAGAGAAGCAGGTAACGGGAATACGGCTCATTCGGAAACAGGTGGGGGCGGACGGCAAGGCGACAAACGTGGCGGGCTCCGAATTTACCGAGCCGTTTGACATGGTGATAATGGCTCTTGGGCAAGAGAAGCAGGCTTCACTCTGGCAAAAGTTGCTGCCCAAATTAAAATTCGATTCCGCGGGACGTCTGGAATGTAATCCCGCGACAGGACAGACGAGTATGCCGAAAGTCTTTGCAGGAGGGGATGCGGTGAGTGGAGGTCGAGAAGTGGTTAATGCGGTGGCGGAGGGCAAGAAAGCGGCCCACGGAATGCATGCGTTACTTTGCGGCAAGCCAGTCAATGGTCCGATCCAAGCGAGTCGATTGGGGCATCGGGACGGAGCCAAGGGCTCGGGTTTCTTGCGGCCGGTGCGAGTCCCTGAGTTGGAGGCTGCCTACAAAAAGGAGAGGAACGCAAAATCCCATGGCTGATCTATCGGTTAACTTTGCGGGGATCCACTCCCCGAATCCCTTTTGGGTGGCTTCGGCCCCTCCTGCGAACACAGCCTACCAGTGCCACCGTGCCTTTGAAGCGGGTTGGGGTGGATTAGTTTGGAAGACGATCGGTGATCCGATTGTCAACGTGAGCTCACGCTATTCGTCTTTGGATATTGCGGGTAATCGGATGGTGGGATTTAACAATATTGAGCTGATCAGCGATCGCTCGATCGAGACGAACTTTAAAGAAATTAAAGAGTGTAAAAAACGGTGGCCGAATCGGGCGCTGATCGCTTCCCTGATGACGGATACGAAAGAGAACTGGCACGAGATGCTCGCCCGAGCGCTGGATTCAGGGGCGGATGGGGTGGAGTTAAACTTTGGGTGCCCGCACGGGATGTGTGAGAGGGGGATGGGCTCGGCTGTCGGCCAGAATCCAGATGTGATGGAGACGATTGTCGGATGGGTGATGGAGGCAACGCAACTGCCTGTGATCGTGAAGTTAACCCCGAATGTTACGGATGTTACTCGTCCTGCTCGCGCGGCTAAGAAGGCGGGGGCCAACGCGATTTCCCTGATCAACACGATTAATAGTATTACCCAAGTTAATTTAGATACGATGTGTCCTGAGCCCTATGTCGCGGGGAGAAGCACCCATGGGGGCTACTGCGGACCAGCAGTCAAACCGATTGCCTTGAATATGGTGCAATCCTGTGCGATCGATCCTGAGGTGGGTCTGCCTATTTCCGGAATCGGGGGAATTTCGAACTGGAAGGATGCCGCCGAATTCATTGCCTTGGGTTCGACTAATGTCCAAGTCTGCACAGCGATCATGCACTACGGATTTCGCATCGTGGAAGACATGATCGATGGGCTGAATGACTTCCTCGATTCGAAGGGGATGAAGTCGGTTAACGATCTGCGGGGCTTGGCGGTACAGTCGGTACAAAAGTGGGAGACGCTAGACTTGCATTACCAACGGATCGCCAAGATCGATTATGACAAATGTATCGGGTGTAATCTGTGTTACATCGCCTGTGAAGATGGGGCTCACCAGGCGATTGCTTTGGTTTCGCCGAACGGACAAGGACTGGGACCAGGGCGCTTGCCTGGGAAAGCCATTCCGCAGATTAAGGAAAAAGAGTGTGTCGGGTGTAACCTCTGCTCCCTTGTTTGTCCGGTCGAGCAGTGCATCACCATGGTGGACGTTCCGAACGATCAAAATCCTTTGAGTTGGAAAGAGTACCAAACGCGTTTGGCTTCAGGTAAGATGAAGGCCATACCCGCCCATGACTAAAACTGCTTCAGTCTCTCCTTCGGAAAAGTCCTCCTCGCTCGATCCAGTAGCGAATTTTATCGGTGGCAATTGGTCGGTACCGAAGACGGCAAAGACGACACCGGTCTACAACCCTTCGACAGGGGAGATCATTGCCCAGACGCCGATGTGCGGGGAGAAGGAGGTGGATCTTGCGGTGAAGGATGCACACCGTGCTTTTGCGGACTGGTCAGAGACGCCTCCCGTGGAGCGCTGCCGTATACTCTTCCGCTATAAAATGTATCTGGAAGAAGAGTTTGAGCCCCTCGCGCGGAGTATTTGTCGGGAACACGGCAAAAATATTATGGAAGCGAGGGGGGATTTGCGAAGAGGCATTGAGGTGGTGGAGTATGCTTGCGGCATCCCCGAACTGCTTAAAGGCGAGGTGCTGGAAAATGTGGCAAGGGGAATTGATTGTGAGATGGTTCGACAGGCGCATGGAGTTTGTGTGGGGATCTGTCCTTATAACTTTCCCGCTTTGGTGCCGATGTGGATGTTTCCTTTGGCAATAGCCTGTGGAAATAGTTTCATCCTGAAGTTAAGCGAAAAGGTTCCGTTGACGGGTATTCGTCTGATTCAACTATTGGAAAAAGCGGGTCTGCCTCCAGGTGTGCTGAATGTGGTGCACGGGGGTCGCGAGTGCGTTGATGCGTTGCTAACCCATCCTTTGGTTCGGGCGATCTCCTTTGTGGGGTCTTCTCCCGTGGCCAAGTATATTTTTGATAAAGGGACACAGCACGGGAAACGTGTTCAAGCGGCGGGTGGTGCAAAAAACTATGTGTTTGTATTACCTGATGCCGACTTCAAAAACTCGGTGACTGGTTTGGTGGACGCGGCCTTTGGCTGTGCGGGACAGCGTTGTATGGCTGGTTCCACCGCAGTGACGATTGGGCAAGCGGCCGACCGTTTGCTCGAGCCTCTGGCTGAAGTGGTCAAAGCGATTGAGGTGGGCCCGACGGATCGGACTCATGGGGCAAGGATGGGTGCGGTGATTAGTGCCCAGCATCTGGAACGGGTCAGTGGGCTGATTTCTTCAGGGGTGAAAGAGGGGGCTTCGCTTCTGGTGGATGGGCGTGGATTGAAGGTGAAGGAAGCACCGCAGGGTTTTTACATGGGACCGACGATTGTGGATCGGGTAGAAGCAAAAATGGAAATCGCACGGGAAGAAGTTTTCGGACCCGTGTTGAATATTATGCGTTTCGCGGATTTGGATGCGGCGATTGAGATGGCGAATGCAACTCCCTTTGGCAATGGCGCGTGCATCTACACGCAATCTGGCAAGGCGGCGCGTGAGTTTAAGCATAGGATTAAGGCGGGAATGGTTGGGATTAACGTCGGGGTGCCAGCGCCATTGGCCTATTTTCCGTTTAGCGGGTGGGATCACTCCTTCTTTGGGGATCTTCATTTGCAAGGCAAAGAGGCGATTCTTTTTTACACACGTGCGAAGGTGACTACTTCCCGATGGTTCCGCCATGGGGAGGGTGATATTTGGCATAAGGAGTAGGCTGGTGGCGCTGTTGATTTGTAACGGTGAGCTGGTTAACGCCGACTCTCGATCTCATGCGGATATTCTTGTCGAGGGTGAGACGATTGTTCGGATCGGGAAAAACTTAGAAGTCCCTGCTGGGGCGACGGTCATTGATGCTAAGGGGAAATATATCTTTCCAGGATTTATTGATCCGCATGTGCATATCCATCTTCCTTTTATGGGTACTTTGGCCAAGGACACCTATGAAACGGCTAGCGTGGCGGCCTTGGCGGGAGGAACCACCACCTTGATTGAGATGATCTGCCCCTCGCGGGCGGATGATCCTTTTGCCTCCTACGAGTTATGGCGGGGCAAGGCGGAGGGGAGGAGTGCTTGTGATTTTACCTTTCATATGGGAGTGACAAAGTTCGATGGGAATTCGGCAGAGCAGCTGACGAAGATCGTTCAGGCGGGGGTGGCAAGTTTTAAGGTTTTTCTAGCCTATCAGGGGGCTTTTGGGGTGACGGATGAGGAGTTGTATCAGACTTTAAAACTCGCTCGGAAACTTGGAGTGATCACGACGGCTCATTGTGAGAACGCGGAGTTGATTTCGATTCGCCAGCAGGAGTTGTTGAAGGCGGGGAAGACGGGGCCTGAGTGGCACCACGAGAGCCGATCACCGAGGGTGGAAGCGGAAGGGGTACATCATTTGATGACGTTCGCTGAGATGACGGGAGCGCACGTTTATGTGGTTCACCTGAGTTGTGAGGAGGCACTGCGGGAAGCGACGCGTGCACGGGAGAGGGGAGTAAAGGCTTGGGTGGAGACGTTAATCCAATATCTGGTGACTGATAAAACATTTGCGGAGCGGCCCAATTTCGAAGGCTCGAAGTTTGTTATGTCGCCACCGTTGCGGGAGCAAAAGAATCAGGCGGTGCTGTGGAACGGACTGGAGCAGGGGTTGATTCATACCTTAGCGACCGATCACGCGCCGTTTGATTTCAAGGGGCAGAAGGAGATGGGCAGGTCGGACTTTACCAAGATTCCCAATGGAATCCCCTCCTTGGAGGATCGAGTGACGTTGCTTTATACGCACGGGGTGAAGACTGGGAAGTTGGACTTGTGTCGTTTTGTCGAGGTGGCCAGCACAGCGGCGGCGCGGTTGTTCGGATTGGCTCCGCGTAAGGGAACGATTGCGGTGGGCGCGGATGCGGATCTGGTGGTGTGGCATCCTGATGCACCAGGAACGATCTCCTCCAAGACCCATCATATGAACATCGACTACAGCGCGTTTGAGGGGTGGAAGACAATTGGCAAGCCCGAGGTGGTGACGGTCAGAGGCGAAGTGGCGTTTCAAGATGGCAAGTTC
>CANIEM010000058.1 GCA_947466515.1 Verrucomicrobia subdivision 6 bacterium | reverse complement strand
TGCAAAATTCTCTGGCCCGCACCACCGAACCTGCCGCGAAGGATGCACTGGAAAAAAAGATCCAAAAAATTACGGAAGCGAGAGCGAATGCCACCCAGTCTGGTATCACTCGGGGCTCTATCTTTCTTGAAGGAATCCAAGGGATGATGCATACGCTTTCCCCATCCACCCCCGTGGCAACTCCAGCGCATTTAGGTTTGCCCGCGGGAGATCGTTGGGTGGTTTGGCAAAGGGATGCGGTGGCGGATGAATCGATTTACGGTTACCATATGACGGCGGGGCGTCCACGTTTTAGCCCGACACAACCCGAAGCGAGTGAGGTTGTTCGTGAACTGCGGATCGACACGGGACAGGGGGAAATTGCCAGTACTTTTGTCAATCTAACAGCCACGGAGGAACTCCCCTCGCTTCGCCTTCGCTTGGAACCGCAGAAGGGGGCGCCAGAAAAAGCGCTTACCTTTTTCCGCCAAGTTGCGGTCACCGCGATGGGTGCGGAAGTATCGAAAGCAGCACCCACGGAACCTGCAGACAAATCCATCGTCCAGAAATTAATTTCGGCGGTTTCACCCAGAGAACCAGATCCAGCGGCAGAGGAGTTCTGGCTACTGCCTGACACAGGTGGGGGCTTGGCTGCGGGCAAGACGGCTATCCTTTGGATCCGAGCGCAGACCGCATCGATGGCGCCAGGAGAATATCAGTACCAGCTTGTAATGGAATCAGGAGAAACTTCGCGAGTCCTTCCTGTAACTCTTAAGATATGGCCAGTACCTTTTAACCGTTCCTTGGGGCTGAACCTTGGTTTTTACGGATTCAACTGGCTTGGACCCTTTCCCCGTGCATTTCCCGTGGCGGTGGGCAAGGCGAAAGGCATCAATTTTTCAGTATCAGGAGCAACTCCCTTGCTGCGGAACATGGGAGAGCTGGGCGGGGATGGCGTGGTGGATGGTGCGATCACGCTGCAAAATATTCGTGTAAAATCAACTGGGGTCCCCCTCAAGACAATCATCGCAAATCGCCAAGCTGGTAAAACAGAGGCTTTTGCCCAGCCTGACGGTACCCTCCCCGAGCTGGATTTTTCGGGTTACGACGAACAGATCCAAGTTGCCCGAGACCTAGGTTTTTCACGGGTAAACATTCGCCATGGAGCTGGAGCCATGGTGATAAAAGGTGGGAACTACATCACCGAACTTACGGGAAGCACCAACCTTTCCGAATCTTGGGGAAAATCTTTTGTGGATCTATGGACTCAATTCAAAAGTTATCTGGAGAAGAAGGGATTTCGTCAGTTTACCTTTAAATTTGGCGACGAACTTGGGGTGAAGGATATGCAGTCTGTTTGGTTGCCGATGGCCAAGCTTACGTCCGCTGCGGGTTGGATGCCTGAAACCAATCCAACGGGCGAGGCTGTCTCGATTACGATGATGAATCAAATCACCCCTCTCTGCCGTTCCTTCATTTTGAATGTGCATTTTATCGATCAGTTTCAGAAATGGAAACAGGCAGGGGAAATCACCTTAGAAAAGGGGACCCTGATCGGGACTTACGGCAGTTGGGGTTATTATAAGTCTCCTTCTTTCTATACTCGGAAAGTTTTTTGGGAGGTTTGGACTAAAGGACTGGATGGGGTGGATTTTTACACCTACGCCCGCTTGGTCCTTTTTGATGGGGATAAAGCAATCAACTGCGCTTCTGGGATGGGGATCCAAGCCGGATATGCCGATTCGGTCTATCTCCGTATGCTCCAGTCGGCTGTGGATGTGGCTAAAAGCGATCCTTCCAAGAAAGAGTGGCTGGGCAAGGCCGATGCTTTCTTGAAAGGTGTAGTTGGGGAAAAATCCCCCTATGGGTTAAAAATGAAGGAGGAGGTGGTCGGAAATATGCCTTATCCCAAAACTGTCTTAACCGCCACGACTCATCAACTCGACGAGGCTAAGAGAGAACTCCTCCGTCTGCTGAGCGAAGGTGGACCTAAGTGAAGCCAGGTCTCGGTTTATGGAGACGGGTTTGCCTCATCGGTCTCCTTGGTTCGTTGGCACCTCTTGGTCTGGCCGGTCCCGTGATCGTTAATTTTGATTCTCCCGATTATACGGCCAGCAACTGGGAGTCCTTTACGGGTTGGATCAATGGCACCCCCACGATGCCTTTTTCTGATCATAACTTTCTTTCTCCCACGGCCCATTACAACACGGCCCTGCCGAGTTCAAAATTCTACGGGGGAGCGAGTGCTACGGGGACTGGTGGGCTAGGCCACTGCAAAATCGCTGATGGTGGTAAGTCGTCTGAACCCGATTATTTTGCTGCGTCCGCGAACGACCCTACTGGCAAGGTCCGTCTACTTGTTTTATGGAAACAAGAGGATTTTCTTGCCTTGAAGACAGGGGAAGTGACCCTGAATGCCAAGACTCCGATTTCTTTTAACTTTTGGGGAGGAAGCGGCATCGTGGTTTCTGCGCGTCTGGTCGTCCAGTTGGGTTCGCAATATCTTATCTCCTCCGAGCTGGGTATTTCCTCTGGCACCCGACGTTTCCCTGTAGCCATTTCCGACCCGTCTTCCCTTCAATGGTATTCATACGATCCTGCCAGCAGTTTGGACAAAATCGGTTCCGCCGAACTTAAACCCAAGCTGTCGGGAGTGACGGCCGTCGGGATCTACGCGGAAGGAAGTAGCGATGGAGTGAAAGCGCCTTTTGTTAAATTCGGCAATATCATCATCCAGGCAGCGACGGCCAAGGATGGCTAACGCTGGGACACAGAACAGAAAGAGGTTCTTAGCTTGTTTTTAAAAACATCCACCGTTTGTAAAGTAACGCTCTTTCGCCTTATCCAAGCCACTGCTTTACTGGGGGTTTCCCAGGCAGGTGCCGCTTCCCAGAATCTGGCTGACTTCGATCAAATTGTGATGGCCAAGGGAGCTAGTGGTACGCTCCAACAATCTGCAGAAGACCTGCAGTACCATCTACAAAAAGCAACCGGACGATCCCTGCCCATCGTCGCCGAAGATACTGGGGCGGGGTTAGCTTTTCTTTTTCAACTGGAGGGAGAAGTGCCTAAGGAAACATGGGCTCTACAATCTAATGACAAAGGGATTTGTCTAAAGGGCGATGCCCAAGGGGTGGGTCACGCCGTTTCGGTTTTCTTGGAGAAATATTGCGGGGTTCGTTGGCTGTGGCCAGGTTCCACTGGCGAGGTCATACCCGTCTGCCCGCAACTTGTGCTCCCCCCCATCAAGGAGGGCGGGACTCCTGAATTCAAACGGCGGTTATTGAAATTCGGCTACGCCCGCTATTGGGATGAGCTCAAACCAGAACTAGCCCGTTGGGTGCGGCGAACTCGGCAAGGGGATCAGTTGAAGGCCAACTTTGGTCATGCTTGGTCCCATATGATTCCAAAGGAGACTTACTTTTCGGCTCACCCCGACTGGTTCGCCTTGGTCGGTGGAAAAAGAAATCCTGCCCAACTCTGTGAATCGAAACCTGAACTCCGGGACGAATTCTTTAAAAATCTCCTAGAAGCGGCGGACACATCAGGCTTGGATATTGTCTCAGTTTCAGCCAACGATGGATACGGATTCTGCGAATGCCCTCTTTGTCAGGCCAAGGGCACTACGGGCGACGCCTATTGGGACTTTGTCAATGACATGGCACTGCGGATGAAAAAGGAGAGACCGAACAAGGGAATCGGCACCTTTGCCTACACCGTGGGTCGGCAACCTCCGAGCAAAATTCCGACCCTGCCCGACAACGTGTACCTCTCGATGACAACCTATGCGACCACGCTCCTTTCGGAAAAGGGAGCCCAGGAATACCGAGATTTCGTCCGCTCCTGGAAAACCAAGGGGGTGAAAATTATCATGCGTGAATATTGGGGCACTCATTACTGGATGGATCTGCCATTTCTTTATCCCGAGGAAATTGCCACAACGATTACTGAAGCAAGAAAGGCTGGAATGATCGGAGCTTATGGGGAAACGGGAAAAAACTTTTCGAACATGGCGCTCAACTACTATGTCGTGACCCATCTTCTTTGGGATCCGGATCGGAAAGTCGGTGATTTAGAGAAGGAGTTTTACAGTGCCTTTGGGGTGGCGGCTGATCCCGTGCGCCGGTATCACGAGGTGTTTCTCCAGGCCACCCGCGAAAGTTGGCGCAAGCTGGATATCGATGGCCGCTACGTCGTTATCCTTAACGCGATCCCTAAAATGTTTTCCCCGGAACAGCTGGCACGGGCTGGACTCTGCCTGGACGAAGCGCAAAAAGCGGCGGGCACTGATCTTGAACTGCAAAAGAGAATCTCCTTTCTGCGGGTGGGTTGTGAGTACACCTCCCTTATGTCGGAGCTCATGGGACTTTACGCTAAGCTGGGGAGAACAGGCTTTCCCATGGAAGCGTTTGAGTGGGAGGCAACGGCTCGTGCACCGAGAAAGGTTACGGCTGTACCCGATTTCGATGTCTCACGCGATTTCTTTGAAAAACTTCAACAACAGGCCTTCCCTTATACCTTAGCGGATAAAGATGCGTGGCTTCTCCGAGCATGGGATTTAGGGCAAAAGCGGATTGAATTGCTCAATGCCCAGAAGAGTACATTTGCGCTGGATGAGGGATTACTGGCCATCACCATTGAGTATGGTATGAGGCAGTGGCACGCCACCATTGGTGATTTCTTGGGTAAATCGCCTCAAGAATCAGCCGTATTGCAGTACACCCCTCCAGCTAAAAAGAAAAAACCGTGAAAATCTGCGATGAGGATGGAGATCGTTCCAGTCGTTTGTGTTCCGTGTGGACTGGGTTGGCTCGGTCTGGGTTTACCTTGGTGGAGTTGCTGGTCGTGATCACGATTATTGGACTGCTCGCTGGGTTGTCTTTGGGGGCGCTGGCGCGAGTTCGTGCCTCAGCGGACCAAGGGGCGTGCGTGGGACATCTGCAACAGATCGGGGCGGCTTCGTTTAGCTGCGCAGCGGATAACGATGGGGAATTTCCTCAAAATGATGCGAATTGGGGTACCTCGTATGTTATGTCGATTATCCCGTACCTTGGCGGAACAAATAAAAGCACGAAAATTTTGGTCTGTCCGGCGGACAAATACGGGACGGTCAGCAAAGGGGTCTATGCACCCTACATGGGTGTCAGCTATGGACAGAATGGCTATATGAGTGGCGTGAAGCTGGCTCGGAATACTTATCCGAGCGCGACAGCACTCACGATGGATTTCGAGGAGCACTGGACGGTTGTAGAGTCCACCGTTGCAGGTAGCCAAGGCCCACCTCGGATCGTGGCCCTGAAAAAGAGACACAAAGAATTTGTGAATGTGGGTTACTGCGATGGGCATGTTGCACGTGTGCCCATGACCGTATTCGATAGTTGTAGGGCCAGTGTGACCAACCGATTTTGGAAGGGCACTGGACCCGAGCTAGCTTATTGAACTGCGGAGAGTACGCAAAATCGGAGTTAAGAAGGAATAAGTCTTTGGGCGTTGCCGCCTAAGATGGCCGCAGAGACGGCAGGCGGAAGATCCATAGCCGTCAAGGCATCGAGGAGCTCCGTGCCATAGCAATCTCTTCCAAACAGAAGGCGTTCCGAATAGTCGCAGAGAAACTTCCGAGAAAATTCTGGACTCCTCTGGAGTGCGCCTAGCCCAGATCCTGCCGAAAGATCTGCCGAGAGGTTCTCGTACCGATCGAATAATCGTTGGATAACACCTGGACCCGTAACGGGCGACTTCGGATACATCTCGGGATTCGTATCGAAATCGGCTGAAATTCCACGCCAGAATCCTGCGGCATGGCCGATAAACCGAGTCTGAGGACACGCTTGGAGGGCCCGCTCTAGGTTGTCATGATTACCGCCGTACCAGTAGGGCCGATATGTTGGGCGTCCTTTGGACTCTGGGAGCCAGGCATAATCGAGATGTAAAACGATGGGGAGGCCTAGTTCACCCGCAGTCCGAAACAATTCGATACAGCGGGGATCATCGAAGGGCATGCGGTACTTCCATTCTCCGCATACCTTTACTTGGTACATTTTCACTGCCGTGCGGAGCGCGGCGCAGGGTTCATAGCTCATGGGATGAGGGCAGTAGCCTGCAATGAACCGTTGCGGATACCGGTCACGAGCCAGTAGGACATCGGCCAAGGTAACGCCAGCTACCGTCCCGTCCGCTCGGCGATTGAGTGGGCTGAGCCACTGGTTATGTCCAGGGACATATTCCCAAGGGGCAATGTCCCACGTGAGAAGCCAGCTCAAGTCGATCCCTGCGGCATCGATGTCTGCGATCAATTCCCGATCATTGCGGCCATGCCAGAAAACATGTTGGTGGCTGTCGATAATTCGTGGTTTTGCGGAGGAAGATTTATGATTGGCGGTGGTTTTGCTTGGAGAAACTCCTTGGCGTGCGGTCTGAACGGGAATTTTTTTCATAAGAGGGTATTCGATCTAGATTGCTCCACTTCCGATTCTTTTGCAAATGGCCCTCCCCGGGGCAGAGGAAGGGAGGTTGCACTGGTGGCTTGAAGATTCTGGGTGGAGTGTTGAGAGGCATTGATCTTGGAAAGATCAAAGGCCTCGGGAGTGAGGAGAACCTTTTCGTTGAGGATCAGGGAGGTGGGGGAGGTCTGCCGAAAGGTGGGAACAGCATCGGGATCATGACTAAAAATCCACCAGACAAGATCAGAAAGGATCGGAGTGCGCATCTGGAGGGTGAGATGACCAAGGGAGCCATTCAGCTTGGTCACGGTTGCCTTATTCAGGGAAATTCCCGCCGCTTGTAGGGTGAGCGAAGATCGGAGTCCGTGGATGGAGAAGCAGTTTTGGCCTTTTTCCCAGAAAGCATCGGGGGCTCCGTGCCAGAAGTACTCCACCCCAATTTCCGCCGTGGCGGTAAATTTATCGGCGACTACAACCATACCATCCGAGGTCAGCCAAACATATCGGTGAACCGATGAAAGGGAAGGGAGGTCAGCATAGGCCGAGGTCAGATCGATCCCGATTCCTTGAAAATGAGTTTCTGTGATGGTCTGAAAACAACGGTTAGCGAGAACGCGTGACTGTCCTTGGCCATCGATGACAGGAGCGTTGTGTGCGGTGGGACCAAGGGTGAACTCCCTTTCAGCACCGGGCTGATACTGCTGGTATCCTGGATCGGTGATTAACCACTCGTGTTGGCTCCCGAGGCAGAGGTGGCCAGCATCTTTGTGAAGATGTCCCGAGGCAGAGTTGTGCACGCTGAGGACGGGGGTGAGGCCCAGTTTCTTGGGAGAATTACGTAATGAGATTCCATAGCCACCATCATAAATTCCTTGGGTGGAGAAGGATTGGTCAGAAGCATCGGACGCATGAGGAAGAAAGGCCAGAGCTTCGGTGCGCATTTTGGAAAGTGGAATCGCTTGGAGCCAGGCACGGCGCGATGGGCAGGGCAGGAGGGATTCTAACTTGGCTTGAGCGGAAATATGGAAAGTCATTTGCGGTTCCACGTCACCGATGGGGGCGAGGTTGCTCGGATCGGCTGGCAATCCGAAAGCGAGGGTGCGGGTGAAAAGATCGTTGAGTCGCAGAAGAGGGATTAGGTTCGCACCCTCGCGACCTGGGAGGGCGCGGAGCCAAGTGGAGACAACATCGAGAATAAAGCCGTCATAACAAACGCCTTCGGATAATCCGTTCGCATGTTGGCGTGCGAGTTCCGTGAGCAGTTCCTGGGCGCGGTTATTGAGCTCATCTTTCTTAGGGTGATCCACCATGGTGGCGACAAGAGTGCAGGTGAGAAATCCGATCAGCGGAATATTGGACATAAGTTTGGCTGTCTGAGCAGGGCGTGCGACTGGATCAGAAAGTTGGCCAAGGATCGAGGTTAGGTAGGTGTTGGCTTCCTGAAGGAAGCGGTTGAGAGCCACGCGAATCGCTTGGGTTAAAGCTGGGCTAAGCCAAGTCCAATCGAGAAGGGCGGTGGCGAGAATTCTGCCACACCATGACGCGTCCAAGGTGCAGTGGTGAGGGTCGGAGAAGTATCTCGGGAATGAGGCGAGAGCTTGTAGATCCCGTTGGGCCAGTAGAATCCAGTTCTTTTCGCCCGTCCATTCTGCCGCCCAGCCCAAAGTGAAGATTCTCTCCTCCAGAGTCCAAGTCAGCCAGGTGGCCCAAGGGTAGTTGGGTAAACCTGGCACGGGATCGTTGGGAAGTTCGCTCAGTGAGGTCAGCGGAAGCTTCCAAGCATACTTTCTTTGAATCCGATAGTAATCCACCTGAAGGACTTGTTGAGAGGCGAGTGAGATTGCACGACGAAGAATTTCCTCTTGGAGGTGAGGGGGGTGCTTGAATTCTGAAAGAAGGGGTGGGTGGGGTTTTCGTTGTGGACGCCGACTTTTATACGGCAGGACTTTTTTGGCTTTTTTGTGGCGTTGCGGATGGATAAGAGATCGGGGCATTGAATTAGCGGTAAGCGGACTCGATCCGCTGCATGGCGAGTGCCACAAGAGAAAGGGTTTCCTGCGAAACAGATTCGTTGAAAGAAATTAGGATATGATCGGCGAGAGCTTGTTCTGCGTTGGGGCAGGCGTGGGCATAGTCGTATTGGATTCCTTGAGGGGCCAAGGACCATGGGATGCCGGATTTGGCAAAGATGGCTCGATCTTGAATCCAGGGTTGATCGTAGATGATGGAGGTGTAGGTCGGCGCGGAGGGGATATTTTCGGCCGCCAGCGCCTTGACGATCTCCTGCTTACTTCGAGAAGAGAACTGGGTGTGCACTTTGATCCGAAGAAACCAGTAGGATGAGATGGCACCCTCAGGCATCCAACCGAGAGAGAAAAGCTGGTTCCCTTGAATCATTTTTTGAAAATGAAGTGCCCCATCGCGACGCCGTTTTAGGATATCTGGCAAGCGGCGTAATTGCACCCGCCCTATGGCGGCTTCTAGTTCTGTCATCCGATAATTCAGTCCGGCCGTTTGGTTTTGCACACCGCGAGAGGTCCAGAACTTTCCGCGATCGGCAAAAGCCTTGGTTTTTTCGAGAAGGGCGGGGTTGTCTGTCACCACCATGCCTCCCTGCCCACCGGAAGTATGGTGTTTGCCTCCCATCATGCTGAAGGCCGAGGCGTGCCCGAAACTTCCGCACATTTTTCCGTGGTAGAGAGCTCCGTGCGCTTGGGCGACATCCTCGATCACGGGGAGGTTGTGGGTTTTGGCAATCTCCATGATTTCCTCCATTTCGCAGGGCTCGCCAGCGATATGGGTGACGAGAATCGCTCGGGTCCGTGGCGTGATGGCCTGGCGAATAGCTGTGGGCGACATATTAAAACTATCGGATCGGGTATCGGCGAAGACTGGGATGGCAAGGGAGAAAAGAACGGGGGATATTCCTCCTGGATCGGTGATGGGGGGACAGATGACCTCACATCCTGGTTCTAAATCGAGAGCGGCAAGAATCGCGTGAATCGAAGCGGTGCCCGAGCTGGTGGCGGTAGCGACGGAGAGGCCGACATAACTGGCGAAATCTTTCTCGTAGGCATCTACCTCGATCCCTCCGTATCGGTCGAGGGCCTTGCGGTGGGTTCTTGCCCAACGAATGGCATCTAATGCGGCTTTCTCCTCTTGGTCACCGATAAGGTCTCTTTGAAATTCGCTGGGTTGGCATAACGGAACTCCACCAAGTATGGCTAGCCTAGAGGACGAGTCGGAAATCCCGGCAGTAGAGGGGTTCGACCGCATTGATAACTGGTATACACTGGTTCGCAACCGAGTCAATAAGTGAAGTAATGGTTTGTCACGTCATTTTAAATAACGAAACTTCTGGCTATGGTACCAGTTGATTTGTCGCACACATTGGTCCCGAAGAACCCCACGACCGAGCAGGTTTTTAAGTACCTTTCGGGACAACTCCAGGAAAATGAACCCACGCCTCTCTATCTTCAGTTAGCCAATGGATTTGCCAAGCTGATTGAACTTGGAAAACTCCCTCCTGGCTATCGACTTCTTTCCGAAAGAAAGATTGTGGATAATCTCTCGATCTGCCGGCGTACAGTGAGAGCGGCACTCGGCCATTTAATTGAAAGAAAACTTTTGGTCTCCAAACAGGGTCGAGGAAACTTTGTTCTCCTCCCCCCAGCCAAAAAGTTATTACGGATCCTGATTCCCGAAAGATTTCAATCGGATCACTGGCAGAGTAAGCCTTTTCATTACGATTGGATTCACCGTGGTGAGGCGGAAGTGAATTGCGAGGTCCATTACGTTTACACTCCCACTCTGGAAAAGTTGCAGCAGCTTCTGCAAGCTTCCACCTCTGCTGGCGATGGAGTGCTCATCTTTCGTCCTCCCCAAGTTTGGGTTGATTATCTGGAGGCCATTCCACCGACGGCCAAACCCACTTTGCCCTTTTTGGTGGTCAACCGTCTTTTCGTAAATCCAAAAATCCATTTTACTTCCGCTCAACATTCCCAGATTGCTCAGAAGGCTACAGGGGATCTGCTTGCGGCTGGGCATCGTCGGGTGGGCTTGATCGCGGGAGATCCCGTCAATTCCTACATTCAAAGCGCGCTTGAGGGTTATCAAAATGCGTTGGCGGATGCAGGAATCTCCTACGAAGCTGGACGAGTTCTTTTTCTAAAAGAAAAAGAGAGGAAAGACCCCGTCGAAAAAGAGCTGGCAGAGTTCGTGAAAAAGATGGATGCCACTGCCGTCCTTGTTGATGGGAGTTCCTTGACGCTTGCTTTTGAGAAATGCATTGAACAGTTAGGGATCAATGTGCCGCGTGCTCTCTCCGTCATGATGGTGACGGAAGAGGTACCTCTGAGCCGGGCAAAGGTGAACTGGTCGGCCTATGTTGACCCAACGCAGGCCATCACCACGCAAGGGTTGAGACATTTATGTGAAATCATTCGTGGAAACGGTGCGCAGGTTCGGGAAATCTTCTCTGCTGTCTCGCGTGTCGGCTCCACCCTTTCGGCCCCGCCCGCTTAGTTTTACCGCTTCTTGGGCCCACTCGAACTAAGGGAGATGGATTGAAGTTCCTTCTCGTACCTTCGACCCAACTCTTGAAGGGAGTTCGCGTCGAAATGTAAGGGATCCTCATGGCCGTGGCTGAGCCCTTCTGAGGAAATAACGGCGAAACGGTGGATCGAAGGAACAAGGGAATGAATCTGTTGATTGACCAGAGTGGCGAAAGGAGTTTTTGGGTTCTGCTCAAGGAATCGGCCCAGTTCTCCAGCTAGGAAGGGGACTTCGGGTGCAGCCAGATCTTCGCGGTAGGCCGCAACGACCCCTGCGAGCCTTTCGGCATAAGAGTGGGCCGTCGGTGACTCCAAGGAATCCTGCTCCCCTTGATGCCAGAGGAATCCGTGAAGTATGCCCCCGCTGAGAGCCAGCTTCGCCCGGCGAATCGATTTTAAGTAGAGGTCGGCTCCAGGTTGCCACAGGGCGAGGGGAGTCCCCCCGACCGCACACGGGATTAAGCCAATTCTAGTCTGGGGATTTCGTTTTACCCTTTGTTTAGCCAGTGCCATCCCCAACCCTACCCCAGCCCTCGGGTGGTCGTAATGAATCGGCTCACCTTGATTGACCCACTTGTCTTGGGAATCGAAAACGAGAATATTACGGACTGGTTTCTTGTCCTCCTTTTGGACAAGACCCCGGCCCGCCATGTTGGATTGTCCTAGGAGAAGATAGCATTCCAGTGGAGCGGATGAAGATGTTGCACTGTTCATTTGGGCAAAAAGTTAGAATCTTTATTTTGTTTGGATTGGATTTCTCGGAGTCGAGGCCACTCGACCCGTTTCCAATCCTCCAGACCAGAATATCCATTGTGCAAATGAGGACTTCCTGCCTGCAATCGGAAATCTGCACTCTCCACATTGGTGGCAGGACGAATGAAAAGGGGGTCGGCAATCTGGTCGTGAATTCCACGCACGGCGAGCTTCCCAGGGTCGAGATAGGTGTTGTAGTCGTAAAACAGATCCTGGTTGGGCCCGTGCCAAGATCGGTTGTCGTTGGCCCTGCCCCCTGGGCGTGGAGCAATAATATTGTTTAGGATCAGCACATCGGTGCAGTCCATGCCGAACATCTCGCACCCGTCCTTGACAACCTGAGCGTTCTGGTAGGAGATATTTCCATCGAAATGGACGTGGTCACTGAGAAAGGCATGCATGCCTGAGCCACCATTATGAACACTCAGGTTACTTTGGACGAGGGTTAGGCCCCGGTAGGGCTCGAATTTCTTTTTGTTCCGATCCTGATTCCGCATGGAGTCCACGATGATTCCGTTGCCGTCGGTGATCTTTCGCTTGGTGCGCCAAGGAATATAATTTGCGTTATCGTGGGTGAGATTTCCGCGAATGATATTCTTGTAGCTCTGGGTGTTCTCGTCGGAGTTGTAGCCCCATCCGAGATTGATCCCGCTCTTGGCCCACGGACTGTACCAAGCACAGGAGTGGACTACGTTGCTCTCGACGATGACATAGTCGGCGAGGTAAGCGCTGATGCCCGCTCCAGCACAGTGGTGCACGGTGTTTCCTACCACTCGAACATGATGGGGGAAGGGGATTGTGGGTTTGGAGAAATCCCCCATCGGGCCAATCACGATACCGTCGTTGTCACAATCGGCGCGGTTTTCTTTTTCGTACTGTCTCGCTAGTTCCAAGGTGATGCCTGCCTTGCCCCCATCCATTTCCAATCCTTGGATCTCGATGTAGGATGCGCCAGCGATGCGGATCCCTTGATAGCAATCAAAGAGGAGGCGCGGTTTGTGTCCGGGATAGGCGCAGTATCGGATCGGTGCCTGCTCCGTACCCGAACGGGTGATCCGTAAGAGTGCGCTGTAGTCCGATCGGACGTTGGAATACGTGCCTTCCATAATCAACACCGTATCGCCCGGTTGCGTCACGTCGGCGGCATGTTGCAGTGTGCCGAAGGCCTGGTTGAGGGTGAGTCCGCTTCGGTCATCTGCACCAGTTGGGCTCACGTAAAGCGTACGCCCTCCAAGGCTGTGGGATAACCCCATGGGGGCGGGATCGGCCGGCCACGCTACGCTCAGGTCTAGTAAAAAAACTAAGAGGAAAAAGCCGAGGACGATTCGACTGATGGTGGGGCGATAAAAAATTGGCCAGAGTTGGGGCTCTAATTTCACGCAGAAATGGGTGGGGGTGGCTAACTTCTCTGGATAGGAGAGGTTGATCTTTGACGGAGGGTGGTGGAACCCTCATGCCACTGCCCAGCGATGACGACACAGCGAGGATGGGTGGGGAAGCCTCTTTCGTGTCGATGGATTTGGGTCGTGAGCAGATCGATGGCTGTACTGCCCATCACATCCATCCGATCTCCGACATAGGTAGCCCCTGTCCGCACGGGAGATTTTCCACCGCTCAAGCTCACGTAGCCAACCTGTTGGGGAATCTTAAATCCGCAGGGTACGGGAAGCGCAGCAGGACCTGAGCCAAGGAGCACATCGGGCTGGTATTTTTTGAACCAGAGGCCGAACTCTTTCGCGGATTGATTCCGATCGAATGGAGGAATGCGCTTAGCATCCCCCAGAAGGTGAGAATAGGCCATATAAGCTCCCAGATTCATGATTTCCCCCTTGCGGTTGAGATCGTCTGCCAGATTGATGAGCAAGGCGGGGCGTCGGTAGCCCAATCGTTGGCACTCTTCTAAGGCAATTTGAGTGTTCTGGAATCGGTTGGAAGTCAGGTGGTGGAACAAGGGGGAGTGATGTGTTGGATTTTGAAGGACAATCGAGAACTGATCCCAAGGAACGTTGAGTTCCTCGTGAGAAAGATGGAAAAGAAAAAGACCTAGGATGTTGCGCGTCTTAATGACCTCCGCCAGACGTGAACCGGCTAATTCTGGGTTGTAGCGCCAGAAATATTCGATGGAGTAGCCGAGTGCATTGGCCTGGTCACGTGCGGCCGAAACGAGCTGCTGAATCTCTGGCTCTATTTTAAGGGGATCGCAGTGGGGATTCCCTGCGATTATGGCAAGGCTAGAGGATGGGGTTGGATTTTTTTCGCGACGCTCACGGGCCATGCCTGAGGCGAAGGGGTTAGGGACATAACCATGCTCTTGGGCAATTTTTCTGATCCGAGCACAACTCGTGGCACTCTGGGCAGGATCACCACGTAGGCAACGGGAGATCGTCGCTTGCGAGACTCCAGTCGCCTTGGCTAGTTGCGCTTGGGTTATGGCTGATTTAGATGCCATCGATTTGTGCTGAAAGAAAACAAGTTATACGAATCGGTAACTCGTTTAGGTGCCAAGTAGTATCCTGAATAAGAATACAATAGATTTAATTTGCTTGTTCAACCATTTAGTGTAAATATATATCATTGGATTAGAGAAACTCGTACCACTAGTAACCACCCATGTCAATTATTCTTAGATCTTTTCATCGGCAATTGGCATTTACCAAGAAAAGGGTTGAGCTATCTTTTAATACAGGTGGTATCTATTGGGCTGAACGTTTACCCCTTGATGGAGTCAAAGTAGTATGAGCAAAAAGATCAATGCCTGCTTTTTGCGTGTAAGCATCCTTTTTTATCTTGGATCGATATCTTCTCCAGCATTGGCGGCGACGGTTCTTAGCACATGGACCCCCGGCACAACGGATTTTAACAGCGCCGCTAATTGGTCTCCTGCAGGCGCTCCCACCACCACCAACTATGCGGTGTTTTCGGGTGTGGCAAACCCATCGTTGTTGCCACAATTGACCGCCAACACGACCATACTGGGGTTGACCTTCACCAACGCTGCGACCGGTTACACTATCTCCACCGCCAACAACTCGGTTCTCACTCTCAGCTCCGCGTACAGTGCTCTCACGACCGCCTTACAGACGCCTGCGATCTGGGCGCAAAACACCACGGGGACTAACCGGATTTCTGCTGGACTGGCTTTAGCTGCGGCTACTTCCACTTGGAATCAAGCAAAAGGTGGAACGCTAGAGGTCACTGGGAACATTTCTGAAAGTGGTGGATCTAGGCAGCTCAGTTTAGCTTCGGGTGTTGGTACCGGAACCACCAGCTACTACTATCTTAGCGGGAGCAACTCTTATACTGGAGCCACGGTTATTGCGTCGGGAGCG
>CANIEM010000057.1 GCA_947466515.1 Verrucomicrobia subdivision 6 bacterium | reverse complement strand
TGGCTTTGCGCTTTTCTTTCTTCGGCTTCGGCTCGCTTCTGCTCTTTGGTTTTTCGTGGGGTGGGGGCGCGTTCGGGAGATTCGGAGATCGTAATCTTTTCGGGAGCGACGGGTTGGGAGTTGCTTAGCTGTTCGCCAGCGGTGAGGGCGGCGCGTTCGGAGGTGGCGCATGATTTATCCAAGTAGTACTGGTAATCGCCTGCGTAGGGGGTGAGGTGACCTGCACTGATGTGGAGGACGGTGGTGGCCATGGCGCGGATGAAATGAACATCGTGGCTAATAAAGATGAGGGTGCCCTCGTACTGGCGGAGGGCTCCGATAAGTGCATCGATTGAACCAATGTCCAGGTGGGTGGTGGGTTCGTCCATCAGAAGGAGATTGGGTGGATCGAGGAGGATTTTGACCAAGGCGAGACGAGATTTTTCTCCTCCGCTGAGGATACCGACGGTTTTAAAAACATCGTCACCACGGAAAAGAAAGGAGCCGAGAACAGTTCTAGCGGTTTGTTCACTAACGGGATTAGGGGAATCGAGGACGGATTCGAGCACTTCGTGTTCCATATTGAGAGTGTCGCCGCGGTGCTGGGAAAAGTAGCCGACGCGCACGTTATGTCCTGTGGTGCGTTCTCCGCTTTGGATGGGAATGGCCCCGCCGAGGAGTTTGAGAAGAGTGGATTTTCCTGCACCGTTGGGACCGACGAGAACGGTGCGTTGACCGCGTTCGGCTTCAAAGTTGAGGCCTCGGTAGACGACGAGATCACCTTGGCCTTCGACGTTGCGGTAGGCGTGATCGACATTTTTCAGGGTGATGGCGCGGAGCCCGCTACGAAGGGGTTGAGGGAAGGAGAACTTGATGGAACGAGCTGCGGAAACGGGAGCTTCGATTTTTTCCATGCGATCGATTTGCTTGAGTTTGCTTTGGGCTTGGGAGGCCTTACTCGCTTTCGCGCGAAAGCGGTCGGCAAACTGTTGAAGGGAGGCGATTTCTTTTCGTTGATTTTTGTAGGCGGCAAGGTGTTGCTCTTCGCGGGCGGCCTTTTCGATAACGTACTTGTCGTAGTTACCACGGTAGCGGTGGAGTTTAGCTTGAGAAATTTCGATAATGGAGCTGACCAGCTGATTGAGAAATTCGCGGTCGTGGGAGATCATGAGAATGGCTCCTGGATAATTTCTTAGGTACTCCTGAAACCAGACGAGTGATTCGAGGTCGAGATGGTTGGTGGGTTCGTCAAGGAGGAGAAGATCGGGTTCTTGGACGAGAAGGCGGGCGAGGTGGGCGCGCATGATCCAGCCCCCGCTCAGGGTGCGGGCTTTACGATCGAAATCGGCATCGCGAAAAGCAAGACCACTGAGAATCTGTTTGGCACGAGGTTCGAGTTGCCATCCTCCGAGCTCGGTAAAGGTATCAATGGCTTCGTGATATTCCGGATCTTCTAGTGTCCCCGCGAGCTCGTGGCGTTTGATGGCCTGCTGGACCCGGGACATTTCGGGTGAAGTGGCACAGGCCAGTTCGAGGATGGTTTCTTCGCCAGCGGGGGCAGATTCTTGGGGAAGGAAGCCGAGGGTGATATTTTTTTCGATGGTGACGCGGCCATCATCGGGGGTGGCTTCGCCAAGGATCAGGGAAAAGAGGGTAGATTTTCCTGCGCCGTTCGGGCCGACCAAGCCAAGGCGGTCCTCCCGATTGATCTGAAGGGAGACATCGCTAAAGAGAGTGCGACCCCCGAAGGCTTTGCTGAGTTTGGAAAGAGTGAGCATGGATGGAGAGGAAAAGAGCACGGGGGCAGGCACCCGTGCGAAGAAACTTATCTGAGAAGAGGAAACCGCGTGGCGGCGATGGCGAGCAAGGGCCCGATTTTTTGATCTGCGTGCACGAATTGCATCGAGAAACCGTAGCGGATGACTTTGGAAAAGTCCAGTTGAGGGGTAGGTGGCTGGGGTGCTTGGGGGACGAGCTTAGAGGAGGATGCGGAAGAAGGTTTTTTTGCCAACTTGGAGGACTTGGCCCGAGGTGAGGGTGATTTCGGATTGGGGATCAGCCAGTTTGGTGCCATCGAGTTTGACGCCCCCTTGGGTGATGAGTCGGCGGGCTTCGGAATTGCTGGCGATGACTTTCGTTTCCTGGACGAGTTTGGCAACGGAAAGGGTGGGGGCGGAGGGGCGGAAGGATTCCATTTCAGCCGAGGAGAGATCTTTTTTAGAAAACTTCGCTTCGAAGTCGGAGCGGGCGGAGGTAGCGGCGCTTTCTCCGTGGAAGCGACGGACGGAAGCCGCGGCGAGCTCCTTTTTTGCCTCCATTGGGTGGGCGGGAGATTCCTTGGGTAATCCGAGGAAGGGGCCGAGTAGGTCGCGCCAAGCGACACATGTTTCGTCGGGGATCGACATGATTTTACCAAAAATCTCTTGGGCGGGTTCGGTAATACCGATGTGGTTGCCGAGGGATTTGCTCATCTTCTGTTTACCGTCGGTGCCGGTGAGTAAGGGGGTTACAAGGACGACCTGGGGTTCTTGGCCTGCTTGGCGTTGAAAATCGCGTCCGACGAGGTTGTTGAAAAGCTGGTCATTGCCTCCGAGTTCCACATCGGATTGGACGGCGACGGAGTCGTAGCCTTGAAGGACGGGGTACTGAAATTCGGCGAGGCTGATGGGGATGCCCTCTTTGTGACGTTTGGAGAAATCGTCGCGTTCGAGCATGCGGGCGACATTGACTTGGCCGTTGAGGCGAAGGAGATCGAGGCAGGTGAGTTTGGCGAGCCATTCTCCGTTGTGGCGGACTTCGGTTTTCTTGGGATCGAGAATTTTGAAGACTTGGTCGGTGTAGGTTTTGGCGTTTTGTTCAATGGTTTCGGGATCGAGGGCTGGGCGGGTTTTGGAGCGCCCGGTGGGATCGCCGACGCGAGCGGTGTAATCTCCTATGATGATAACGGCGAGATGGCCAGCGTCTTGGAATTGTCGAACTTTGGCGAGAACGAGAGCGTGACCGAGGTGGAGGTCAGGGGCGGAGGGGTCGAAACCGAGTTTGACGCGGAGAGGGCGACCGGTGGCGAGTTTTTTGGCGAACTCTTCTTGGGTGTGGACGTGGGTGAGGCCAGAGAGAAGGGCGTCTGCGGACATGGGGTGAGCTTAATCGCCATGAGGGCGGAGGTGAAGGCGATTAGGTGGGATTTTCAGGGGTGGGCAGGGGCAGTTGATAAGTCGAGGTTGGGCGACTAGCATAAGGATTAGTGAGGATGTCACTTATTTGCGCAGGGATGGTTTGTTTTTTGAGTGGCACTCTGCACGTGTGTCAGGCGGGGACGATTCGAGATGATGTAGCGGATTCTTTTTACACATCGTTGGCGCAGCAGAGTGTGTACGACAGTGTGGGTTTTCTAACTTGGAGTATTGGTTCGAGCGGATACATCGCTTCGGGGACTTTGATTGCGCCGGATTGGGTGCTGACGGCGGGTCATGTGGTGGGGGGAACTGATGATAACGGGGCGGGGGTGAGTGGAATGATCTTTGGGATGGGACCGACTTACAACGGGATTGGGATTTCTGCGACGGAGTGGATTCCTTATGGAGGTTGGAGTAGTAGTGGGGGAAATTTGTGGGCGGGGGTGGACTTGGGGTTGGTACATTTGAGTCAGGCGATTACCAATGTGGCGCCTGCGCAGATGGATTTTAGCACTTCGCTGCTGGGGTTGCTGGGAACGAGCGTGGGGTATGGGAGGAGCGGAACAGGTTTGACGGGGATGAACACGAATCCTGGGGTCAAGCGGGCGGGGCAAAATGTGATTGATGCCCAAGGGGGAATGTTGACCACAATGGGGAATGGTAGCTTGCTCGATCTGGATGGAATTTCTTCCACGGTGCTCTTTTACGATTTTGATAAGCCCGCGGAATCGGTTTTGAGTTCGATGGGCTCGACAGCGCCAGTGGCCCTGGAGTATTTGATTGGAAATGGGGATAGCGGGGGTGCGCTCTTTATCGACGTGGGGGGAGTGACCAAGTTGGTGGGGGTAAATTCGTTTTTAGCTTCCTTGCCTGATCCGCTGGACACAACGGGGCCGAATGGGGATTACGGGGATTTGGCGGGAGTGGTATCGGTGCAAAGTTTCGGAAACTGGATTTATGAGGTAACGGGAGTGCCTGAACCGTCCGGACTTTCACTTTTGTTGTTAGGGCTTTCTGGGTTGGCCTTGGTTCGCCGAAGGAAGTAGGATTCGAGGAAGAGTGAACAAAGAGGTGCGTGCTCTTTTGCTAAAGAAACTGGATCTAGTTCTGCTGCTTTGTGGAACATTGATTTTTGCGATGAGTTCAGAGGAGCGGGCTCATCCTGGGCATGAGGGAGATACGGAGACTGCGGCGGGCAGTTTCTCTGGTTTGCCTGCCCCGCAGGTATCGATAACGGAGGAGAGCGGATATCGGGTGATCAAGGCGAATGGGGTGCCGAACCATGAGATAGGCCAATTTCCAGGGCCTGGGTGTCCGAATGCGGCTTCGGCGCAGAGTTATAGTTTAAGGATGCCACTCCATCCTAAAACCAATTCCACTTTTACGCAGTTGAAGCAGCAGTCCATTGGGGTGGCGGTGAACGGGGTCCCTTTCGATCCTGGGACGGCGGAGTATTGGAAAAACGATCACAGTTCGATTTGGCATATTGAGGCGCTGGGGGGAAGTAAGAGTCTGGGGCTGGATCAAAACCATGCGCACGTCCAACCGAACGGGGCTTACCATTACCACGGCATACCGACGGGGCTGGTATCGGCGTTGGGCGAGACGGGTGGAAAGTCGAGTTTGTTAGGCTATGCGGCAGACGGATTTCCAATTTATCTTCAGACTTCGGGCAACCGATCTAGCTACCAACTGAAAGGGGGAACGCGTCCCAGCGGTGCGGAGGGTCCAGGTGGAAAATATGATGGAACCTACACTGCGGATTATGAGTTTGTGCAGGGATCAGGGGATCTGGATGAGGCGAATGGAAAAACCGGGATGACCTCCGAATATCCTGAAGGAACTTACTACTACGTGGCCACGGCGGAGTTCCCTTTTTATCCGCGGATGTTAAAAGGGACTCCCGATGCGAGTTTTCGGCGGGGGCCGCCTGGGGGTGGGCCTGGAGGGGGAGGAAAGACAGCGGGCTCAGGGGGGCAAGGTGGGGTGGGTAAGCAGCAGGGTGGCGATCCGATAAAGAAATTCGACAAGGATGGGGATGGGAAAATATCGATGGAGGAGGCTCCAGGTCCAATGAAGACGAACTTTGCCAAGCATGACACCAACGGAGATGGGTTTATCGATGCGGATGAAGCAAAACTTTTGCCTCCACCGAGAAATCAGGGTGGTCCAGGGGGTGGAGCTCCGCCACCGCAGTGAAGCACCGACTGGTTTTCGTTTTGTGGCTTTTCGGTGTGGGATTCGCGTCGGCCCACATGATTGAGGAGGCGGATTATCAGGCGATGAAAAAGAAGTCGGCGGCGCAAACTGGCCCCGCTCCCAAAACAGCAGAGCCCTTTCAAAAATTCCCAGAGGCGGTTCTTTTGGATTGGGATGAGAAGTATCTCTATGTGGGGTCGGACGGGTTGCCTGATCATCCGATGATGGTGGGAATTACGGCGTGGCAGCAGCAGGTCCCGCTTCCTCAGGCTTATTATTTGGGAAATGCCTGGTCGATTCCACTACATCCTGTGCCAGCGGCGAATGGAATGTCGGCCAAGACGAATTTTTTCCGTGGGGCGATCGCGGTGGCGGCGAACGGGATTCCGATTTTTAATCCGATCAAGAATGATGGGCGGACGGATACTTTTCTGGCGGGGGAGTTAGATGAGTATGGGGGGCACTGTGGGCGGGCGGACGATTACCATTACCATGTGGCTCCTTGGCATTTAGCGGAGCGGTTGGGTCCGAGCTTGCCCTTGGGATATGCCTTAGATGGGTATCCGATTTATGGGTTGGCAGAACCGGATGGCAGTACGGTGAACGGGCTTGATTCCTTTCACGGTCACACGAGCGCGACAGGAGAGTACCACTATCACGCGAGCAAAAGTTATCCCTACATCAACGGCGGGTTTCATGGGGAGGTATCGATTGGTGGTGGGCAAGTGGAACCGCAACCCAGTGCTAATCCTGTGCGGCAGGCAGGTGAGCCTTTGCCCGGAGCGAAGATCACGGGGTTTACCATCTCGGCCGATAAGAAAAAGTATCAGTTGGATTACAGCCAAAATGGGAGAAAGGGTTCAGTGAACTACGAGATTTTGCCAGGTGGAAGCGTCCATTTTACTTTTAAGAATCCAGATGGGACGACTTCTGAGTCGACGAGTGAGAAAGGGAAACAGAGGAAAAGTGGGGATCGTCCGCCGCCGCCACCTGATCGAAAAGCGGCGGGAGGTCCACCCCAAATGGAGACGAATGGGCAACCCCGCAAGCCATGGATCGAGAATCATCTCAAGGAGATGGATCGGGATCAGAACGGAAAACTGAGCCGGGAGGAGATGATGGCTGAGGTGGATCAAACTTTCACCGGGTATGATGCGGATAGAGATGGGAAGATTAGTTCGGAGGAGGCGAATGGACCGGGGGTGCGATCGTCAATGGCTGGGTTTGTGAAGCAACACTTTGCGGAAGTGGATGCGGACGAGAGTGGATCGATTTCATTGGAGGAGTTGAAGGCGGTGGCGATGAAGATGTGGGAGAAGTATTCTCGAGGAGAGGGGTTTTCATTTCCGCGTTCTCCAACTTTAGAAAAACCGTGATCAGAAGTACGCTTCTCGCAGTCATGCTTTCGGCGGGCTGGGTTGCGGGGGCAACGGAAAAACCGAACGTGGTGATTCTTGTGGCGGACGACGAGGGATGGGGAGATATCGGGTGGAACAATCCTGAGGTGAAGACGCCGAACTTAGATCGATTGGCAGGGGAGGGAGTGCGGTTGGAACATTTTTATGCGAACCCGATTTGCAGTGTCACTCGGGCGGCGTTGATGACGGGGATGCACACTCTGAGGACGGGGGTGGAAAACTTTTCAGGGTTGGATTTAAAGTACCAGACGCTTCCGCAGGCTTTGCGTGAGGGGGGATACCAGACTTGGATGTGCGGGAAATGGCATTTGGGTGGGGCGAAAGAGAATCGTTTGTCAGGACCTGAGTATTTGCCGACGGCTCGCGGCTTTGACCATCACTACGGTCAGTTGGGTGGGGCGGTAGATTATAACACCCACATGAAGCCAAAAACCCAGGAGTTGGACTGGTGGCGGAACGGCCAACCTGTTGAGGAGGTGGGGTATTCCACCGATCTTTTAGCGGATGAGGCGATCGGGTTGATGCAAAAGCGGGACAAGAGCAGACCCTTTCTTTTGTATCTGGCCTTCAATGCGATTCACGGTCCAATCTCGGCTCCTCCTGCGGAAGCGGGTGACGGGAGAATGCGCGGTCGTCCCGTTCTTTTGGCGGCGATGACAGGATTGGATGCGGCGGTGGGGCGAGTGGTGGCGGAGTTGGAGAAGCAGGGGGTACGAAAAAATACCCTGATCATTTTCTTTTCCGACAATGGCGGGGACATAACCAAGGGCTCGACCAACCTGACTTTGAGGGAGGGAAAGGGAACAGTCTTCGAGGGGGGGATTCATGTCCCAGCGGCGATGAACTGGCCCGGTGTCCTGCCGACTGGGCAAAAGAGCGAGCAGTTCATTTGTGTCGCGGATCTTTTTCCGACAATTCTGGATGTCACGGGGGTGAAGATGGGCTCTGAGCCGAAATTTGATGGAAAGGATGTCTGGCACTCTTTGCAAGGAGGGCAAGCCACCGAGCGGCCGATCTTTTTCATGGGAAACAAAGAGGTGGCGGTTTTCCGGCCACCTTGGAAATTAATCACCTCCCGGCAAGGCCAAGGGGCAACGCCGATGTTGTTTGATGTGCTGGCTGATCCCTCAGAGAAAAGTGATCAAGCAAGCCAGCATCCTGAGATCGTAGAGGAACTATCTCTGGCCTTGCGGGAGTATGCGAAGGATATTCCGCAAAAGGCACGTCGTGGACCAGGCGGAGGAGGCGGGGGAAAGAAGGGGCCGGAAAAAATATCGAACTGAGGAGTGGGGTTGACTACGAGTTGGGCTCAAGAATTTCGAGGCGAAGACCCCAGCGTGTAAATTCTTGAAAATCTGAATCGCGGGTAACCCAAGTGCATCCGTTTTCGATAGCGAGGGCGGCGTGCTGGGCATCGGCGACGCGTTTTCCTGTGGCCGAGGTTTTTTCACAGAGGAGTTTTGTGAGGTCCCAATGGTGAGGGCCTGGTCCTGGCGAGCGGTGATGGGGAGAGGATCGAAGAGAATCGATGACGCTGAGGGCTTGGGGCAGGGGGGTAGGGCTGAAAGAAAAGGATGGATGAGTGACGATGCGGACAAAGGCAACGGCCACGAGAGGAGAGAGAGCGAAAGGTTCGGGGCCGTTGATTAAATCTTCGAGCCAGTTCTGGTAGAAAGGGTGATCTGGGTCCTCTTCGCGGTGAGCGTAGATCAGGACGTTGACGTCCGGCATCCGCATTGCTTAGCGTCCCTCGTCTCGCAGTCTGGCTAATTCGGAAAGAGGATGACTTTGTGGGGTTACGGAACCGCGAAATAAAGGAATTTGGATCCGAGTAGGGGAGGGCTGGATTTTGTGCTGTGAAAAATTTCCGCGGAGAGTTTTGGAGATGAAATTGCTGAGCGAAGTGCCTGACTCAAGGGCAGCATTTTTGGCTTTCACGAAAACATCATCATCGAGGATAAGTGTTGTTCTCACTACTCAAAGCATATGTATGTATGATAATATGTCAAGCTTTGAAGAGAAAGAATAGGCCTGATGTTCGACTATAAAATTAGGGAAGAAGTTTGCCCACAAGGGCGCTGAGGGCACGGTTGTCGGCACGACCAGCGGCTTTTGTCTGGCAGGCTTTCATGACGGCACCCATGGCTTTTTTATCGGTGGCGCCGAGTTCGGCGATGACGGCTTTGACAAGCGATTCCAGCTCGGCTTCGGGCATCGCGGCAGGAAGGTAGGATTCGAGGATCTTCATTTCGGCTTTTTCTTTGGCGGCTTGTTCGGGCCTGCCCCCTTTTTCGAAAGCTTCAATGGAGTCCTGCCGTTTCTTGATCTCTTTGCGAACGCTGGCCAAGACATCCTCATCTTTGGCCACCCCGTCGGCCCCGTATTTTTCGATGACCGCATATTTCATGGCAGACTTAAGCATGCGAAGGACGCTGAGCTTATCGGCATCTTTGGCTTTCATGGCTTCTTTGATCTGGTCGTCGATTTTGAGGGCTAAGGACATATCCTTACTCAACCAGCGAAAAGGCGGGGGTCAAATGGTAAGCACGCAGGCTTTGCGATGGAGGGGTGAATTCGGCTAGAGTCGGTCTATGGGATCGATTTTGAAAAGCAGAGAAGCTCGTTGGGCTCTGGGGTGGATTGGGCTGGTGACTCTTTTTCGACTTTGGTTTGTTCCGCATCTTGATCTGGTGGGAGACGAGGCGCACTACTGGGAGTGCGGGCGGTCGTTGGATTGGAATCATTATGGAAAGGGGCCTGGGGCGGCCTTTGTTATTCGGGTTTTCACCCTTCTTTTGGGGGATCATGTCTGGGCGGTGCGTCTGCCCGCGGTGTTACTTTCGGCGGGCACTGGCTGGTTGATCTTTCTACTTGGGAGGACGTTCTACAGTGAGCGGGTGGGATTGGTGGCAGTGGTGGCGGCCTCGGTTATGCCACTTTTTGCGATTGGCAGTATTTTAATGACGATCGATCCGCTCAGCGTGTTTTTCTGGGCGGCGGCGGCTCTCTCGTTCTGGGAAGCGGTGCAGGGTGGAAAAAAGCGTTATTGGATCCTGACCGGACTGTGGATTGGGCTCGGCTTCCAAGCGAAATACACCAATGCAGCGGAGTTAATCTCCTTTGCCCTCTTTCTTCTGCTGGTGCCCGGGAGGCGAAAACTTCTTTTCTCAGGAAGAATGCTGCTTTTGGTGGGGACCTTCGTGATTTTGGCTCTGCCGATTGTTTTCTGGAATGCGTTTTATGGCTGGATTACGGCGATGCACTTATTTGAGGGTGGGGATTTGGACCGGGGCTTTCGGGTGAACTGGGGAAAATTTGCTGGTTTCTGGCTTTTGCAGGCGATCGTGGTTTCTCCGATTCTCTTTTTCCTGATGTTGATGGGCGCCATCCGGCCCGCGATCACTCAACAGGTGGGAGAGGGAGAGAAATATCTGCTGGCCCTTTTTTGGCCGCTCTTTGTGGTTTATAGCTGGATCAGTCTGAATAAAACCGCCAATGGAAATTGGACGGCGCCAGCTTTGTTGGCGGGATTAGTTTTGGGGGCGGGTTGGGCGGTGCAAAAGTGGAGTGAGAGAAAGAGTGTCTGGCGCGGCATGATGGTCGCTGGGTTGTTGATAGGACTTGTGGAGACGGCGCTACTCCACGATTTTCTCCCGCTCCATTTTAAGAATAATCCGCTTGATCGGGCGAAGGGGTGGAATGACTTGGCGGTGGAGGCGGAAAAAGTTCGTCGGGAGATTGGCGCCGATTTCGTCGTAGCGGATGAGTATCAAACGGCCAGTCTGCTTTCGTTCTATCTGCCCGATCGGCCGCGGGCCTTTACTCCTGATTGGCCTCAAATCATGACTCAGTACTCAATTTGGCCCAGTTATCGGG
This sequence comes from Verrucomicrobia subdivision 6 bacterium, assembly GCA_947466515.1. Taxonomy (GTDB): domain Bacteria; phylum Verrucomicrobiota; class Verrucomicrobiia; order Methylacidiphilales; family Verrucolacustridaceae; genus Verrucolacustris. The sequence goes on along the minus strand of CANIEM010000057.1, from coordinate 4,423 downwards.
AGACCTTTCCCTCAGGCAGCACGGGGCTCTACGTAGCGGAGCAACCTAATCCGTTGCCGCCGATTGCACGGGATTTTGAATCGGTCAAGGTGGTGAAGACTTATCGCCGATCGACGTGGGGAGAGCCGACGGGACCGACCTTTCATTTTTACGAATGCCGTGGTCTGAAGAGTGGACAACCTACCACCTGGCAAGACAGGCTGGCGTACAGCCGAAAGCCAAGAACACCTTGAGTATTCTTTATCGTTATCTTACCGGACAGATGATGGCCGCGACTGCTGGGGCGGTGGCGGTACTTTCGGCGATTATTGTTTTGGGAAATGCTTTTAAGCAGATCTTCGAGTTGCTGGTGAACGATGAGCTACCGATCAGCCTAATCTTTAAAATGGTGGCTTTGCTAATTCCGCAGGCGTTGACCTTTACGATGCCGTGGGGGATTTTGGTGGCGGCCTTGATTGTCTTCGGTCGGATGTCGCAGGATCTGGAGTTGCAGGCGATTCGGGCGGCAGGGATTGGGCTGATTCCGTTGGTGGCTCCAGTGATCCTCTTTGGGCTCTTTATCTCGGGAATCTGTTTTTATAACAATGCGGTTTTGGTTCCGCTGACCCTGCAGAAATTTAAGTCAGTTCTCTTGGATATTGGGCGCGACAATCCTGCCTTTCTGATCCGAGCAGGGGAGGCGATGGACCGATTTCCTGGCTATCGAATTTACATTGGAAAGAAGAACGGAACCGATCTGACTGACATTAATATCTGGGAGTTAGATCCTAAGGGTATCCCGCGCCGAAATATTCGGGCGGAGAAGGGCAGTCTGTCGGCTGATTTGGATGACCTTAGTTTGACGATTACTTTGCAGAAAGCGCGTCAGGAGGAGCGAGGGGAGAATGCGGCTGATTTAAACGGGATTCGGGCGGGGTTGAGTGCGGACCAGTTGCCTTTAAAAATTTCCTTACGAAGTTTCCTGAACCCAGATGATATGAAAGATATTCGGATTGCGGCGATGGGGGATTTAGCCAAGAGGATTTTGAGTCCGGTGGAGGGGTTTGTTGATCCGAAGCAGATTTATCCGATGTTAACCGAGATGCAGAAGCGGATTAGTTTCGCCTTGGCTCCTTTTACGCTTTTATTGGTGGGGATTCCTCTGGGAATCCGAGTGCAGCGAAAGGAGACCTCGGTGGGGGTGGTGATCAGCTTCTTTTTGGTCATGGCCTACTACGCCTTGATATTATTGGCGGAGGGATTGAAGAATCGGGGTGGGGCGTATCCTGAATTGATTGTTTGGATGCCGAACCTGATTTTGCAGGGGTACGGTTTTTTTCTTCTTTGGCGGGCGAATTTCCAGCAAAGCTGAGATTCACCAGTTGTATTTGTGAAGAAGGGCAGGAGGGAGAAGCCCACGCTGGGGGACTACCAGCGGATGATTTCATGGGCTCACGATTGTGCCCATAGCGTCCTCCCAATCTTTGAAACCGTTTGTCCAAAGGACAAGAGGCCAAGAAAAGCTCTAAGGCTGGCCAGATCTTTGGCCAAGGACCGATCCTGCTTTCGAATGAAGGATGTGCGTGAGGCAGCTTTGGGGGCACATGCGGCGGCAAGAGAAACGCAAGACGGGGCGGCTCGGGCGGCGGCGAGATCCGCTGGGCACGCGGTTGCCACGGCTCATGTAACCGCGCACGCGCGTGCGGCGGTGATCTACGCGACAAAGGCAATCACAGAGTCTGGATCCTTGGTGGATTTAAAAAGAATCCGAAGACTCCACCGACTGCCCCGACGTTTTCATGAGGCTGCTTACCCTCCTTGGTGGATGGCGAAACGGAAGTAGAAGAAGAGGCTCGAGATCTGGGGTTGCCTGGGATTCGGTTCGAGGGACTTTGTTTAACCTAACGGGGGAGAAGATTAAATTCGGAAGGGAAAGAGAGACCGATCTGCTGTTCGAGTGAGGACTGTTGTTCGAGCCATAGCTTGGAGTCTTTGGTGGTGAGGCTATCAAAATTACCGATTGGGGATCCGTCGGGGTGCCAGCCTTGCCAGGTAGTTTTACCTAAGCGGGGATCGTATTGAGCGGAGCTGAGAGGGCGGCCATCGGGATACTGGAGGAGGAGAGAGCTGATTTTATTGGTAGCGGGTGGAAGAACGGGGCCGAACTGGCCGAGGGGTTTGCCGTCGGGGTAGAGAAGTTTTCCCCCTGATAGGCGGTCCCCGTCGTAGAGGCATTCGGCGAAGGGCTGGCCTTGGGGGTAGTAGAGAGTGATGGGGCCGATGAGTATGTCGGCTTTGAATTCGGCTGAGGTGGTGAGAGTTCCGTTGGGGGCGAAAGTTTGATAGGGGCCCTCTTTTTTGCCGTGGAGATAGGTGGCGTTGGCGCGAAGTTTTCCGTCCGGGTAGTATTCTCGGAGGGGTCCCTCGAGTTGATCGTTGCGCCAATCCCCTTCGGAAATTTTGTTTCCTTGTGGGGACCAGATGCCTGCCCAGCCGTTTTTTTTGCCTTTTTCGTAAAGGGTTTCGGAAAGTTTGACCCCAGAAGGGGAGTAGGTGAAGGAGGGGCCTTGGCGGAGATTATTTTGATAATTCTCCTCGATCAGGAGAGATTCCTGGTCATTCCATTCGCGGGAAGGGCCCTCCTTTTTTCCGAGGACATAGAGAGTTTCTGATTTCTTTTGGCCCGAAGGGAAGTTTTCGAAGCTGGGTCCATCGAGCTGACCATTTTTCCAAGTGGCGGAGTAGCGCGGTTGGCCAGAGGACCACCAGCCGGTGGCGGGGCCGTTGAGTTTATCGGCGGAGTAGAAAAGATTGTCGGAAACGGAGCCATCGGGGTGGAAAAGAGTGGAGGGGCCCTCGCGTTTGCCCTTGAGGAGAGTGTTGGAGGCGCGGGTTTTTCCGTCGGGACCGAAGAGAGTTTGGGGGCCTGTCATTTGGCCTGCGGTCATACGGGTTTCAGCCTGGAGAGATCCGTCGGCGGAGTAGAACTGCCAGTCGCCTTCGGGAAGGCCAGAGCGGATGGGGCCTTCGGAGGTTTTGTGACCTTTTTCGTCGAGGTCGACGCGGTGGCCGTCGCGGCGATCGGACTGGCAAAACTCCCGACGGGAGAGAGAGCCATTGGATCGATAGAAAAGAAGTTCGATGGTATGGGGTTTCGACTGGCGGGCGCTGAGGACCATTTCCCCTTGGAGATTACGGTAGGGTCCGTCGCGCAGTACGTGGGAGGGGACGAGAGAGGCCTCATCGTAATTCCAGATGGGATCGCCAAGGGGTTGATTGGGCGGAGAAGGAATTTGGTTTGCGTGATCGACGGATTGGCGGATGGCGTCGGCGGCTTGAAGACCTTGAAGGAGGGCATTGATGATAAGGCCGACCTCTGATTGGGCGTGGATGAGGGAGGTGGTGAGGAGGAGAGCAAGCAGGGGTAGCCGACAACGCATGCAGTTAGTTTAGGCCAGAAAAATTAGAAAAGGGAGGGTGTTTGAGGGGAGCGGAGGCGGCGAGGACGCCGCGATTACGGGATGAGGATTGCTCACGCCCCGCAGTTGCGGGACGCCGACGCGCTTACGAGTGAAAATAACCTCCGACCCCAGAATTACCGGGGCCAGAGGAGGGATAGACGCGGGAATTAAGCGGTTGGGGGCTTAATTTTTTTGAGGAGGGGTAGGCCAGTCCGTTCGTTCTCGGTTACTTCGTATCCTTGGGGGAGGGCTTCCATGGCACCTGCACCCGCCACAGAGGCGAAGTAGTAGAGGGTGACGACGGCGCCGCCTTTAAGAGTCTGCTGGCGGCTGTGGAGGAAATAAGTTTTACCGTTTCTTTTGCTCGCGCTGCTGAATGACATAGTGGGGTCTCCTTTTGGGTTGGTGGCTCGGTCGAGCCGATTCCGTAGGTTGGGTTCTGGGAGAGATTTGGAAACTCTTTTATTTAAGTTTCTCACAAAAGATCCAATTGCCAGTGGGGGGCAAAAGAGAATTTTCCTGCCTTGCAGAGAGTGAATGAATGAGCAAAATTATCCTATGATTACACGGCGAGGTTTTTTGGGGTTAATTCCTGGGTTGGGTCTGGCCAAGGGTTGGGCGGGCGGAGTGGAGGCAATTCCGACGCGCAAATTTGGACGGCACGAGGAGCAGGTGAGCGTGGTGGGTTTGGGGGGGCATACTCTTTATTTATCGGGCTCGGACGAAGAGGCCACGAGGATTGCCCATACGGCGGTGGATCGGGGGATTCGGTTTTTTGATAACGCTTGGTGTTACCACAAGGGGGAAGCGCAGGTGCGGATGGGGAAAGCGCTGAAGGGAATCCGAGACAAGGCTTTTGTCATGACGAAGTGTTGTTCGCATCAAAAGCCACTGCCGGAGGGAGGGAAAGAGGGGGCGATGAAGATGCTGGAGGAGTCGTTGGAACGATTGCAAACGGATCGGATTGATTTATGGATGTTGCA
>CANIEM010000056.1 GCA_947466515.1 Verrucomicrobia subdivision 6 bacterium | reverse complement strand
GCGGAGGGGGGTGGGGCTAGGGGTGGGATGGGTTCACTTTTTTTTTATCTGGGTTGGGAATGGTCTCGGGGCCAGAGAAAACTTCTGCTCCTGGGTATTTTTTGGCGAGGTCTTCCGCTCTTTGGGCGGGGGGTTTAGGTTGGGATTGGGGTAAGTGAAGAAGACCGCGATCACGAAGAAAAAGGAGAGCGCCGATGAGGATGAGGCCGCCGACAACGAGTCCTACGAAAAGATTTCCCGAAGTGCGTCGGCGAGCCATGGTGATTTAGTAGACGTCCTTGAGATAACGTTTCTCGGTTTTGCTAAAAGTGACCGTGAGCCACTCTTCTGCCTGCTCTGGGGTCTTGCCACCATGAGTGGCGACAATTTGTAAAAGAGTAGCGTGGACGTCCTTGGCCATGCGTTTGGCATCACCGCAGACGTAAAAATAGGCTCCACGGTCGAGCCAGCGCCAGAGTTCGGCTCCCTCTTGGAGCATGCGGTGCTGGACGTAGATTTTCTCGGCCTGATCGCGCGAGAAGGCAGTTGAGAGTTTGTGGAGATGACCGGATTTCTGAGCTTCGGAAAATTCATCACCGTAAAGAAAATCGCTACTGGCTCGTTGGTCACCAAAGAGGAGCCAATTTTTCCCTGGATGGGCGTGGTGCTTGCGGTGCTGGAGGAAGGCTCGGAAGGGGGCGATGCCGGTGCCGGGCCCGACCATGATCATATCGCTATCGGGAGAAGGCAGATGGAAGTGGCGGGTAGGCTGGACAAAAACCGGAACGGTTGAAGTGGGTGTAAGGTCGGCGAGATAGCCTGAGGCGAGGCCCTGCTTTGGGCGTCCGTGGGTGGTATATTTAACTACAGCGACGGTGAGGTGGACTTCCCCTGGGCGGTGGTCCGGGGAGGAGGCGATGGAGTAGAGGCGAGGAGCAACTTTAGGGAGGAGTGAAGGAAGCTCAGCGGGATCGACTTGAAGGCCTGGCGCGTCGGCGAGGACATCCACGGCATCGCGGTCGGCTACGTAGGCGTCGAGTTTGGCTTCGTCGGCGCAAATTTCTTGGAGGCGATCTCGGCCGGGGCTGGCAGGAGATTTCTCCGCGGCCATTTTCACAAACTTTTTGCCTGCCCGATTGAGGACAGTGGCGGCGGTAATGGTTTCGGTGAGGGTGGCATCCCCGCTGAGTCCGAGTTTTCCGAGAAATTCTTCGACAAGGTGGTCGGGGTTACGAGGGAGGACTCCAAGGGAATCTCCGCAAACGTAGGTGGGGCCAGCGGAACCGAGTTCGATGACGACGTGGCGGGTATCTTTTTCCGATCCCTTTTTATTGAGGAAGCGATTCTCGCGGACGTGGGCAGAGAAGGGATGATTCCGATTAAAGGGGGAAGTGGCGGGTTGGGTGGGGGCGGACATGGCAAAGGTTAGGTATTATCGTTGCCGATGGAACCGGTGGGGCAGATATCGAGCGCGCGTTGCGCGGCATCGATTTCTTCTGGGTTCTCGGGCTGTTTTAGAAAGTAGACGTAGGTTTGGTCCTCATTGTATTTAAGGAGTTTGGGGGCTTCCTCGAGGCAGACATGGCATGGGGTGCAACTGTCGTCGACGTACCATGGGCCAGGGACGTTCTCTTTGAGGATACGAGTTTTATCGGACATCGAATCCTCAAAATACACAAGCAAAGGCAGGTCGCAATCCTCGGGCGATCGATTTTAGAAAAAAGTGTGCCCGGGGCGGGGGTCGAACCCGCACGGGGATTTCTCCCCAAGGGATTTTAAGTCCCTTGTGTCTGCCATTCCACCACCCGGGCGAAGTGAAAGATGATGATGCTGGGGTTTGCTCGGCGGGAAAGGATGATGAGTGATGTACGAGTTTTGCTAGAGGCGAGATGGCAAGGTTTGTCCGATCATTTGGCGGAGACCGGAGAGTAGGTCGACGGAAGGTTTCCAACCGGTGGCTAGGAGTCGGGCGATGGAGGAGGAGGAGAAGCGGACATCCGCGGTGCGGGCAGGAAAATGGGAGATGGTGGAGGTGGAGCGGGTGGCGGTGCGGATGGTTTCGGCAAGTTGTAGAATGGAGTTGGATTGGCCTGAGGCGACATTGTAGGGCCCCACCATTTCTGGATGAAGGGCGGCATGGAGGAGGGCGGAGGTAACGTCTTCGACAAAGACGAAGTCGCGGGTTTGGAGTCCGTCCCCATGGATGGGAAGAGGAGATCCTTCGATAGCGGCTTGGAGAAGTTTAGGGACGGCGGCGGCGTAGGGGCCTTGAGGATCTTGGCGTGGTCCGTAGACGTTAAAGAAGCGAAGAGGTACGGCGGGAAGGGGTGAGGAAAGGCAAAGAGCTTCGCCCGCAAGTTTAGATTGGGCGTAGGGACTGGCTGGAGCGGGGGGTAGAGTTTCGGTTTTTGGCATGGTGGGATCGTTTCCATAGATGGCGCAGGAACTGGCCAGGACGAGGCGCTGAGCGCCAGCACGGGTGGCGGCGGCAAGGACGAGGCGGGTGCCTTCGACATTGATTTCGTGGCAGCGATCGGGATGGGCGACCGATTCGGGGACGCTGACCATGGCGGCGAGATGAAAGACGTGGGTAACGCCACTGAGGGCATCGTCGAGGGAGGCGGGCTCGAGAATGGATCTATGGAGGAAGCGGCAGGAAAGGCCCTGGAGGTTTGATTTCTGGCCGGTGGAAAGATTATCGAGGACGGTAACGGGGCCGTGAGATTGGAGGCGACGGACGAGATGACTACCGATGAAGCCCGAGCCTCCTGTAACCAGAAATTTCATATCGGGGCAAAGTTCGCTGAAAAGAAGCGCTTTGAAAAGACTAGGGAAAATAGATTGAGGCAAGGGTAGGGTTCTGGGAAAGTTTAGGGATGAACAAACTATGGCTCCTTGGCCTCTTTGGATTGATTGGCCTTTTAACCTCATGCGGAAAGAAAGATGAGGCGAAGGAAGCGGGCGAGAATAAGCCTTCCGCTGTCAACGCCGAACCGAGTAAGGAAGAGCTGCCAGAGGACGTAGAGGATCGATATAAAGTGACTTACGTAAGGGCAGCGCAGTGTTTCGCACGCAATGATTTAGATGGTGCGCTGAAGTACTTAGACATAGCCGATCAGGCCAAACCGAAGCAGGCGAGTAACGCCAATTTGAGGGGAGCGATCTTTACACGGAAGCGGGACTGGGAGCATGCCGAAGCCTCCTTTCGTGAGGCGCTAAAACTGCAACCCGATCTTCCGATGGCCGAGTTTAACCTAGGGGAAGTTCTTTTTCTGAATAATAAGTATGCCGAGTCGAGAGAAAAGTTTCAGATATTCCTGAATAGCCAACCGAACAATGATCTGGGTACGTACAAAATGTTTCTCTGTGATCTTTTGGGCGGAAACACCAGCAAAGCGGATAGTTATGTGGCTAAGCTGCAACCTAACCCCAGCAGCCCCCTTTACTATTTCGCTAAAGCGGCGGTGGCTTTTTATCGGAATGATAAACCTGCAGCGATGGAGTTTATTAGCTCTGCCTATCGGATCTATCCGCCAGAAGCGAATTCCACCTTTGCGGATTCCTTGGTTGAGAAGGGTTATCTTTCTGGGGAGCAGAATCAGGCCCCAACCCAGGATGATAACAAGGTTAAGGCGAGTGAGTTGAAGACCCTTTTGCCTGAAGTCAAAAAGCCCGAAACAAAGAAGAATTACGAAAGTCTCGGTCTGCCGAAGACTTAAGTGCGGGGGGGCAAGTCGGGAGTTGGTTCGCGGGTTTGAATTTGAGTGATAGCCCATTGGGCGTGTTCTCGGACGACGGGGTCAGCATCGTGGCAACTGGCTTGGAGCGCGGGCAGATCATGGGAAGTTCCTATATTACCAAGAACGATGCAGATATTGCGTAACCAGCGACCTCGTTTTAAGCGAAAGATGGGGGTGCCACGAAATTCTTTACGGAACCGGGTATCGTCCCAAGAGAGCATTGTGGTGAGATCGGGTCTGGGGATTGGATTGAAGCTGAGCTCTCGAGATTGTTGGGCGTGTCGATTCCAAGGGCAGACATCGAGGCATTCGTCACAACCGAAGAGGCGATCTCCAATGAGAGAACGGAACTCCTCAGGAATCGATCCTGGATGTTCGATGGTGAGATAGGCCAGACAACGCCGTGCATCGAGTACGTAGGGCTGAGGAAAAGCCTGAGTGGGGCAGGCATCTAGGCAACGAGTGCAGGTTCCACAATGGTCTTGGCTGGGGGTTGAGGGAGTGATGACGAGGTCGGTCAGAACGGAGCCGAGCATGAGCCATGGTCCGTGTTCCGTGTGGATGAGGAGGGTGTTTTTTCCCTGCCAACCGAGGCCGGCCATGGCGGCGATGGGTTTTTCCATCAAGGGGGAGGAGTCGACGCAGATGCGGTAGGAAGCGCCCCATGAGGCAAGGGTTTGCTGTGCGAGTTGGGTTAGTTTTTCGCGAAGACTCTCGTGATAATCATCCCCTTGGGCATAGGCGGCGATACGGCCTCGGCGCAGAGGGGGAGAGGTCTGCCGACTGGAGACTCCTGCGACAATAATTGTTTTGGCCTGGGCATCGTACTGGCGTGGATCGGCGCGGAGTTCAGAATTTCGAGCCATCCAGTCCATCTCCCCTTGATAGGACAGAGAAAGCCAGTGGCGAAGATGCTCGGCGCCTGGTGGAATTTCGGCCGGGGCGAATCCGAGGGCGTCGAAGCCTAGGCGCTGAGAGGTTTCGCGGAGGATCGAAGCATGGTCCACAGGTTTAGGAGGATGGGAGTTGTGTGAGGATATGCTGGACCATCTCATCGGGAGTCCTGTTTTGGGCATCGAGGCAGATCTCAGATTCGGCGTACCATTTCCCCCTTTGGGCAAGCTGTTGTGCGAGGAGGTTGGCGCGTTGATCGGGTGGGAGAAGGGGGCGATCGGTGGCGAGAGCGAGGCGGGATTCGAGAATGGGTAGGGGAACTTGGAGGTACACGCGAAGGCCGGTGCGGGACATGATCTGGCGGTTTGTGGAATCAAGAATGACACCGCCTCCGCAGGAAATGACTGAGGGTGAATGTGTGGATACTTCCTGGAGAACACGGGATTCGAGTTGGCGGAAAAATTCTTCCCCTTCGGCCTGAAAAATATCAAGAATGGTGCGACCTGAAGATTGGGTGATGAGTTGGTCGGTATCGGCAAAGGGCAGATGCAGTTGCGCAGCGAGAAGAGGGGCGAGAGTGCTTTTGCCTGAACCACTCAGACCGAGTAGCCAGATGTGCTGCGGGGGATTCATTTCGATAAATTGGCACGGAATGGGGCGGGGGGCGAGTGCGGGCGGTCAATTCCAAGGCTTGGGCAAAAGCGGTTTTTCGTGCAGAATGGGTGGCATGGGTAACACCTTTGGCCATTTGTATCGGGTAACCACTTGGGGTGAGTCCCATGGGGGCGGGGTGGGTGCGGTGGTGGACGGGTGTCCGCCGAAAATTGCACTTTCGGAGAAAGATCTGCAACCCGATCTGGATCGGCGTCGGCCCGGGCAAAGTAAGATTGTCACGCCGCGCAAAGAAGCGGATCGCTGTGCAATTCTTTCGGGGGTATTTGACGGGCAGACGCTGGGTACGCCGATATCGGTCTGGGTAAGGAACGAAGATGCGCGACCTGAAGCCTACAAGGAGATGCAGACAATATTTCGGCCGAGCCATGCTGATTACACTTATCAGGCTAAGTATGGCATTCGAAACTGGCAGGGCGGAGGTCGGACCTCGGCACGGGAAACCATTGGTCGGGTGATCGGTGGATCGGTGGCCCGAAAAATGTTCAAGCAGGTGGTACCCCGTCTTTCGGTGACGGCGTTTGTGCGGCAGGTGGGAAGTCTGGTGGCACGAGCAGAGGCAGGAAAAGTTTCGGCAAAGGAAGTGGAGTCGAACATTGTTCGTTGGCCTGAGGCGAAGGAGGCGGAGCAGGTGGTGCGTTTGATCGAGCGGGTCCGATCGGAGGGAGATTCTTTGGGTGGGGTGGTGGAATGTATTGTGCGAGGGTGTCCCGTGGGAATTGGGGAGCCAGTTTTTGATCGATTGGAAGCGGATTTAGCGAAAGCGATGATGAGTTTGCCTGCGACGAAGGGCTTTGAAATCGGCTCGGGTTTTGCAGGGGCGCGAATGCGCGGTTCTGAACATAACGATGAGTTTTACCTGGAGGGAAAAAAGGTGCGGACCCGGACGAATCGGAGCGGAGGGGTGCAGGGCGGGATTAGTAATGGAGAGGACATTGTTTTTCGGGTGGCCTTCAAACCAGTGGCGACGCTGTCTCAAGTACAGAAAACGGTGGATGCGAAGGGGCGGCAGGTAGAGTTGAAGGCGCGGGGTCGACACGATCCGTGTGTTTTACCGAGGGCGGTGCCGATGGTGGAGGCGATGACCTTGCTGGTGCTGGCGGACCACTATCTGCGTGATCGCGCGCAGATGGGGTTGAATAGGAAATAGCGTTTTAGAAGGAGAAGTTGCCACCCAACTCGATCGAGTTGGTGACGGGAGAACCGAAGGTGACCTGCTGATTGTCGCCCATATCGACGGTGGGTTGGCTGGTGCCATAGAATTTGTAGGCCAAGGTGAGGCTAAACTGCTCGTAGAGGCGATAGCGGCAACCGACGGCGATTTGATAGGCGTTATTCATATCGTTGCCTGAACCAGAGAGGGTGGTGAAGTTGCCGGGGTAGGTGATGCTGCCGATTTTGAAGTAGTTCCAACCGCCCCCGAAACCGAAGTTAGCGTAGGGAATGAAGCCGCTTTCGTTTGGATATTGGAAGCAGAGCTGAGCGAGAATGGGCACGCTCCAGTAGGTACTGCTGGAGACATTCATGCCTTGTGAGTTGCCGCGAATGGCATTGAGGGCAAAGCCAGTCTCGACGGAAACACCGAACCAAGGAAGAAGCCATACTCCGATATCGACGTCCTGACGGTAGCCCGTGCTGAAGGCGATTTCTTTTTCAATGGCCGGGTTGCTGGGGCCGTTTGGGCCGACGATGTTGACAATATTCATTGAACTGACAAAGCGGGCGCCTCCCTCGGTGCGGACGTAAAAAGGGTCTTCGTCCTGGGCGGTGGTGGAGAGAGGGTGTTCGAGTAAATTTCCAGGCCAGCCACCAGGGAAAAAGGATTCATCGGCGGGGGCGGAGACGAGAGGGCTGGCGGGGGTGGACTCGGCAGATGATTGGGGAGTAGGAGAATCTTGGCTTGGAGGTGTTGGAGAGGAGGGAGTTTGAACTGGGGCTGGATTGGAAGGTGCGACTGGGGCAGGAGAAAGAGTGGGTGTGGGCGAAGTGGGTTCGGGTGAAGGACTTTTTTCCATGGGCAAGTTGGCGGGGGTGGATTGCGGAATCTTGGTGAAGGTGACGGTGCCAGCGGGACTTCCTTCTAGTTTTTCTAGTCGATTGGAATCGGAGAGCGTGATCCTAAGAGATGATTTTGGAGGTATGGTAACTTGCGAGTCGCCCAGATTGAAGACGCTGGGACTGTTGGCTGCAGGGGGGAGGCTGACGAGGATGGTTTTTTTTCCAGCGGAATTAAAGCCGTAGCTGACGTTACAATTTTGTCCGTCGAGCTGGATAGATTGTCGAGGGGTGCCTTGCTTAACGAACTCAGCTATTCCGCCTGTGGCGTCATAGACGACGAGAGAGCCGTCTTCCTGAAGGGAGATGTTGGTGGAAGGTTTGGAGGCGGCATGACCAAAGAGCGGAAGAAGTACGAAGGCGCTGAGAACACAATATATAGCGGTCTCCCTGTTTCGCATCCCTATATAAAGGGTATAAAAATCCTATCTGTCGAACCAAGCCCTAGTGCAATGGTAGCAATTCTGAATGAAATTACTTACACTGTAATGCGCTAATGCAGAGTGCTATCGGTTAGTAAAAATGGGGTTATTGAAAAGATATTTAGAGGTGAAACTATTTCCTCCGAGAAGCCAGAGAATGGCTGCCATGGCTAGATAGGGGCCATAGGGGACTTTGACTCCTAACTTTCTTTTTCGTCCCGTCAAGATTCCTATGCCGACGCCTGTGCCGATAAAAGAGGAGACAACCAAAATAAAGGGAAGGCTTGGCCAGCCTAAAAAGGCTCCTAGGGCAGCGAGAAGTTTGGCGTCGCCGATGCCCATGGCCTCCTTTTGTAAAAACCAGGAGGCGGTACGAGCCACCGCCCATAAAAGTCCACCTCCTATGGCGGCAGAGAGGGCGGATCGAATCATGGCGTCCACGGCATCTTCCTGCCGTTGTATTTCGGGAACGAGGTAACTGGCGCAAATACCGAGAACGACACCGCCGATGGTGATGGCATCAGGAATGACGAGATAATCGAGATCAATCCCTGAAGCGATAATCAAGCCTGCGACGAGAAAAAGATAGACTGCAAAAAGTTGCGGCGGATAGAGAAACCATAATGTGGTGGAAAGAATTGCCGTGCCTGCCTCGATGGCAGGATATCGCGGATCGAGGTGAGCCCCGCAACATCGGCTGCGACCGCGAAGAATAAAGTATCCAAGAATGGGCAGATTGAGAAAGTCGGGGATACGTAGGCCACAAGCGGCGCAACGGGAAGGAGGTCGGACAATGGATTGTCCGATTGGAATACGGAGGATGCAGACGTTAAGGAAAGAGCCGAGGCAGGCACCGAAAACAAAAACGGCGCCTCCGATAATTAGGGGCAGGCTCAAATCTTCCTCCCTGCAGATTGCTCGAGTGCTGCCTGCATTGCTGCGCGAGGGGCTTTTTTGCCTGTCCAGATTTCGAAGGAAAGAGTTCCTTGGTGCAGGAGCATCCCGAGACCATCGATGGCGGGACAATCGCGATGACGGGCGGCGCGGACGAGTGGGGTGAGGTCCTTGCGGTAAATGGTGTCATAGACTCGTAGGGGGGGGTGAAGGGATTCGAAGGGAAGGGGCAGGGAGTCTTCGTCCTTCATTCCAAGACTAGTGGCTTGAACGAGAAGATCGGTCTCGGGTAGAGCGGATTGGATAGCGGAGATATCCCAAGGGATGGTTTGGATGGGGAATCGTTCTATGCTCAAGGATTGGAGTTCGCGGAGTAGTTCTGTGGCACGCTTCGGTTCCCGGTTTGTCAATGTAAGGGCCGCGCATCCGCTTTGGGTGAGATGGCGCGCGAGCGTTTGGCCGACTCCGCCACATCCGAGAATGAGAACGCGGAGTTTATCAGTGGCCAGTTGCCAAGTTTCTTGGAGTGCGGTTTTCCATCCTGCTGCGTCGGTGCTGAAGCCGTGGAGTTGGCCCTGTTCTACTCGAATGGTGTTTACCGATTGGGCTTCCAGCGCAGAGGAGTCTTTTTTCGAAACCAGATTAAACATCTCTTTTTTATGGGGCAGGGTGCAGTTCCATCCTTGAAGCCCAGCTTGGAGAAGAAGAGGGATCGCCCGGTGGAGGGTGCCTGCGGGGACTTCGATTCGAAAATACTCGGCAGGAAGGCCTAAAGCTTCGAACCCAGCGAGTTGCATAGCGGGGGAGAGGGAGTGCGCAATGGGGCAACCAATGACCCCATATCGGATTTTGCTTGGGTGGGTGGGAGGAAGGGTCTCGGGGGTGAAAACTTCGGATGGCATGTGTCTATTGAGCCATCGGAAGGCTTTCCCGCCCAACAAAAACGGCGTTGGCCCAAGTTGCCCCCAAGCCAACTTTCCCATAGGATAGCTGAATGAGTGCTCATCATCCTCTCGCCGCGGAAATGGTCCGATCCTATGCCGAGCTGGCGGCGATCAATCATTTGGGCGGAACTCAGCTTCCTTCGAAGGCGGCGGTGGCGGCGATTACAGAAGATCTGCTCCATCTTCTTTTTCCTGGATTTTACGAGGGGGATCGTCTGGAAGGGAAAGAGCTGGGACCCGCCATCACTGTTCTTCTTGGTTCGTTAGAAAAATCGTTGGAACGTGAAGTAAACAAGTGCCTTCCGAACAAGTCTGCTCTTGGGGAGCCCGCCCATGCAAAGGTCCGCTCCTTTTTGGAGCGACTCCCCGCGGTGCGGGCGATCCTCAAAACCGACGTTGAGGCGGTAATGGCGGGCGATCCAGCGGCGCACAATGTGGAGGAAATTCTTCTAGCCTATCCTGGGATTGAGGCGATTGCGGTGCAGAGAATGGCCCATGAACTTCATCTGCTCGGGGTACCCCTCTTTCCTCGAATGATGACAGAGTGGGCTCACAGTCGGACGGGAATCGATATCCATCCAGGGGCTATCCTTGGAGCCTCTTTTTTCATTGATCACGGAACGGGTGTGGTCATTGGCGAAACAACCGAAATTGGGAGGGAAGTGAGGATTTATCACGGGGTGACTCTGGGAGCTCGCTCGGTAACGGGAGCGCAATCGTTGCGAGGACGTAAAAGGCATCCGACGATTGAGGATCGCGTGACAATTTATCCAGGCGCGACTATTTTGGGCGGGGAAACGGTGGTGGGAGAAGGGAGCACGATTGGCGGCGGTGTCTTTTTGGCGAAAAGTGTTCCACCTCACCACCTCGTCTTTGCAGAGCATGCCGCGCTGAAGATTATCCCCAAAGCGGAGCGCCCCCAAGGCAGCGAATATACCATCTGAATAACTTACTTTTTTCCGATTGGCGTTTGCCCCCCAAGTTCTTCTAATGTTTCCTATGAACTCGTCCCCTCTGCCGACCGAGCTAGAGCGCCTACCAAGCCTTCTCGAGCAGGAGATTCAGTCCTTTTTTTATCGTCAAAAAGAGCGTTACGAGTACGGAGATCTCTTTGAACCGATATTTTTCGATATGTGCGAGTTTGTTGGACGCAAAGGTAAAAGAATTCGTCCTCTACTTTTTCTTCTGACCTACCGTGCTTTGGGTGGGACAAAGGGACTGGATGATAAGTCACTGGTGCAAGCGGCACTTTCTTTGGAGCTCTTGCACGCTTTTGTTCTGGTGCATGATGATTTGATTGATCGATCGGAGAAGCGTCGTGGACTGCCCACTTTCCATAAGCTGGTCGAACAGCGTCAGGGTCGTTTGAGTAATGCGGAAAGAACGGGGCAAGGGGTGGCTCTGGTAGTGGGAGACCTTCTTTTCGCTTTGTCGGTGGAGGTTCTCCAGCAAAGCTCCTTTGCGGCAGAACCCCGTCAGAAGGCTCTGGGGAAGCTCCTCTCCTACGTTACCGACACGGGTGTGGGAGAGATCTTCGATATCCTGCTTGGATCGCGGGATATCGGGCGGGTCAGTCGTGAGGATATTGAGCGGACTTACCTTTTAAAAACCACCCGATACACTTTCGAGGCTCCTTGTGTGATGGGAGCCATTTTGGCGGGGGCTTCAGCAGAAAAAGCTGAAGACTTGGCACGGGTTATGGAGCCACTGGGGCTCGCCTTCCAAATTCAGAACGACCTTTTGGAATTTTCCCATTTCGATAGCAAAGATGCGCTTCTGCCGACGGATTTGCTCGAAGGTAAAAAGACTCTCCTGATTCGGGAAGCCTACGATCGTTTGGGGGAGGTGGACCGGTCCTTCTTGCAAATGTGCCTACAGGCTTCTACGAGAAACGAATCGTCAATTTCAAAAGTTCAAGATCTGCTTCGCAAATCGGGAGCGATTCAGGCGATGCAAGAACGTTGTGCCACTCTTTTCCAAGAAGCCAATCAGCACTTGGCCCAATCCCATCTTACGCTGGGGGAGCAGGAATCGATTGCTCAGGCGATTGGTTGGATTCGACAGTCGGTCCGGTTAGGTGGCTAGTCGGTGGGGGCACTCCTTGTTGCCTTCCCTCTTGGTATCTTATCGCGCGGCGCAAGCCATCACCCGAGAACACGCCCGGACTTTTTATTTTTCCTCGCACGTTTTGTCGGCTGAGGTGCGGCGCGATGCTTATGCGGTCTATGCCTGCTGTCGGTCGGTGGATGATGCGGTCGACGGAGCGGCGGCGCGGGGAGAGGTGGTCCACCCTGAAGTTGCGGGCGAGATTTTAGGGCGAGCTTTTGGGGATGGTGGCGCCAAAGCGGGGGAGGAGTGGATGCCTGCGTTCCGCAATACCCTTGAGCGAAAAAAGATTCAGCGGCGGTGGTTTGAGGATTTGGCAGTGGGTGTGGCTGGGGATGCAGGGCTAGTCGATCTACAGACATGGAAGGAGTTGGATCTCTACTGTTATCGCGTGGCCGGAACAGTTGGATTGATGATGATGCGGGTTTTTGGATCGGAGAAGGAGGAAGCGGAACCGCGGGCGGTCGATTTGGGGAGAGGAATGCAGCTGACGAATATTTTGCGAGACGTGGCGGAAGATGCCCGAGCGGGTAGAGTCTATCTGCCCGCCGAAGAGAGGGAGGAGTATGGGGTTCGTACAGAGGATTTATTGGCGGGTCGTCCTTCGGGCAGGTGGGCGGAGTTCATGCGATTTCAAGTGGCGAGGGCTCGGGAGCAGTATCGTTTAGCGGAACCTGGAATTGCAATGTTGCCTGAGGGCGGAGGTCGGTTATCGACATGGTTGATGAGAGAACTCTACGCGGGAATTCTCGATCCGATTGAGGTCTCGGGCTATGACGTTTTTCATAAGAGGCACTCTCTTTCGATCGGGCAGAAGTTGGTCCGTGGGACGCGTGTGGTTCTGCGAAGTTACTGGAGTTAGCCGAGGGAGCGGATGCGCCGCTCAGGATTCCTTAGATGCCGTGAGCGATACGGGCAGCGATGAAGATGCCAGTCATGAGGGCCAGAGTGATGGCGGGTCGAGGGTCAGCTTTGGGAGCGGGCTCGGCATAGATTGGTGTGATCCAAGCCAACATGGAGCTAAAAATAAACCAGGAGAAGTAGTTCTGGGGTGGAACGATACTCCCCGCCCAGTGCCAGTATCCACGAATGGCGTAGGCGAACGGTTCCATTAAGAAATCAAAGAGCATGGAAAAAGCGCCTGTGGCAATTGCGATAGGCGCGCGGGAACCCCCAAGCCAGTACTGGCTCAAGCTGAGGTTGGCACCCGCGACTACGGAAAACCAAGCGAGGGGAATGGCGAGGGGAAGAACCCCGCCCATCCGCGGTCCGAAGGCATCGGTGTACTGGTAGGATCCAAAGGGAATGCCACTTAAGGTGCCCACCGTTTCGAGAAGAGCAGAGGAACCTAGAATGACCGCGGCACAAATGCGCGCCTTACGCAGACCGAGGCGATCTACGGTGGAGAAATAGATGTGGCTGGCGGCTAGAAGCATGGAAATAAAATCTCCATAGCGCAGGCAAAGGGTAATAAAGGTACGAAGCGTCTCTGGGAGGGGGAGAGTTTCGGTCCAAGCGGGGGTGAGACGAAAAGTCACTGCGAGTAGCCCGATACCTGCCCAGAGGAGGAAGAAATTCCAGAGGAGTTCACGGATTCGCTTGGAGATCACCCCTTGAGGTAACAGCAGGAAACCTTGGCCGACAAGTCTCGGCGACGTTGACTCGGGACCCTGCAGGAACGAAAAAAGAGTATGTTAGGAATTCCTATGACGGGCTGGTTTTGTGCAGGGCTGACTGGGCTAGGGCTAACTCTTGGGTTTGCCCCTTTCCATCAGCCCTTGGCAGGCTGGTTGGCCTTGATTCCTTTGGCCTACTACGGTCAAAAAACAAAGCCTTCGATACGGGAAGCGCTGTTTTTGGGTTGGTTTGCTGGTGCAACACACTTTCTAACTACCTTTAGTTGGCTGATCACGGTAACGACGGCGGGTTGGATCCTGCTTTGTTTGTACATGGCGATCTATCCCGCTCTCTGGTTTTTGCTTTGGGTGAGATTCTCTGGCGCTGATCCCGAGCGGATGAGCAGTGTAGGGAATATCTGGCAGGTAGTCTTAGGAGCCTCGGCTTGGGTTTTGACCGAGTGGCTTCGAGGGATTGTTTTTAGCGGGTTTGGCTGGAACGGGCTTGGAGTATCGCAGGGGAATCTCCTCCTCTTGGCCCAAATCGCCGATCTAGGGGGAGTTCCCTTAGTTTCGTGGGTGGTGGCTTTTGGAGGGCTTACGCTGACCTTAACGGCTCGCCGCTTTGAACTAGAAATCCGCGGAACCCAAAAATGGAAACCTCGTTGGGATTTTACAGCGGGAGTTTTCGTTCTGGGTATGACGATGGTCTACGGGGCGAGGACAATACTGCGTCCGCTCCCTCCAGGGGTTCACACCTTGACCTACGCTGCAATCCAACCTGCGGTGCCTCAAGATCCGTGGCGGTCGGCCAAGATTGAGAAGGTGGCTGGGGAGCTTGCTCGCTGGTCGGAGATTGCGTTGGTGGGAAATGGTCCGATTGATCTACTGGTTTGGCCTGAGAGCTTGGCAGGAACAGGGTGGAGGGAAGAACCTGCTTTCCAGCAAGCGGTGCAGAGGGCGAGAAGATTGGGGGCGCGCTCTTTGTTGACTGGTTCCCTTGACGTTCGCGGGACAGAAACATTTAACTCCGCGGTGCTTTTCACGGGTCCCGAAGGGAAGGCGCCGAGGGTCTATGATAAAACCCATCTGGTGATCATGGGCGAATATGTGCCGCTGGTTAAAATATTTCCATGGATGCGTAAACTAGTTCCGCCTGGAGGGGATCTAACTGCGGGAAGCTCCGCACGAATTCTTGAGCTGGAACCGAGCGGGATTCGATTGGCCCCGCTGATCTGTTTTGAGGATTCCGTGGCAAGAGGCGTTCGCAGATCCGCGCAGGAAAATCCGCATCTTCTGGTTAATCTAACCAACGATGCTTGGTTTGGTTCATCCTCGGGTGCGGAGCAGCATCTAGATAACGCTCGATTTCGGGCAATTGAAACTCGGTTACCACTTTTGCGGGCAACGAACGATGGGGTGACCGCGTTGATTAATCCAAGGGGGGTTATCTTATCGGAGGTGTGGGATCCTGAACTAAAATCGTATCGAGAGCCTGGATTTATTTTAGGGGAGCTAGAGTTGAGCGATTCACCCCCAACATTTTACACTCGATGGGGTGATTGGACGGTGGGAGCATCGATGGGACTGGTTTTTCTGGGGCTGATTCGTTTGCGAAACTTGGTCTAGTCCCCGTAAGTGTGGTGGACAAATAAATACTAATTAATAGTAATGGCTAATAAGCGGATGCTACGGCATTGTTTCAACAATCACGGTACCTCGTGAAAACAAACAAACCTAAGGAGATAATAAATAAAATGATCAAGAATATTACAGCCCTTCTTGGCATGCTTGCGGCCGTGGCCAGCTTGTCCCTAGCGGACAGCGCACCAGAAGCATCCGCCCAAGATACTAAAAAGATGGTTCAAAATAACTTCGTTGAGACGGC
>CANIEM010000055.1 GCA_947466515.1 Verrucomicrobia subdivision 6 bacterium | reverse complement strand
GCGGGTTTTTTGCCTTTGAGCTCATCGGTATAAGACTGGAGTTGGGCTGAGGTAAGGGTGAGTTTGGAGTTGGTCGATTCCAAGTCCGTCTTGGTGGTGGTGAGATCTTTGGTCAGTTTATCTGCGGTGAGGCTGAGTTCCTGATTTTTGGCTTGGGCTTCGGTCAACTCCCCTTTGGTTTTTTCTTCGGAGGCCTTAGTCAGTTTGAGGTCTTCGCTGGTCAGTCCCCATTTTTCGCCAGCAGAGGAGACGGTGGCGGCGGGTTCCGCCTCGTTTTCCATAAAGTTACCAGTGTAGGGCAAGCCGAGGGCGGTGAATTTGCCACTGGTTAGGCTGGTTTCCACCGCGTGGAGTTGGTTGGCAAACTGAGTTTTTTTGGTCATGACCATGAAGGCCAAGGCGGCAGTGGCGAGGGAAAGGCCGACTGATCCCCCTAAGCTAAGTTTTCCTGCAATAGTCATATAGGTCGCTGGAGTTGACATTCGTCTCTCCGGACGATTTCCCAAGGCGATTTGTCTGCTTTGTTGTTGAGTTATTGGCGAGACTGCGAATTCATGTGAATTTCTTTTTTCGGTACTGGGTGATGGATTCGGATAGTTCTTGGCTGGCAGCGCGTAATTCGTCGCGAAGCCAGTCGGGCGAGAAACCAAAGGCGCCGAGGGATTCTACTGCGGTCATTTCCGCGTGGTCGGCGGTGACCACGCCGATTTCTCCTTGGGTAGCGTAGGCTTGGGCGATTCGCTCGATGATGCTGTCTGCGGTTTGGCCAGCGGAGGCGTAGAGGATGGCGAGGGATCCGCGTTGGGTTTCTTCTTTGCCACCAGCTTGGCCATCAAAAACGAGGGTTACGCGCCAGCGTCCTGAATCGTGGAGAGTGGAGAGGAGGCGGATAAGTTCTTGGCGTGCGGATATGGGGCGGGAGTCGTGCTGAGACCGAAGTTCGGGCCAAGCGTGGAGGACGCTATGTCCGTCGACGAGAAGGTAGCGAGGTGCGGGGTCCGGGGAGGGCCGCGCAACGGGATTCATCCCGCGGCAGGCTTGGGAGTCTTGGTGGCGGCCTTAGCTTTAATCTTTTTGCGTTTTAGATAACGCAAACGGCGGCGCTTCTTTAAAATGGCGTTGTAAGGTTTTCCCATAAGAAGAAATGGTGGAGAGGGAGCGGGTCCGGGTCAAGGGTGGACCCGCGGGTTTGCCAAAATTCTTTGGTGGGGTCATAGTTGGAAATGGTTTGGGCTATTCTTCTTTTGGTGGGGGCGACGCTTTTTCGGTGCCTTCGACCGTGGGTTGGTGGACCAGAGAATTTTGCGCCGTTGGCGGCTTTAGCTCTTTGTGGATCGCTCTATCTTCCTCGTCCGTGGAGTTGGGCGGGTCCGCTTTTGGCGTTGCTGATTTCCGATATTTTTTTAAATCTGCATTATGGGGTGGAGGGAGTGACAGGGACTACCTTGGCGGCAGGTGGGGCTTATCTGCTGATCAGTGCGATGGGGGTGCAGTTGGCTCGGCGGCCTTCGGGTTGGTTGTGGCTGGGGGGATCGTTAGGGGCTTCTTTCCTCTTCTATTTTGTGACGAACACGGCGGCGTGGTGGGGCTTGCTGGCCTACGACAAGAGTTTGGCGGGGTGGATTCAGGCTTTGACCACAGGTTTGCCGGGATATCCGCCGACCTGGACTTTCTTACGAGCTTCGGTGATTTCGGATCTACTTTTTACGGTGCTCTTTGTCGGCGGGGTGGAGTGGTCGGCTCAGAAATTCCCGGGTAAAATTTCCTCAATTCTCTGGGCACAGCGGGCTGGTTGAGGTGGGTTTAACTTTGCGGATTGCGTTGATCGCGGATACGCACGGTCGATTGCCGACTTTTTTGATGGAGGGGATTGTGGGGGCGGATGAGATTTGGCATTTGGGTGATGTTTGCGACGAGGGGACATGGCAAGTGGTGGAACGGGTCGGACCTCCTGCCTTGGTGGTGCGGGGAAATCAGGATGCGAATTCCGCGTGGCCGATGAGTTTAGATTTGGAGCGATTGGGGCATCGGTTTCATCTTTGCCATATTCCGCCGAGGTCAGCGCCTCTTGGGGTGAAGTTTCTTTTGCACGGACACACCCATGTACCGAGGGATCAGGAGGTGGAGGGGGTGCGGTTTTTGAATCCTGGCTCTGCAGGTTTAGCGAATAAAGGAGCTCCGAGATCGTTTGCTTGGCTGGAGTTAAGGAAGGGGGTGGAGCCGGTCTTTCGGTTGGTCGGGGGAGGGGTCGAAGGCTCCGCGATTAGTAGTCTTTGAGTTTGGATTGGAGAAGGGAAATTCGCGCGGGGGATGTAAGTAGGCTGAATCGGTTAGGCGCTAGCGCTGAGGAGGGAATCGAAGTCGCTGAGGGAGTCTGCATCGGGGTGGGTGGGAGAGTGGTGGCGTTCGAACTGCTTGACGACGCCGTCGACGCCGCAGGCGAGCAGGCCGAAGCGCCGTCGGATGCAGCGGACGAGGAAGGGGTTGAAGCTGTAAAATCCGGAGAAGATTTTCTGGTTGAACTCAGTTGTTTGATTGGACTGTTTACAAAAGAGGATGGCGTGAATGTCTGGGCTATCGAAAAGCACGACCCAGTAGCGGGCAATGGTTGGATGAAAGATGGGCACGAAGTCGATTTGACGGGAGTGGGTGGGGGGGGTGCCTTCGGCCCAGACTCGGACGGTATCAAGGTTTGAGGCCAGAGCGGAGTAGCGTTCGCGTTGTGGGGTGAAATTATCGAAATTTTGGAAGGTAGAGATGAGTTCCCCTTCGGCAGTATCGAGAGCAACGTCTTCGATGGCGTGGCTAACTGCGAGCATGGCTTCGTGGTTGAAGAGGTGGGTGACGTCTGAGGTGGGGAGAACGACAGCTTCGGAGAGTTTGGCGGAGCGACACTTTGCTGAGGAGGGCATTACCTGATGTTTTTTCGTTTTAAGATAAGGCTTGAGGAAGCTTTGAAATTGCCTGCCCGAGTGTTTCTCATGTGAAGTCCGACAAATCATATAGGGATTATTGAAAGTGCCATGAATGAGGGGGGATGCAAGTGGCTGGATTGCAGAATGGGTACATCTTACTTCTGGGGAGTGGGGTTGGGGATGACTCGGTCGAGGAGTTTGGCGGAGGAGAGGACCCCGGGAACCCCTGCGCCAGGGTGGGTACCTGCGCCGCAAAGGTAGAGTCCGCGGACATCTTCGGAGACGTTGTGGGGGCGGAACCAGGCACTTTGGGTGAGGATGGGTTCGAGTTGGAAGGCGGAGCCATGGTAGGCATCGAGCCGAGATTCAAAATCTCGAGGGGTGAAGATAAGTTTACTGACGAGGTGTTTGCGCAGGTCGGGGACGATGGTTTTTTCTAAGGCGGTAAGAATACGATCGGCGTAACTCTCTTTTTCCTTTTCCCAGTCGATTTTGTCGCCGGGGGAACCGAGGTGAGGTACAGGGGAGAGGACGTAGAAGCACTCGTGGCCTGGGGGTGCGAGAGAGGGATCGGTGCGAGTGGGGGCGTGGAGGTAGAGGGAGAAGTCTTCCGCGAGGATACGATTTTTAAAAATGTCATCGAGGAGGCCACGGTAGCGGGGTCCGAGCCAGATGGTGTGGTGGGCGAGATCGGGGTAGGTGCGGTTGGTACCGAAATAGATTAGAAAGAGGGACATGCTGTAGCGCATTTTTTCTAATTTTCGATCGGTCCATTTGCGGCGAGCGGTGGGGGAAACTTTTTTACGATAGAAATTGGCTACATCGGCGTTGGAGACAACGACCTTGGCGTGAAGAGTTTTGCCAGAGCGGAGGCGGACACCGATGGCGGTGCCGTTTTCGACGAGGAGTTCGTCGACGGGAGAGTTGAGGCGGAGTTTTCCACCCAGATCTTGCAATAGTTTGACGAGGGCCTGGACGAGGGCGCCCGTGCCCCCCATGGCAAAGTGGACGCCCCATTCCCGCTCGAGGTAGTGGATCATGGCGTAGATGGAGGAGGATTGGAACGGATTGCCTCCGACGAGGAGGGGATGGAAGGAGAGGACTTCGCGGAGGCGTTGCGATTGAACGTGGCGAGAGGCCATCTGCCAGACGGAGCGGTCGGAGCGGAGGCGGATGAGGTCGGGGGCGACGCGGAGCATGTCGGTGAAACTTGAGAAAGGTTGGTCGGCAAGTTCGACGAAGGCTTTTTGAAAAATGGCGTGAGTTTCGCCGACGAAGCTGCGGTAGCCCTCGAGATCGTTGGGAAAATGGTGGCGGACTTGGGCTTCCATTTCCGCTTGGTTGCCGGTGTATTCGAACGATTGGCCATCGTGCCAAGCGATTCGGTAGAAGGGTTTGCAAGGGACGATTTGGACGTAGTCGGAGGTTTTTTTTCCTGCGAGGGCGAAGAGTTCGTCGAGGAGAAAGGGAGCGGTGAGGATGGTGGGACCGGCGTCGTAAGTGAATCCTTTGTCGCGGAAGACGGAGGCGCGACCGCCGGGTTGTTCGAGGGCTTCGAGGAGGGTGACATCGTAGCCGCGGGCTTGGAGGCGAATGGCGGAGGCGAGTCCGCCGAAGCCTGAACCGATGACGATGGCTGGGGGGCGAGCGGGTGCAATCATGGAGGGCTAGATTTTAAGCAGGGCCACCGAAGGAGGAGAAGTCGTCGAGATCGAGGACATCGAACCATGTGGAGATGTCTTCCCGTTGTGAGTTGGAGGCCTTTTGGTAGCTATTCATCCGTTCGCGTTGGTCGATGGAGGCGGGGACGCGTTGGTTCATGTAGTTGGACCAAGCTTCGATTTCCTGGCCGCTACGGGGATGTTTCTGATTTTTTTCGATCCAGCGGAGAATTTCTCCATCGCCCGAGCCACGAGCGACCTGTTTTTTGAGGGCGATGGGATTTAAGCCTGCAAATTTTAAAAAGTACTGATCGAGCGGGCAGTTGTAGTTGTAGTCGCCGTTTTTTCTGGTGAGAGTGGCGCGACATTTGTCGAGGATGCGGGGGAGGAGCGCATAGCCGCCAAGGCGGACGCGAGGGCTACGGGGAGGTTGGCGGGTGAGGTCAGGAGCAGATATTTTGGACATCGCAAGACAATGCCTTGATCGGAGGGAGGGGCAAGTGGTGGATAGAGATTATCTTTGAGGAGGCGGGCGCATGGGTTGGTTGCCGTCCTTATTGTGTCGGGCAGGCGGCGGGCGATGTACTATGTGTAAGTATTTAACTATCAATTAAAGATAGAATGAACAAAGGTGGTTATTTGCGGTCTAAACTATTAATTATGATGATAAAAAGTACATTTTCGGTATTTTCAAGCGCCCCCTTGAAAAGTGGGCGAATGGTGCTTAAGTTAAACCTAGTGAACCGCGCATTTAGATTCTCATTAAGTTGCCTTATTTTCTTGGGTTCATGGACTCTCGAGGGGGCTCCTGATTTTAAAATTCGTTACAACCAAAAATTTCCTTGTTTAGAGATAATGGACAGTAAGGCGGTGAAGATTACTGATGTAACCGAGGGGGCGAAGGGCGAGACAGTGACCTCGGGCAAAGCGAGTTTGAATATTTCCTTTATTAAAAATGCTGATGGTCTGCCTGAAGTGACCTTGCGGGAGGCCAAGTCCCCGCTTTCAGAAATGGAGATTGAGGCTTTTGGCCTTTCGGTGGGCTTAAAGCCTGAGGGAACGGTGTTGGTGCGGTTTGGGGCGGACAATAAGCCGAAGTTTGAAATGGATCGGACGGGGGGTTCTCGTTTTCTGATGGCGGATTTGGGAAATCTGGACACGGCGGCAGGGAAGGAACTTGCGACGGATGCGACTGCTCCTGCTGGGCCCTCGAAAGGTCTTTTACGATTCCGAGAGAGGTTGGCGGCTTGGAAGGCGGGTTTAGGCAAGGGTGGTTGGAGTAATCGTCCAGGAAAGATATTGGATTGTGGCTCGGATGCTTTGGTGACGTATACGGCTTTGCCTGAGAGAAAACTTTTGGACGGAGAGGCGATCCAGATTGGGGCATTGGTTAAAGTGGGACCGAAGGATGCGGTTTCATTTCAAAGCGGGCCAGGAATTTATCTCACCGCGATGCCGGGCACTCAGTTTACGATCGCCCCGCTGGAAGTGGGGCTGAAGGATGTGAAGGTGACCTTGGTGCAGGGAACTCTGCTGACCGATGTGCTCGCCCCATTAACGGCTCCAAGGATGGCGGTGCTGGGAGTGGGCAATGGGATGGTGGTGCAAGCTTCGGAAGGCCTATTTCAAATTTCGAAATCTGTGCCTGCCGAGGTGAATCTAATTGTGGCGAAAGGTGGGATCCGCTTGGTGGAGGAGGCTGGGGCAGCAATGGTGGGGGAGGTGAAGGCGGGAAGCATGATGCAGTGGCCGGCGGAGAGAGTAGGAAAGAAGACTCCTGAAGGGTCGCCTGAACTGGCCACTTTAGCGAAGGTGGATGAGAATGCTCGAATCTCCCTCTTGATTGATATGGTTGAGGACGCGATGACCGCCTCGGCCGCAGATGTGGAGGAAATTATTCAGACGGCGTGTGATGCCGAGCGAAAGCTGGCGCGAAAAGTGGCGTTGGAAGCGGTGGAACTTCGCCCTGATTTACATGGATTGATTGCCAAGGCCTCGGGGATTGCTGATCTACCTGTACCCCTCGACTTGGAGTCGGATGTAGAAAAATTTGTAAAAAAAGCTGCTCCTTGGGTGAAAGGGGAGCCGAGTCCGATGAGTTCCACGGGAAAAGTTCTTAAGGTGGAAGGCAAGGTGACCTATGCGAATGGTTTAGCGGTGACGCGCAGTATGATTTTGAAGGTTGGAGAGGTTGTAAAAACGGGAGGAGATGGGCGGGTACTATTTGTGGCAGCTCCAGGGGTGATTGCGGAGATCCAGCCTGGGAGCGAAGTGCGATTGGTAGAGATGAAAGGAAAATTTTCGGAAGGCACGCTTTTGGAGTCCAAAGCGGTTTTGGATGCTTCCCAAGGGCGGGCTTTTCTCTCGATTGCCCAAGGTTTAGGCGATAAGGTCCAAGCAGAAGTTCGCAATCCACAAGGCGTCGCTCAGGCAAAAAGCACATCAAAAACAACAGGAACACCCAAACTATGAAAAGTAAATTTAATGTAATCCCGCTTGGAATACTAGTGGCCCTAGCCACCGCACAGACTTGTCTGGCGGCGAAAGAACTTAAATCAGGTTCGTTTGCTGTGGTGAAAAGCAAGGTAGAGCACACCCAAGGCACAACTAAATCGATGGCAAAGGAGAAGGAAACTGTGGATGAGAAGAGCGTGGTAGATACGGGCGCAGCCTCCTTCACCCAGTTGGACTTTTCTGATGCTTCAGTGCTCCGGTTGGGTGCAAATACCCAGTTCAGCTTTCAATCGAAGGAGCGGATCATCAAGCTTGAGAGTGGATCGATGATCATGAACGTTCCTCCAGGGAATGGTGGAGTAATGGTCGATGGCGGTGGGGTGACGGGGGCGGTCTCTGGCACCACAATTATGGCGAATAAGGATGCGCAGGGGAACTTCTCCTTTATGGTGCTAGAAGGTAGTGGCACAGGAAAAGTAACTGCGCGGGATGGTACGATTACTGAAATTCGATCAGGCCAGATGGCCACGTTAGACAAGGCTGGTGGGGCGCCCAAAGTTATTGCGGTGAATATGGATTCTTTAAGGGATATTTCCCCGCTTTTTTCGGAATTCGAATCTACCATGCCTGGGAATGAGAAAATTCAAGCGGTGGCAGATTTGCAGGCGGAAGATATTCAAACCGATCTAGGTTCTTTGCAAGGTCCTGCTGCGGCCGGATTGACTGAAACAAGTCCATCCCTTTTGGCGCTATCTGCGTTGACCGGTTTATCGGTAAACGCGATTCTCGGATCCAATAATATGTTCGTTGGGGATGCTTCAACTGCGTCGGGTGCGGAGTCGGGAAGTGGACAGAATTCCACGCCGTTGTACGTGAGTGAAAATTCCGCGCCTAACGATTCGCGACAGGCCAGTGCAAAAGCTATGGTAGCTTCTTCGTTACCTCCATCGTCATTGAGTGATACAAATACGGCGGCGGGAGGTGGAGCGGACGCCGCGGGTACCGATACCGCGGCGGGTGGGAACAGTACCCCTGACACTCAGCCACCGAGGACATTGCAGCAACCCCAAACACCTGTAACCCCAGGGCTAGCTACGCCGCTTTAAGTTCATCATAAATACTTGTCTTTGGGGCGCGATTGAGGGGAACAAGTGCGCGAAGGTTGCCTTGGAAGGTCGGAGGAGGTGGAGAGCACCAGACTCGGAATGGGCTAAGCTTGTCGCTTGGAGGTGAGGCAGATTTCTTCTAGAATTTACGGATGGATTATAGTGCGACCGTTCTCTTGCCTAAGACCGACTTCCCGATGCGGGCGGATTTGGCTAAACGGGAACCTGGGTGGGTAGAGAGTTGGGCGAGAGATAAGGTTTACGAATCGATTATAAAAGCGCGCCGAGAGGCTCCTGATTTTTATTTGCACGACGGACCTCCCTTTGCGAATGGGGATGCGCATGTGGGTCACGCTCTGAACATGGTTCTGAAGGATCTTGTTTTAAAGAGTCGATCGATGATGGGATTTCATGCTCCATTTGTGCCAGGTTGGGACTGTCACGGGCTTCCGATTGAGCACAAAGTGGTGACGGAACAGAAGTTGGTCGGGGCCGATCCCGCGGTCATCCGCACCAAGTGTGAGGAGGTGGCCAAGCATTTTATTCAACGACAAAAGGAGCAGTTCCAGCGTCTGGGTGTTTTTGGAGATTGGGATCGACCCTACTTGACGATGAGTCCGGAATACGAAGCGGCGGAGTTGAGGGTTTTGGCTGAGTTAGTGGAAAAGGGAATGGTGTACGAGGGGTTGAGACCAGTGCACTGGAGCACGGGATGTCGGACTGCCTTGGCTGAAGCGGAGGTGGAGTATGCCGAGCGGGAGGATGAGTCGGTCTACGTGAGGTTGGAGCTAAAGGATTCGAAGGATGAGGACCTGCTCGTTTGGACGACGACTCCATGGACGTTGCCTGCCAATCTGGCGGTGGCGGTGCATCCGAGCATGACCTATGTACTAGCTGAGGATGGGAAGGGGCGAAAGGTGTGGATGGCGAAGAGCCGATTGGAGGCGGTGGGTAAGGTAGCGGGATGTGAATTGGAGGTGCTGAGGGAGGTCAAAGGATTGGAATTGGAGAAGAGAAATTATCGGCATCCGTTGCTGGCGAGGGAAGGGTGTGTGTTGGTCGCGGATTTTGTCACGGCAGACTCGGGAACAGGGCTGGTACACATCGCGCCTGGGCATGGTCATGAGGATTACGTCTTGGGGCGGAAGCATGGACTAGAGCCGTTCTCTCCTGTGAACGAAGCGGGGAAGTTGATGGCGGAGTGTGGGATTTGTGAATTAGAGGGAAAGAATGTTTTTGCAGCGAATCCCGAGGTAGCGGATTTATTAGAGAAGAAGGGGAAATTGTGGGCTCGGGAAAAGATTCGGCACAGCTATCCGCACTGCCCTCGCTCTAAAACACCGATTGTTTTCCGGTCGGTGCGCCAATGGTTTATTCGGATGGACACGTTGCGGGATAAGGCCCTCGAGGCAGTGGGTCAGGTCAAGTGGGTGCCGAGTTGGGGGGAGAGCAGGATAAGGGGAGCCTTAGGAACAAGGCCTGACTGGTGTATTTCGCGCCAGCGTTCGTGGGGATTGCCGATTCCTGCCTTTTACAAGCCGGACGGGAGTTCGGTATTGGATGCGCAGGTAATTCGCAAAGTGGCGGATCGAGCGGAGAAGGAGGGGACGGGGTTTTGGTTTGGGGGAAATGATGGAGAGGTGGCGAAGATCTGTGGGGTGCCGGACGATTGGAAGAGGGGGAGGGAGACGTTGGATGTGTGGCTGGATTCAGGATCGAGTTGGGCCTCGGTGGGCTTGGATGGAAGGGTGAAGTTTCCAGCTGATTTATATTTGGAAGGGAGCGACCAGCATCGGGGTTGGTTTCAGTCGAGTTTACTTCTTTCGGTGGCTTTAACGGGGAAGGCCCCGTTCAAGGCGGTGCTGACGAATGGATTTGTGGTGGATGTGGATGGGAAAAAGATGTCGAAATCTCGGGGGAAACCACCTGCGCTGATGGAGTTAGTGGAGAAGTATGGGGCGGATGTGGTGCGGTTGTGGGTGGCGAGTGAAGACGCGAGGGAGGATGTGCCTTTTTCGACCGAGATCTTTGGAAGGGTAGGAGATAGTTATCGGTTGGTAAGGAATTCTTTAAGAATCCTGCTGGGAAATCTGGCTGGCTTCGAACCTAAGGAGCATGGGGTGGGATTAGAGCAGAGAGAGCCATTGGACCGATATATTTTGGCGAAACTTGCGGGTTTAGTGAAAGGAGTGAGGGAGGCATACGAAAGCTACAACTTTCCGGCGGTGTATCATGCTTTGAATCGGTTTTGCTCTGTGGAACTAAGTGCATTTTATGTGGACGCCTGTAAGGACAGAATTTATTGCGATGGGGAAAATGATCGGAAGCGGCGGTCGGCCCAGAGCACGATGGCAGATGTATTGGAGGCCTTGGTGAAGTTGGTGGCACCGGTTCTTGTTTTTACAGCGGAGGAAGCGTGGCAAAGTCGGCCAGGTTCGAAAGGGAGTTCGGTGCATCTGGAGAAGTTTCCAGAAGTGATTTGGCCTCCGAACTGGACGCAGGAGGAGGAGGGGAAGTGGGAGAAGCTTCTGCTGGTGAGGGGTAAGATCAATGAGGCTTTGGAGGAGCAGAGAAAATTAAAGAAGATGGGGAAGAGTTTGGAGGCGCGGGTCCAGGTCAAGGGCGGGGGAATGGGGGTGGATGAGGTTAGCCTACTATCAGAGGCGTGCTTGGTGAGTGGGGTGGAGATCGTGGCGGGGGGGAGTGAGGTAGAGGTGACGGTATTTCCTGCTGAGGGGAAGAAGTGTGAGCGGTGCTGGAAATATGATGAATCGGTGGGGCAAAAGGAGGCGCATAGTACACTGTGCGGTCGTTGCGAGGAGGTTGTGGAGGGGACTGGAAGTTGAGGGATGGGAAGTGGGGTGGGGGTTGGTTTCTTCCCGTGGCAGGCGGGTTGATCGGGTTGGATCAGGTCACGAAGCTGTGGGTGGAGGGAACGATGAAGTTGGGGTTGGAGATTCCGGTTTTACCGGGGCTATTTTCGCTGACACGGGTTCATAATACGGGAGTGGCATTTGGAGTGGGGCAGGGGAACAACGCCGTGACGGGTCTAGTAGCGTGTGGAATTCTACTATTGGCTGCTTGGATTGCCCAAAGTTGGGATTGGAAAAAGCGATGGATTCAGGGAGTGGCGGGATTGATTGCAGGTGGGGCGATTGGAAATCTAATCGATCGGGCTAGGTTGGGATATGTTTTAGACTTTTTAGATTTTCACTACGGGAAGTGGAGTTGGCCAGCATTTAATGTGGCGGATGCGGCGATTAGTGTGGGGGTGGGGTTAGTGGTACTGGCGTGGATGGCGGGAAAGCCGATAGAAAAGTAAAATTAGGGTCAGAGGTCGATTTTCAAATTTCTGGGGTCAGAGGTCAAAATTTGAGAGTTAGCAGTTTTTAATACGGGGATCGCCTTGGGGATGGTCGCGGTGAAAATTCTGTAGTCGGCGGACGTGGTTCATGGCGAGGGCACCGAAGATGCCGAAGGCGGACATGATGACGAACCAGAAGGTGTAGCCGTACTGGGCTTTGGTGATCTCGAGGACTCGACCGGTGAGTGCAAGGGAGAGGGCGGCGCCGTAATACTGAAAAGAGTCGATCACTCCAGCGGCGAAGCCTGCCATTTTTTTTCCGCCGATGTCCATGGGGGCAGCGGAACCGACGATGGAGTGGGTGGAGTTGGCGGTGAGAGAGATAAGAATCAGAATCGTGCAGCCGAGAATAATGCCAGAGGCGGTGGGGCCGACCTGGCCGTAGAAGAGGATGATTGCGGCCACAGCGATGACGATGGCTTCGACGAGGTAGAGTGCCATGGCGACGGGTGAGCGGTGCCCTTTGAAAACCTTATCGGAAATCCAACCTGAGAGGAAAGACCCTGCGACAGCAGCGAGGGGCATGAGTTCGAGAGTGCGGCGAGCGGCGGCGGGAATATTGGTTTTCATATCAAAACCCATCTGATCTTGGAAATAAAGAATGGCGATTTGATCGGAACTAGAGCGAACGGCTCCGGTGCAGGCGTAAGCGGCGGCATAGAACCAGACGAGGGGATGGGTAAAGATGGTGCGGAAAGATTCGAGGAGAGAAACGGTGACACCATCAGAGTTATCGAGTTCGTCCTTGATGGCGCCTGGATAGCCGGCTTCTTCAGGGGTTTCGCGAGCGGCGAAGAACATGAACAGGGCGGCGGCGGCGGTGAAGAGGGGGGGGATACGGAAGAGCCAGCGCCATTCTCCTGCGGGAACGGTCAGGGCAAAGAAACTGAATCCAGCGAGAATGAGGGGAGCGAGAAAGCTGATGGCGACTTGGCCGAGCTGAATCATGAGGCCAAAGATTCCAGAGAAAGTTCCGCGTTCTTGGCGGGCGAACCAAGCGGCGTTGATTTTGACCATGCCGGGGCAACCGAAGGATTGGAGGTAGCCGTTGAGCAGCCAGATCATGGAGAAGGTAGTGAAGGTTCCAGCGAGGGAACCAAAGCCAAAGAGAAGATTGATGGCGATGGTGCCGACGGCGCCGATGAGGAGGGATTTACGGCCACCGATACGGTCGGTAAGTAGACCATTGATCAGTTGGCCAGTGCCATAGGCTAGGGACCAGATGGCGAGCATGTCGGTGATCTGAGAGGTGGTGAAGTGAAACTCGGCGATCATTCCTGGTGCCGCGAAACGAAAATTGTAGCGGCACATGTAGTAAGCGGCGTAGAGGCAACCGATGGAGATCCAGTTAAGATTTCGCCTTCCGCGGAAGCCGAGGGGGTAGGAGGATTGGGCGAGCGAAGTGGCCAAGGCCATGGAAGGCATCTTAACTAGTCGGGAGGGTGCAGTGGAATCAGAAAGAGGGTGAAGCAGGGGGTAAGTTGGGTTTATCCTTCGGCGATGAATTTAAAGAGGTATCGCCATGTAATTTGGGATTGGAATGGGACTTTGTTGGATGATGCCTGGTTATGTCGTGAGATCATGAATGGCCAACTCGAACATAGAGGACTCGCGAAGATGAGTGAGGAGCGGTACGAGGCGGTCTTTGATTTTCCGGTGGAAAGTTACTATCGGAGGGTGGGTTTTTCTTGGGAGAAGGAGACCTTTGAAGAAGCGGGGACTGAGTTTATTGTGGAGTACGAAAAAAGGAAAAAAGAGTGTCGTCTGCAAATTGGAGCCTCTGATGTGTTACGGCAAGTAAGGGGGATGGAGGTTTCTCAAGCGGTGCTCTCGGCCTATTCGCACCAGACATTGGAGGAATTTCTCGTCCACTTTGGGGTGCGGGAACATTTTCTGAGTGTGGCGGGAAGTGAGGATCACTATGCGGAGGGTAAAGTGGTTCAGGGATTGCGAATGCTGGAGAAGTTACATGTGGCGCCTGAAGAGACGGTATTGATTGGGGATACGACCCACGATGCGGAAGTGGCCAAGGCTATGGGGGTTGCCTGTATTTTGATTCCCTGTGGGCATAATAGTCGGGATCGGTTGGTGCGATGTGGGGTGGAGGTGATCGCTGGACTGGGGGAAATACAATTTGGTTAAGGTAGCGAAGTTGTTTGTTGTTAAAAAAAACCTCACAGGGTGGGGTTGGGTTCGGTAAGATGGGATCTGGATGAAAGTCGCAATGATCGATTATGGGCGAGGGAACCTCCGTAGCGTAGAGCGGGCTTTGGAGAAAACTGGGGCTGAGGTGAGGCGGGTGGAGAGTGGAGTAGGGATGAGGGGAGAGGAGACGGTGGTTTTGCCTGGGGTGGGGTCATTCGGGGATGCAGTAGAGGGATTGAAGCAGAGAAAATTATGGGATCCGCTGCGGGAGTGGGTCAAAGCGGATCAGCCGTTTCTGGGGATCTGTTTGGGGTTTCAGCTATTGTGGGAAGGGGGAGAGGAGGCCCCTGGGGTGAAGGGGCTAGGTATTTTACCAGGGCGGGTGGTGAAGTTTTCTGGAAAGGGAATCAAAATCCCGCTGATCGGATGGAGTGAGGTAAAGCCGAAGAGTGGGTCGGAAGAGTTGTTTGAAGGTGGAGATAGGTTTTTTTATCATGTGCATTCGTATCGTCCTGAATCTGCCCCTGCTGATTGGTTGATTTGCGAAACCGAATATGGGGGTTGGTTTCCGAGCGGAGTGCGAAAAGGTCGCGTGGCGGGCTTCCAGTTCCATCCCGAGAAGAGTCAGGACACAGGGATCTCCTTGTTGGGTAATGTCTTAAAAAAGATAAACGCGACCTGACTTGCGTTCATGGCGAATGCTTTCTAACTTTTAACCATGATTAAATCAATGATTCGTCTTGCTGTGTTGGGGTTGGTAGTTGGTCTGGCGTCCGCGACTATGGCTGGTGAAGGCTGTGGTAGCTGTGGAGACAACGATAGTGGTGCAAAAAAGAAAAGCACCAACAACGTCACCCCCTCCGATAAGAAGTAACTTTTCGAAAAATAAAAACCCAGCCTCGATAAATACGAGGCTGGGTTTTTTGTTGTCCGAAAGGGTTAGTTTTTCGGGCGACCGAGTTTGGCCTGAATGGTGACAGGGGTTTTGGGGTTGTCCCGTGAGTCCCGCGGTTTGGCGACGATCTTATCGGCTACGTCCATGCCTTCGATGACTTCGCCGAAGGCGGAGTACTGACCGTCGAGGAAAGCGGTTTCTGTGACGCAAATAAAGAACTGACTGCCGCTGGAATCACGTTTGGGATTGCCTTCATCGCCGAGGCGGGCGGCGGAGACGGTGCCCCGCTTGTGCTTGTTGCCAATTTCTGCGGGGATGGTGTATCCGGGGCCGCCAGTGCCGTGAGAGCCACGATCGTCGGCATTTTTACTTTTTGGATCGCCCCCTTGAATCATGAATCCTGGGATGACGCGGTGGAAGGTGGTGCCGTCGTAAAATCCATCTTTAACCAGCTTTTTAAAATTCTCTGAGTGTTTGGGGCATTTGACGGTATCGAGTTTGATGACAATGACGCCATCGGGTGTGGTTAGGGTGACGATATCTTCTTCAACGAGGGTGGGTTTCATGTCGGTGGGTTCCTTTGGGGTGGGGGTGTTGGTTTCCGCCGCGCGCGCGGCAAAAGCGAAAAGAAGAGAGAAGGTAAGTGGGGCGATGATTTTTGTTGAGACGATAGATTTAAGCATGGCGAAGAATGGTCCAAGTTGTTCCGTTGGCCAATACTGAATTTCCCGCTGTGGCGTAGTCCCGCTTGATCATGGAGAGGGATAGGATAGTGG
>CANIEM010000054.1 GCA_947466515.1 Verrucomicrobia subdivision 6 bacterium | reverse complement strand
CGTACCATCGGCGTGATCAGATAAATTCCACGAAAATGCTCTGCCACCTCCCGCGCCAACTCCGCCGCCACCTCCCGCCCGTATTCCGCTTGCGCAGGACCTTCAGGCAAGGAACGAATCTTCTCTCTCACCGCATCCGGAATCGAAATTCCTGGCACTTCGTGGTGTAGAAAGTCCGCATTTCGTGCATTCACCACAGGCATCACCCCCACCAAAACGGGAATGCCCAGCGGACCCAAGGCCTCTTTCATTTTTCGTACCATTCCCTTTTCATACACGGGCTGTGTCATGACAAAATGAGCCCCACGCTCCATCTTCCTCTCCAGCTTTTTCACCTGAGCGTCAAAATTGCGTGAGTTCGGATTAAAGGCCACCCCAATGACAAACTCCGCGCCCGTTCCAATTTCCCGTCCCGCTGAGTTTCTTCCCTCGTTCATCTGCCGGATCAGATCAATCAAGCCCAGGCTGTTCACGTCATAAACCGAAGTGGCTCCAGGATGATCCCCAAATTTCGAAGGATCTCCCGTCAGCGCCAAAACATGGCGATGCCCCAACGTCGCCAAACCCATCAACTCACTTTGTAACCCGAGCAGATTCTTATCTCGGCACGCCAGATGGATCAGACAAGTCGTGCCCAACTTTTCCCGCAACAAGGTCGCCGCCGCCGTGTTCGCCACCCGCAAGATCGCCAGCGAGTTATCCGCAAGCGTCAACGCCGTCGTTCCCGCTTGAACCAACTCCTCTGCAGCCTTCAAAAAGGGTCCCATATCCAGACCCCTTGGACTATCCAACTCCACCACCGCAATCCGCTCTTTCTTCAGTCGATCCAAAATCGATTCTTCCCGCTTCTGTTTTTTTTGCCCCTCAGGCTCAGCCACCGTAATTGCTTCCCGTTTGGGTTCCTCCGCCACCCGCAGCGCGGTGACCAACTTCACCTCAACTAGCTTAGCTTTCAGTGCCCGAATATGGGCTGGGCTCACCCCCGAACCTCCTCCGACTAACCCAACTCCCAGCGGGGGTAGTTCCGCCATTCGCTCCGCAAAATAGCCAGGGTGATTGGCGTAGAGATAACGCCCTTCCGAGAATTCTGGCTGACCCGCGTCAGGATAAGCCGCCAGAAGCTTATCTCCTCCGCTGGAAAATCTTCGAAGCAACCCGCCACACCCACTCGGACCAAACGCTGGCGCCACCCCCACCACCTCCGCCCCCGCTCGGCGCAGCTTCGCTGCCGTCTCCTCCCATTTTTTTCCACCTGGTAACGTCCCCTCACGGCCCGCCGACAATAAAGCGATCACTGGCAAATGGTGCAACTCCCGCACCGCTCCGATCGCAATCTCCAACTCCTCAGGATCCCCAAACGCCTGTAAAAGAATCGCACCTGCCCCCCCATCGATCAGCGCCCCTGCCTGCGACCGAAAAAGATCCTCCGTCCCTTTCGCTCCTAACCCACTCCGCTCCTCCCTCGCCAACCCGCTTGGCCCAATGCAACCCGCTACCCAAGCTCCACTTTTACCCACCTCATGAGCGGCCAGCTTCGACGCCTTCCAATTGATCTCGTTCGCCTGACCCTCCAACCCATGCCGCTTCAGCGCCTCTTTACCTGCCGCAAAACTATTCGTCGCGATCAGCTCCGCCCCCGCCTCAAGATAGGCACGGTGCGCTTCACTCACCCGATCAGGCTCCGTTAAGTTCAGTCCTTCAAAACTCCGCCCTAAAGACACCCCCTCCGCGTAAAGATAGGCCGCCACCGCCCCATCCCCCACAACCACTCTCGACCCAAGTGCTTCCAAAAGATTTGCCATAGCCGATCCTCTCAGCCACCCTTATATAAGTGAAATCTTCCTCTGTCATTGCGAAGCATGAAAACAAGTCTAACCCATTGGATCACAACATAGAACAACTTATTGAAGCCGCGGGAATCTCTGGTCAACGGCAACTATTTAAAGAGATGATCTCCATGATTGTCGGCCTTGCCTCCGATGGCACTAATCAAGGCGACCTCAAACAATTCAAACGCGTCATGCGCGAAATCAAGGACGCCAACCAAGTCTTCGCCCCTTATCGCGGTATCAAAAAAATCTCCGTCTTCGGATCCGCCCGTACCCAACCCACATCACCCACCTATAAAGCGGCCCACCGCTTCGGCCAACTTATGCAGGAAGCTGGCTATATGGTCATCACCGGCGGGGGAGAAGGAATCATGGGTGCCGCCCAAGCAGGCGCAGGACGCAAACACGGCTTCGCCCTCAACATCGAACTCCCTTTCGAACAGGAACCCAACGAAACCATCCGCGGCGATACCAAGCTTTTCACCTTCAAATATTTCTTCACTCGCAAACTCAACTTCGTCAAACACTCCGATGCCATCGCCCTCTTCCCTGGCGGGTTCGGCACCATGGACGAAGCCTTCGAATCTTTCACTCTGATGCAAACAGGGAAAACCAACATCATCCCTCTCATCATGGTCGATGCCTCCCGCGGCAATTTCTGGAAAACCTTCGAGAAATATATGCGCGAACACTTGCTCGGAGATGGCCTCATCTCCGAGGAGGACTTCACCCTCTTCAAGGTTACCGACGATCTCGAATTCGCCCGCCGTGAAGTGGTCAACTTCTACTACAACTTCCACTCCTATCGCTATGTCGGAGACGTCATGCTCATCCGCATCCATCGACAAATCCCCGGAGGCGCTCTCGTCCGTCTCAACGAAGATTTTCACGATATCCTCCGCCCCGAGACCCTCATCACCACCTGTGCTCCCTACCCCGAGGAAGCCAATGAACCCGAACTCGCCTCCCTCGCCCGCCTCTGCGTCCCTTTCAATCGTCGCAATCTCGGCAGACTTCGCGCCCTCCTCGATCGCCTCAACCAGTTCTAAACATCCACGCGTAAGCGCGTCTCTACCCCGACCAGCGTCGGGGCCGCAACCACAGTACACAAAACCAAGGTAGCGGCGACATCTCCGAGGTCGCCTACGCTCAAACGTCAAACCCGTCCACCGGTAGGGCTGACCGTCTCGGTCAGCCGATTGAAACACTCAACCGCTCAAACCTAAATCGCTCTATCGGCCGATGGAGACCATTGGCCCTACCACAAACCACAGCACTGGTAGGGACGACCATCCTCGGTCGTCCTAGTTCTTTTCTAAACGGAAAAGAACGTAAACAAGCGCTGAATTCCCCCGCGTAAGCGGAAATCCATCCCCGCGGGACGCGGACCTGAGAATGGGTGGGGGCAGGTCTTTGGGGGCGAATATTTAATTTTGTTCGCCCATCGAGGCGGCCTCGGAGATGCCGCCACTACCTAAGCTTCCAAATTTAAAACCAACTTCCCCACCCGCCCGCTGCGGGCGCCCTCCAAAGCTCAGCGAGGTTTACCGAGACCGAGCGAAGGAGGGTTAGCGTCCTTTGCGGCCTTGGCGTGAGCAATCTGAAGTCCGCATCTACGTCACGTGAACGCGGGGCGCGGGATCCCCTTGCCACCTCACCACACAACCGACCATCATCTCCTATGACCAACCTCTCCCGCCGTAACCTCCTCAAACTCCTTGCCGGCTCAGCCATGACTGGAAAGTTTTTTTCGAGCTTTGCCATGGCAGAACCAGTCGCAACAAAACCTTCCGATACTGCCGCTACTGGGCCATTCACCCTCCCCCCTCTTCCTTACGCACCCAATGCGCTTGAGCCCTATATCGATGCCGAGACGATGACCCTGCACCACGACAAACATCACGCCGCCTACGTCAACAATCTCAACAAAGCCATCGCACCCTATCCCGACCTCCAGAAAAAGTCTCTCGAGGAACTTTTATCCAACCTAGATGCCGTTCCTGCGGATATTCGTACCACCGTCCGCAATAATGCTGGGG
Source organism: Verrucomicrobia subdivision 6 bacterium (assembly GCA_947466515.1). Classification (GTDB taxonomy): domain Bacteria; phylum Verrucomicrobiota; class Verrucomicrobiia; order Methylacidiphilales; family Verrucolacustridaceae; genus Verrucolacustris. The sequence goes on along the minus strand of CANIEM010000054.1, from coordinate 11,547 downwards.
GCCACGCCAATCACTCCCACCTTTGGAAAACCCTGTCGAACCCCGGAAAAAAGCCTGAAGGCAAACTAGCCAAGGAGATCGACGACACATTTGGAAACTACGAAAAGTGGAAAGAAGAGATGACCAAAACCGCCATGGGAGTATTTGGCAGCGGTTGGGCTTGGTTCGCCCGAAACAAAGAAGGAAAACTTTTCATTAAGGCCTACCCCAACCAAGACTCACCACTGATGGAATCCGCCACCTTGATCTACGGCATCGACGTCTGGGAACACGCCTACTACCTCAAACACCAAAATCGCCGCGCTGACTACGTAAAAACGAATTTTGAAATTACCAAATTTCCTAACTAGCTACTTTTTTGGGGGGGCCGGGTCGATGGTTAAAACCTGAGTTGCAGTCGCTCTCGACCAAATTTCATCTCCTGCCTGCTCAGCGGTTATCTTCGTTACTCCTGCGGCATGGATGGTCACACGATTCCTTTTAACCGAAGCCACCGACGGCTTACTACTGGTGTACGTCACTGGCAAGTCTGAGGAGGCCTTAGCCGCCAAGTCGAAATCAGGCTCTCCAACTAATTTAACGTCTAACTGGGGAAACACTATAGACTGATTCGGATCGTAGCACTTAACGTTTCCTGAAGAATCCAACCTAATTCCGTAGACCTCAATTTCTCCAAACTTATTCACTCCTTGAACACGACCTTCAGTCTGAAATTTTACTCTCATTCCACTTTTAATTAGTGGCTCTGCATGGATGGTATTGGCTTTGGGTCCTAAATAAATATCCCCGTTATTGTCTTTGGCAAAGGTCTCTGTCGACTTAATAAAGCACTTAACTTTAGCGACTCCTTTTAGGTAAAATATATCGAAATCATCCTCTTTCATTTTAGCCTGCACACTATTAACCCCAAGTCCCGGACTTGCGGTAGAACCGCCTGAAATTTCGGAACCACTTGAAATCTCTATTATGATACCGTCGAGCAGTACAAATTTCCCCAAGAAGGCATCCAGCTTCCCTTCTTTATAGATTTTTCCTAAAGCTTCGGCCGTAATTTCCTTCTGATAAACTTCCCCACTAATTTCCTTCACCTCCTCTCTCACCTCCTCCTTCACTTCCTCTTTGATCTCAACCTTTGGCTTTGTCCCAGAAGCTTGCGTCGAGATCAGAAGCTGGCCGCCTTCCTTTTGGGTCACCTTAATCGATGCAAAACCCCCACTACTTAAACCACTTTGTAATGTGGATTTCATGCCCTCACAGAAAATAGATCCAAGAGATCCCGGAAGACTGAGCCGACCCAATGAGACTTTTTCTATAGCAACATCTGCCCACCCCGATGCTTTGGGCAACTTCCCTTCAAATATATAGCTTACAGGGATTGGTATTCCGAGGGCTGTCACAGGTTGCTTCCATATCCAGTTATCTGCCTTTATCCAAAGAGTCCCCTCTTTTAATTTCCCTTTCAGCATTCCGGAGGACTCATCCGAAGGGGGAAGTGACGCCAATAGAGACGAAGCAAATTCCAATCCAGAAGCCTTGGATTCACTGCTCGGCAAATAATAAACCGACTTAATGCTATTTTTCGCAAAAGTTAACGTTTTTTCAAGCGTCGGGGATACTGCAAATGAAATCCTTTCTCCACCGCCGCTAATAGGCCACCAAATAACTGCAAGACCACCCAAGATCCCTAACCCAAGCCCACCAAATACAACCCCACCTAGGACGGCTCCTTCACGCAAACGAGTCACCCCTGATGACGTAAAACTAAATCCCATAAGCAATCCGAAAAAAGAGACAACCAATATCCCCGCAGTGGCCCACACGAGGAGATCATCGGGCACTAATTTGCCCTGCACCTCACTTAATTTTGTTAGCTCGGGGAGTGGTCCTCCCTTCTCCTTTGGTAAGACTTGGGAAAGAACGGCAAGTGAATCATAAACTTTCCCAGAATCTCCCGTTTTATTTCGCAAGAAACTCTGCCCTTCGAGTCTTAACTTCTCCAACTCCTGTTCGTTTCTTGGCTTTTCAAAATCACCAGCCTCTTTAAACCAGGAAGTCAACCGATCAAGCTCCTCCTTAACTTTCACCTCAGCAGCTTTTTTCTCCTCGATTGCTTTTTGGGCGACAGCCTCCGCCTCCTCCTGCTTTCGTTTCTTATCCGCCTCCTCGGCAGGTTTTTTTAGATCTTTCCACTTTTGCAAAGTCTCAGTTGAAGCTTCTGGCCTCTGTTTGAGTTCTGCAGGCAAAGACTCCAGAAACCGAATGGCCTCATCCACATCCTTTAGCTGGTAGACAGTTCCAGAATCAGGAATTTTAGGCAGGAGGGCTAATACGTCGCCCGCTTTGAAAATGGCTATCCCGCCTTTTATGGTGGCAAACTCAATCTTATCTCCGACAATTTTTACCTTGGTAATTTCCCGCCCCTCCACACCCCCTGCACTACTTTTAATCAAAGCCGTTTTTACAAACGGAGAATCTAAATCCATCGGCGCCCCCGCCCACAACATTCCCGAACTCAAGACCAGACCGAGAAACAACGCTCGATACATAGGTTAATTTTTAAGGGATTACTTCCCTCCTTACAACCTAATCCTAACCTTCCCTATCCCTGCCCTACGGCCCCTACTGGATTCGCATCTCCTCTTTCCATTAAAAATTCAACATCCAAAATCAAAAATCAGACATCTCCCCCCTCATCTCCCACAATCTCCACAGGGCACTCAGGCAGGATCTTTAGAAAACTTTTCCCATAGCGCCGACTCAATATCCTTCCGTCCAATACCGCAATCTGACCCCGATCTTCCCGACTCCTAATTAATCTCCCCACCCCTTGCCGAAATTTCAATATCGCCTCAGGCAACTGTAAATCCCGAAACGGTTCCCCACCTAACTCCTTAATTCTCTCGCACCTCGCCTCAAACAACGGTTCGTCAGGCACCGAAAACGGTAGCCGCGTCAAAATCACATTCGATAACGCCTCTCCAGGTACATCCACCCCCTGCCAAAAACTGTCCGTTCCAAAAAGCACGCTATCCCGATCCTCCTTAAACTCCTTCAATAGCCGCGTCCTCGAATTCCCCTTGTCCTGTACCAGCAACTTCCATCCCATCTCCTCAAACCATCCCGCCATCCCCTCCGCCGTTTTTCGTAACATCGCCCGACTCGTAAACAGCACAAATGCCTTTCCCTTCGTCATCCCCACAAAACGCTGAATCCATCCCTCCAACGCCTCCTGAAACCTCGCTCCCTCCGATGGTTCAGGCATTCCTTTCGGAAGATAAACCCGCATCTGACTCTCATAATCAAACGGTGATTCCACTAAAAGCGTCTCCGCCCCCACCGCCCCCACTCTCTTCGCAAAAAACTCCAATCCTCTCCCCACATCTAACGTCGCACTTGTCATCACCGTCGTGCAACTCGGCCGAAAAACCAACTCTTCCAACCTTGCCGCCACCTCTACCGGCGATGCGTGCAAACTTATCTCCCCCCGTTGTGCCCGACCCTCCTCCGCCACTCTCCTCTCCACCCAATACGCGTGCCCCTCCCGACTCATTTTCAGAAACTCTCCCAACCCAAAGGCACTCCCCTCCAAACGCCTCGCATGGTCTTTCAACTCGCTCCGCTCCTCCCCATCCCCCGCATCCTCCGCCAACTTCAATAGCTGGGCCCTTACATCCATTAACCGAGGTCCCAACTCGCTCTTCACCCCCAGCGGTTGCCTCACCCTTTTCTGCCCTGGCCCCTTCAACCCCGCACTTTCCAGAATCTCTTCAAACGAGTCTTCTAAAATCCCCAACACTCCCAATGTCGCTTTCACTGCATTCCCATCTCCAATCCGCGCCAATACCCCCTTTTTCGTCCTCGGATGAACCAGTCTCTGAAGCAAAAACCGCAGCGATCCCAGACGAACCTCCAACCCCAACGCCTTCGCCGCCACATCCTCCACCTCGTGAGCTTCGTCCAAAACCAGAAAATCATTAGGAAATAGATACCCCTCACTCGGCGAATCCTCCGCCTCTTCCGCTCCCGCCAATAACCCAAAAAGTAGCGCGTGGTTTAGAATCACCACTCTGGCATCGAGAATTTTTGCCCGCGCCTTCTGATAAAAACAGCCCGTCGGACCGCCACAATGCCTCGGCGTACAGGCAAACGCCTCACTGGCTACTTGAGCCCACACCGCCGCATCCACCTGAAAATGAATATCCGATAGTGTTCCATCCTTCGTCTTCCCCGCCCACTCCACTAATCCCCTCAGCTGCTCCGCTTGTCCCGTGACAAAAAGATCACCCTGATGCTGCTGCGCCTTCTTTAGTCGATGCGGACAAAGATAGTTGTGCCTTCCCTTAAGCAAAGCCGCGGTAAACTCAAACGGCACCAGCGACTGCACAATCGGTACGTCCTTCCCAAATAACTGCTCCTGCAGATGGATGGTGTAAGTGCTGATGATCGCTTTTTTACCCAACTCCTCCGCCGCATAGGCCGCTGGCACTAGGTAAGCCAAACTCTTCCCCGTGCCCGTCCCCGCCTCTACCACCAGATGCTTCTTCCCTTCAATAACCTCCGCCACCTTTCCCGCCATCGTCGCCTGACCAGGCCTCGGTTCATACCCCTTCGCCGCTCCTAACTTCCCCCCTTTCGAAAAAAACTCCACCATCCGCGGGCCGAGCGGTTCTACCTTATGGTGACCATTGGATCCGTGGCTCATCGGCCACCTCCGCGGGGCTTGGAATGGAATCGATTTAGGAACATCCTCCCTTAGGTATGGAAGCTCTGGAATCACTTTGCGAGTCCTGCCTCCAGGCTGGAGCGAGCGACCTTTTTCTGCGCGAGGGCGCAATTCCTTTCGTTCGTCTGGGCGACCAACTTCTCCCCTTAGAAACCGAAGCAGCCACCGAGGATCTTCTTGGCCACCTCTGGTCTGCCTGTGGGGCCAAACCCGATGCCACGGATCATGACGCCTCCTTAGTCACCCGCTCAGGCCTTCGCTTCCGCGTGAACCTCCATCGCCAACTCGGTGTCCGCGGTGCCGTGCTCCGTAACATCAAAACTCACATTCCCACCATGGAAGAACTCGGCCTGCCCACAGAACTTCTACAAAAGTGGTTCTTGCGCCCCTCGGGACTCATTCTCGTAACCGGATCCACTGGGACCGGAAAATCCACCACGCTGGCCGCAGGCCTCGAATGGCTCAATCAAACCGCTACCCGCCACATCATCACGATTGAAGATCCTGTCGAATATCTCTTTCAAGAAAACCTCTGCCGCTTTACCCAGAGAGAAGTAGGAGCCGATACCCCCTCCTTTGCCGAAGGCCTCCGTCGCGCCCTCCGCCAAAGTCCCGACATCATTCTCTTAGGTGAGATCAGAGATTCCGTCTCCGCGAGCACCGCCCTTCAAGCCGCAGAAACCGGTCACCTCGTCCTCGCCTCTGTCCATAGCGGGAGCGCCGCCGAGGCCGTCGAGCGACTCCACCGTATCTTCAGCCCAGCCGAACGTGAGGACGCCTCTGCTCTTCTCGCCGCTCAACTTGTCGGCGTCTTCACCCAACAACTCGTTCGAGGCTTGTCCAAAAAACTCTTTCTCGTGGCCGAACATTTCGAAAATCAGGCTGCCACGCGCCAATGGATCCGAAACGGGGGGGGCACCGAACTGGTAGACTTTATGCAAATTTCTCAGTCCCCAGAAAATCGATCCATGACCACATCTCTCGTCCAAGCCTTTCGCGACGGCCACATCTCCATGGAAGAGGCCCTCGCAGCTGCCCCCATGGCCGACGAATTCCGCCGAGCCGCCATGGGCATCTCCAGCCAAGCCTTCCAAGTCGCACAGGACTAGCCATGGACGATTTAAATATTCTTCAACTTCTCGAAGAAGCGAAACAGCGGGGTGCTTCCGATCTTCACTTTACTGCAGGCCAGCCTCCCGCTTGTCGTGTCGAAGGAGTCATCCACTCCCTTCCTCACCCCCCAATGACTCCCCGCCAATGTCGCGAGATTACCTTCAGTGTTCTCACCGAAACTCAACGCGCCAAGTTAGAATCCGAACTGGATCTTGATTTCTCCATGGATGTGGCGGGGATTGGGCGACTCCGAGGGAACGCCCACTTTTCCCGCGGTACCGTTGAAGCCGCCTTCCGCTTCATCAATCGAAGAAATCCATCCCTCGAGCATCTCGGCCTTCCCCCGATCGTTCGGAAATTATGCGATCTCGAGGAAGGGCTCATTCTGATCACAGGGGCAACCGGCTCGGGCAAATCCACCACCATGGCAGCTATGATCGAAGAGATTTCCCGAACACGCTCAGGAGTGATCGTAGTTCTCGAAGATCCAATCGAATACGTTTTTCCTCCCGCTCTCTCCCTGATTAAACAAAGGGAAGTTGGCAAAGACACCCGTTCTTTTTCTTCCGGTCTTCGCCACGCCTTGCGCCAAGACCCAGATGTTATTGCCGTGACCGAACTTCGTGACCAAGAATCGGTCCAAATCGCACTGCAAGCAGCTGAAACAGGCCACTTGGTTCTCGCCACTTTCCACGCCTCCGACCCAGTCAAAGCTCTCGACCGTATTCTCGAAATGTTCGGCGCAGAGATGCTACCGCAAATCCGCGCCCAACTCGGCAACGGCCTGCAAGCGGTTATCTCCCAGCGCCTTCTCCCCAAAGCAGACGGTCAAGGACGCGTACTCGCTTCCGAAATTTTAACCGCCTCCCCCGCGATCTCCGCCTGCCTTCGAACGGGTCGGATGGAACAGATTGTCGGAATTATGGAAATCGGCGGACGCGATGGCATGCGCACCATCGATGCCTGTTTGGATGATCTGGTGGAAGCTGGTTTGATCACCTCAGAAGAAGCGGTACAAAACGCTCGAGATCCAACCCGCGTAGGCCTCGCCAAACCTAAGAAAAAAGGCCTCTTCGGTTAGCTGCCACTGGCTAGCGCCGCATCCCAAAATATCGGACACGGCTCGACACAGACCAGTGGGATTCGTCCCTCCTCCGCTCTGCACTTTTTGCCCGCCCAAAGCGGACTCTTCCCACACCGCACCCGACAAAGCTCCTTCTCCGCCTTTTGCACCGATTCCTCCCCATTCTCGATCAACTTCTGCACCCGACCCGTCTGCCTCTTCGCCGCCCCTAACTTCTCCTCCTTTGAAAAACTCCGCCATTCGTGGCCCCAAAGACCCTAGATGGAAACCGTTTTTCAATTCCGCAGACATTAACTCAGCTACACCAAAACGAAGAGCTATTTTGCTAAAAGCTTTTTTGAGAGAGTGGCAATCCCATCACGAGCCAAAGCACTTTGAGGATAGATCTGGCGGGCCGCCAGATACGATGCAAGGGCTGCTGCAGGGTCAGCTTTGGATTCCGCAGAGCGGGCCCTTTCAATTTTATCCACATATTCGGGACATTTCACCGCAGCATCAGACCGAAGTTTCATGAGCTCAGTGTTTTCAGGGTGCCCGGCAATCCCCTTCTCCGCTTCTTCCCATGCTCCACAAGGATCACCCCTTTTCAGGAGTTCCTCAATCTGAACTTTCCAAGTAAGCGCTTTACCCTCGCTCGCCAGCACATTTTTCAGTTGCTCAAGCAAGGCTGGTTCGTCATAGGCCAGAGCCAAGAACTTAGCTTTTTCATCCATTATATATCTATAGTTTTTCTGCTGGAGCAGTTTCCTCAACTCCTCCTTACCTTGGATTGCCTTGTCCCTCTCCTTTGTCATTGCTCCTAGTTCAGGGTTCTGTGGCCAAATCTTGGCTGACTCTTCGATGGCCTTGTTCATCGATTCATAATCACCCCGCGTTGCAGCATCCTTAGCTTTAGCAATATACATATCACTAGCTTTTTTCAGGTTTTCAATTTCAGCTTTCTCCTTGGCGAAGGGATTACTTTTCGAGACGGATTCAACTTCACTCATGGCCTGTAGCGCAGCCAGATAATCTTTGCCAGCTGAAGAGGCCAAGACCTTTTCTTTAGCTCGAAGATATTTCCAAAGCTGCTGTCTTTCTTCCCAAGAAAAGGTTCGAAGACTGCTTAAATGCTCACCAGGAAAGAATGTCTCCTGAAGTCGCTGCAATGCGTACTCATACTCACCTTGGGCCATTAGCGATTTGATCGCTTTCATCATGCGATTCGTCTGCTCGATAACCTCCCCAACAACACTTTCCAACTCCGACATATCCTTAGGTATATTTCCCATGACAGCTAATTTAAGACTCGTTTGCTTATCCAGTACTTCACTCATGCTAGGCAGCATTGATAGAATTCCACTTTCGGTATTCTTCTGCTCAACAATGGAATTGCTATAGGCACCATTCGAACCAAACCCCATGGAGCGATTCGTCGTCACCGAATGGTCGAAACTTGTGGGAGCCCTCATTTTTTTTGCTGACTCTGTCGCCGCTGAAATAATCGAGTCCTCAATACGCAACTCTCCAGCGCCATCAGAATACAAGAACCGATAAATCGATGTTGCCAACAGCACATGGTCAAATCGTCTTTCCAGAAAAAGAGTCACGATCACCCTTTGAATAGCCAGTCGTGAGTCAGAAACCTTGTTCTGCGTCTGTTCAGACAAGGCCCGCATCTCAGCAAGTTTCATCTCCAAGCTCGTCTGGTACTGGTCAACTGCAATTTTCGCCTTACTTAAAGCAAAGGGATTAGATTGAACCTCCATCGTGCTTGGATTGCCGCTGATCTGCATATTCCATTTAATCTTCTCAATATCCTTAGCCAGTTCTGCGAGACGAGCTTTTGTATTGATAATGTCGTCACGACCGTGGACATCAGATCCAATTGCGTTGTAAATAGATCGGCATTGCCCTCCATCCCGCGGATTTCGCATGCCCTTCTGAAGTAATGGAAGCACCTCCTCTAATAGGGGTTTTTTAGCGCCTCGAACTCGAAAAACATCAAGAGTATCCAGTATTTTAAGTAGGATATCTTGATACTCTTTTTCTTCCGCAATATCTTCCTGAGGTTCATTTAAATATCCCGAGAACTTAGCAATAAAAAGTCGTGTATCGGAAATAGAGAACTTTTTCCCGTCCCAAACAAAACCATCAAGGCCAGTTGTCGGTTCCAGTAGATTTTGGTTCTTAGGGTCTGTATTTAAGTTAGGAAACCTAGGCAGGCTTCCCTCCCCTTGAATTTTTCCCGCACCCGGATCGCTACCACTTTTGCCTGAATCTTGAGAATATAAAGACGAGAAAATGCCAAGACAGAAAAGCATTAGCAGAGCGAAAGTAACAGGCCAACGGGAGTTTAAATAAACTAAAATCATCCTCGACCTAAATTTTTTCGATCGACTCGACGACCAATAATCCTGAGTTTCGACCATTAACCATTACTCTGTATGACTGGCCTTTTTGTGGATTTATTTTATTAAGCTTCTCTGGTATCAAAACAGGCAGAAAATGATGGCGGCTCGATGAGGTAACCTCGAAGGCAATTAATCTTCCAACCCCTCTCTCAAAACCTAAGTCCGAATCAACTACCCCCTCAAACTGGTAAGTGCCTCCCTGGAATGGTCTAGCGGACTCGGCATAGGTTGCAGCATCAATCTTGTCGATTCCCCGGAACGAATCAGAAAACCCACCCAAAAACCAAGCTCCCGCTAATGTTAAAACAGCAACCCCAGCAATGATGCTGCCCAAAAGTAGCCCATTCGTCTTGCCAGCAGCTCTACGCGTCACAAATAACAGATTGGTCGTATCCGTTAATTGTGGGAAGTTAAATCCCCAGCGCCGCATCCCAAAATATCGGACACGGTTCGACGCAGACCAGCGGGATTCGTCCTACTTCCGCTCTGCACTTTTTGCCCATCCAAAGCGGACTCTTCCCACACCGCCCCTGACAATGCTCTTTCTCGGCTCTTTCTACCGATTTTTCCCCATTCTCTATTAACTTCTGCACCCGACCCGTCTGCCTCTTCGCCGCCCCCCTCCAATCGCCTTGAACCAATCTTGCCTCACGCTCCGCCTCCCAATTTCCCACAGCCCCTGGATAGATTACCTCCAGCACCTCTCTCAATTCGTCACCATCCTTTGCCCTATAAAACCACCCGTGCACCAGATTCATCTCTCCACGCAACGGTCGGTATCTCCCATCCACATCTCTCCTCACCACCTCCTCTAACTCCATCAAAGTCTGAACTCTCCGCAGAAGATCCACAGAACTATCCCCATCACTTTCGTGCCTTACCTCGAACCCCAACCCATCCACCCTCCACCGAATCTGACCAACCCACCCAGATTGAGGCAAAGTGTTCAAATCGCACTCGCCAATCTTATGACCATATCCTCCATCTCGTCAGGCCTGCCCAAAGCCGCTCCATATCCAACTTCCCTACCACCCACCTCCGACCACCCCTCCGCCCCCGAGCTCAAACCCAACAACCCAGGCACATCCTCCGAACCGTGCAATCCACCCGCCAAAAAATGGGGCAAAACCACAACTGGCCCATCCTCAGCCACGACTTCCCTCCAGTCCGCGATCTTCGGTTCCTCCTCCAGAAAAACCGCTCGTGCACTTCGATAACCCTTTTTACTTAGCCCCACCGCTAAATCCTCCGCCGCTCGCCTCGATCCTGCATGCAACCCCGTCCCATGACTCGCTACCAAAACACAAACATCCCGCGGCTGATGTTTTTTAATCCGACACAATTTTTCTGCTCTCCCCACCACAAGCTCTAAAATCTCTGGCCTTGATCCGATCGGCTCCGTCACCCGACACTCCACCCCTATCGTCTCTCCAAATTCACGCGGAAGAATCTGGGTCGTGAAATATCCCTTCGCCAAAAACCAAGGCACCACCACAGCCCTCTTCGACTGCAAACCCCTCAAGGCATCACCAAAAGATGGTTCCTCCTTCCAAAATCCCGCCCGTACCTCCGCAAATATCCCTCTCTCCCGCAAACGATGAGCCGTCTCCCTCGTAAACCGACTAGAATCAGCATTCTTGGTGGAACCATGCCCCGCCAAGATCAGTGCGGTATCTTTAAATTCCATAACGAAACCCTACACCAAAAGCCCTATCCACAGAATGGAACCGCACAAAAGGCGGTGACAGTTAGCGGTTCGCTTTGACCGGCATTCCCTGATTGGCAGGACCACCCGATGGATTCGGAAAAAGTGGAGCAGGCTCCACGATTCTTGAACTATCAGGTCGTGCCGAAACCGTAATCGTAAAAATCTGCTCTTTCCCGTCCCGCTTCACTTTCACCGGCACCTTACCCCCCACCTGCGAGAAGAAAGCCGCATCCAACACGTCCGAAGGTTCTCTCACTGGTTTGTCTCCAATCGAAATCACTTCATCTCCCGCCTTCAGCCCGCTCTTCTCCGCCGGTGTTCCCTTGTAAAGACGATCCACAAATACAGGAGCCCCACGCTCAGGCCGACTCCGATCCGGCATCACCCCCACCCCCATCCACCCGTGCCGCGGTTCCCCATACTTCTGAATGTCCGCCGCTACTTTGGACGCTGCTTCAATCGGCAACGCATAACACGCTTTCCCCTCATCGATCTCCAACATCAATACACCCACCACCTTTCCTTG
>CANIEM010000053.1 GCA_947466515.1 Verrucomicrobia subdivision 6 bacterium | reverse complement strand
GCTTTCGGTCTTTGTTTTGCCGGTGTGGGTATGGGGTGGGTTGGCGACTGGGGTGGGGCGGGGTTGGTTGGTTTGGGGGGTCGGGCTGATTGGAGTTCAGGCCTTGGGGGTGCTGAGTGGGATTGTGATTTCAGGGGACCCGATTGGGGTAAATGTGGTCTATGCGCTACGGGGGTTGTGGTCTGTGGGGTTGGTGGTGTTTGTGGGGGGGTGGGTGGGGAATCGGGAGGCGGGATTGCCGTGGAGGGTGCTGGCAATAAGGGGGGTGGGGGCGGGACTATTATTTATGGCGGTGTGGGCGATCTTGGCCTGAAGAGGGAAACAGGCTAAGAAAGAGTTTGTCTATGTTTACCCCTGCGACAATTTTTTCCTCGGAGATTGGGCTGAATACGCGTGATCCTCTGCAGGTGCTGGTTGTCTTGTTGGCAGGAATTCTACTGCAAGGGTATGGAACCCGTCTGCTGGTAGATGGAGGATCTGGTTTGGCGCGCAGGCTGGGGATTCATCCGATGGTGATTGGTTCCACGGTGGTGGCGTTTGGGGTTTCCATGCCTGCCTTTTTTATCAGCCTGTGGGCGGCGAATAAGGGGCAAGGGGATTTGGCGGCGGGGACGGCGGTGGGAGGGGTGCTGGTGAACCTCGGTGTAATTCTGGGGATTTCCGCCTTGGCCCGACCTTTACGATTTAGACCGCAACTTTTTCAAGGGGATATACCGATTATGGTGGCAGGGGCTGCCTTGGCTGCCTTCTTGATGCGCAACAGTTGGCTGGGCCGATTTGAAGGTTGTCTTCTGATTGCCTGCTTGATCGGTTACACCATCTTTCTCTGGTTCTCTGCCGAGGTGGAAGCGGATGCGAGGGTTATCCGAGAAATCGAAAAAGATCTTCCGCCGGCTGGACCTTCGAAGCGTGTGGAAATCGCGCAAGCGGCAGGAGGAGTGATCTTGCTGATCGCCGGAGCTCGTTTTCTGGTGAAAGCGGCGGTTTCGGGAGCAGAGATGATTCATTTATCGGAGCCTGCGCTGGCTCTGGCATTTATTCCTTTGGTCGCTTCGGCACCTAAATTATTAGCCCTGTTCATGGCGTTGCTTCGGAAAGAAAAGGATTTAGCTGGGGGGATTATCATCGGGGGCTGTATTTTTAACTGCTTGGGCGTACTGGGTTTTGCGGCGTTTTACCGACCGATCTTGGCGCCGACGGTTGGGCAGTTTGATTTAGGGATAATGCTACTCGCGACCTTGGCGGTGTTACCGATGATGAAGGCGGACGAGAAGCGGCGCCGTACGATCGGATTAGCTCTCTTGCTTGGCTACGGTCTGTATCTGACACAGCTTTTGGGTCGGGTTTCTTCTGGAAACTTGTGAGAAAAGCCAGTCGGGCGGGGGTTGGATTTTCGGGCGGTGGAGCGATCTCTGCGGTGGTGTTACGTTTAGAAAAAACGCAGAAGCAGCAGGGGCTTTCGATTGCTCAGTTGATCCACGCGTTAGAGGGGAAGGGGCATGCGGCGATTATGGCGATTCTGGCCTTGCCGTTTTGTTTTCCGATTCAAGTGCCGGGGTTGTCTACGCCTTTTGGAGTAATTTTAATTTTCAGCGGACTGCGGATTGCTTTTGCGCAAGGTCCCTGGTTGCCTCGATGGCTGCTGGTGAGAGAGATTCCTGAGAAGACGGCGCAAGGGTTACTGGAGGGCTTGCGTAAGTTGGCTTCTGTAGCGGAGAAAGTTCTTCATCCTCGTTTGACGTTTCTTTGTCGGAACCCTTGGTTGCATCGGTGTCACGGTTTGTTGGTGGCTTTTTTGGCGATTTTGTTGGCTCTGCCTTTGCCGATTCCTTTTAGTAATTTGCTGGCGGCGATACCGATTCTTTTAATCTCGTTGGCTTTGCTGGAAGAGGACGGGGCATTTTTGATCGCGGGGTATGTGGCGGCGGTACCCTGCACCGCATTTTTTGCGGCGCTTTTTCTTTGGGGGCCAAAGGCGGTGATGGGGTGTTGGAATTGGCTGGCCCACTTTTGGTCCTAGGGCGGGGGGCTTTCCTAAGGGGCTATTTTGCCCTATGATTTCGAGTTAGCCGTGAAACAAAACGTATTTTAATAGCATAAATAACTACTATGGAAGGATTTATATTAAGCATTCTGATTTTAGCTAATGGGCTATTTGCCATGGCGGAGCTGGCGGTTGTTTCGAGCAGGCGGAGTAAGCTTAAGCAGAGGGCGGATGCAGGGGATCATGGGGCGAAGGCGGCGTATGAGTTAGCCTGCTCGCCTAGTGCGTTGCTTTCGACGGTAAGTGTGGCCATCACAATGATTGCGATTTTCTCGGGTGCGATGGGAGGTGCGGTTTTGGCGGAGCCGGTGGCGTTAAAGTTGCAGAGCCTGTCTCTGCCATCGGCGATTGCTCATCCTTTGGCACTGGGTCTGGTGGTATTAGTCATTACGGCGGTCTCGATTATTTTTGGGGAGTTGTTGCCGAAGAGATTGGCGTTGGCGCATAGCGAGACGATTGCAGCTCGGTTGGCGAGGCCGATTCAGGCGGTGGCGGCGGGAATGGGACCGGTGGTGAAGTTGTTTAGCTGGATTACGGATGCATTAGCGGCGCTTTTTGGGGTGAAGGGCACGGGGGAGACGGCACCGGTGAGTGACGAGGAGTTGCGGTATTTGTTGGAGCAGGGAAAGCGGGCGGGAGTTTTTAGTTCGACGGAACAGGGAATGGTGGAGCGGGTGCTCCGTTTGGATGAGTTGAGGGTGGAGGAGTTGATGACTCCTGGGGTGTCGATTGTGTGGATCAATGCGGACGAGAGTGCGGAGGTGACTTGGCGAGCGCTGGTGGCGAGCGGGCATTCTCATTTTCCGGTGTATCGTGGGAGTCGGGACAATATTCTGGGAGTGGTTTCGGTGAAGGCACTTTGGGCGAATATGGCGGCGGGGTTACCTGCGTTGCCGGCGGATTTAGCGACGGTGGCGTTGATCATTCCAGAAACGATTCCTGCTTTGCGGGCGTTGGAGCAGTTGCAAAAGGCGAAGCAGCGGGTGGCGTTGGTCAGTGACGAATTTGGGAGCATTACGGGAATTCTTAGTCTCTTGGATTTATTGGAGGCGATCGTGGGGGATTTGCCGTCGCACGAGGATCGGCAGAAATCGCGTGTGGTGAAGCGGGAGGATGGTTCTTGGTTGGTGGACGCAACCTTACCCGTGGAAGATTTTGCCAAGGAGTTGGGCAAGGGTGCGGACTATCTTGATTTGGATGGGGATTACCAGACGCTCGGTGGATTTATCGTGCATCATCTCGCGAAAGTACCGAAGGAGGGGGACTACTTTGACTATCGAGGGTATCGGTATGAGGTGGTGGATATGGATCGGCACCGATTGGACAAGGTGTTGGTTGCGCCGATGAAGAGTTGAAGTGGTGTGATTTGACGAGGAGGACAAGTGGGAGAATGATAGAAAGAGATTTTGGGCGGGGTAGCCAAGTGGTAAGGCACGGCTCTGCAAAAGCTGTATTCGTCGGTTCGATTCCGACCCTCGCCTCCAAAATTTTTAATGGCTGACGAAAGATTGGTGATGGGTGACGGAGGTTTTTCGCTCGGTCGGTGAGTATTGGGATTGAAAGAAGTGGCTAGGCAGGGATTGAATTCCCGAGCGATGCATTTTCATAACAGGTTGAAATTCAACGTCGGCTAGTTAAACGATTGGCCCTTCCTGATCTGAAAGGTTGTATGGTTGTTGTATGAAAAATCGCAAGGCTCTGTCTTATTTATGTGTTTGGTGTGAACTCTAAAATTAATTAAGTTTTGACGTGGGATTGACGCTAAACCGGTGTTTAATCTGATGAGATGAATAGGAAGAAATCCAACTTTCCCCAAGCTATCAGCCTTCTGGATTGGAAGATCGAACCACCAGCCTGTAGTGAGTTTCGGGCTGAGGTCTGGGCTCGGATTGGGGATATGTCCCCAAGTCAAACAGTCGGCTGGGGTTTTCAGTGGTTCAAGAGGTGGAGCGCAGGCTGGGTGGCGGTATTAGGGATGACATTGATCTTGGCGGCCATTTCAGGATGGAAACAGGGTGCTGGGGGAAAAAGTCGCATGGTCAGCTATATTGGAGCGGTGGATCCGATCACTCGCGCCACTCTGGCTGAGGCTCCTTGAGTCAATTTAAGATGAGATTAAGCAGGATCCCGCCTTGGGGCTGGATTCTTATCGTGGGGGCGGTTGCCTTTAGTGTGGCCGTGGGATTGCATGAGGCTTTCTTCGATGATGATGACGAATCGGGAGTCGAATTCCTGCAGGAGGAGTTTCATCTTGATACCCATGCGGTGCAGGTCATCCAAGAACTTGAAAAACGGCATCTGGAGCAGACGGCGAAGCTGGTGGCGGAATTAAGAGAAAAGTCAGGAAAATTCTCTCAACTGCTGGCCGATGGGCAGGGGAGTCATACTGAACGATCGAGACTATTGAAGGAGATACAGCAACTCCGTGCCCAGGGACAAATAGTTCTTCTTCGTCACATCGAGGAGGTGGGAGAGGCCATGCCACCTGAGCAGGCTCGACGTTATCTGAAGTGGATGGCTCATCGTTTCACGGAGGATGCTGAAATTCAGGATCCATCCGCCGATGAAAAGTAACGAAAGCGACCCGGATGACGACGCCATGAGGCGTCTGCAGAACGGCGAGGATAGGGCGCTCAACGAGTTGATAGAGCGTTGGCAAAAACCGTTGCGAGCCCATCTATACCGGGAATGTGGTCGCTGGGTTGTCGCCAATGAAATCGCGCAGGAGGTTTTTGTCCGCATCTGGCAAGGAAGGGCGGGATACCGTGCTAAGAACAAATTCCGATCTTGGCTTTTCCGGATTGCTAGGAATCAAATGCACAATGCTAGGCGTAAACAGTCACGCCATCCGGAGGTTGCTTGGGATTCGGTTGTAGAGCCGACCATGCCTGACAGCACATGGGCAGAACGAGAGGGTAAGTTTAACCAAGTAAGAGATGCGGTGACCGCGCTACCAGATGATTTGCGAGAGGCGGTGATTCTTGCTGAATACGAGCGACTTAGCCTTATCGAGGTCGGGGAAGTATGTGGATGCTCAACCCGTGCAGTCGAAGGCAGACTGTATCGTGCGAGGGAAATTCTCAGAAAAATACTGGGTAAAAATCTGGTATTTCGTGGGTTTTGAGCGGGGGCGGGGTTATCCTAATGAACTCGTGCTTTACGGCATGGGGGCCAAAAACCCAAAAACAAGGAAACATGATATGAACTATAAAAATGTAAGAACTCTACTGATCACTGGAATTGTAGCCGCCCTTTCGCAGGGAGGAATCGGTTGGGCTGAAAAAACCGAAGCCCAGCTCAAGGCCCTAGCCAAAATAACAGAGGAGCAAGCTACGGCCATTGCCTTGCAGAGAGTTCCAGGGGCGACTGTTAAAGAAAAGGAGTTGGAGGAAGAGAAGGGCAAGTTGATTTGGAGTTTCGACCTTGCCACTACAGGATCTCCAGACATCACGGAAGTAGCTGTGGATGCTATTTCAGGTGCAATTGTTGAGGTGAAGAAGGAAACGCCTAAAGATCAGCAGAAGGAATCCCAGGAGGATCTAAAAGCTCAGACGAATTTCACTGAGGGTCAAGCGACCATGATTGCTAAGCGTGAATATCCACAAGGAAAAGTCAAAGCAGCATGGATCGAAAAAGAAGATGGCAAACTGATTTGGGGAGTGGCTTTAACAGTTCCAGATTCAGGCGACCAAGTTGAGGTTAAAATTGATGCCACTAGCGGGAAGGTTCTGGATAAGGAAACAGAGACAGCCGAACAACAGGCTGCTGAAAAAGCTCGTTGGGCAGCGAAGCATGGTGGAAAGAGTTGGGACGACGACGATAAGAAGTAAGTAAAGTTTGCTTGTGGAAAGAGGGCGAGTTGTATTCCAACTCGCCCTCTTTTTTCTTTACCCTGGCCGTTTCTAATAATCCCAAGAAATTATCCTCAAAATGTCATCGAGCACCCTGAACAAGGTCCCGGAAATCACCCTATCGTTTTGGATCATCAAAATTTTGACTACCACAGTCGGTGAAACGGGCGCCGACTACTTGGCCGTCAATGCGGGGCTAGGCCAATCCGTGACCCGTACTGGCATGGCGCTTTTGCTTGCAGTCGCTCTATTCCTTCAAATACGCACGCGGCGCTATACCCCATGTATTTATTGGCTCACCGTGGTATTGGTCAGTGTGGTTGGCACCCAGATCACAGATTTATTAACCGACGATATGAACATTAGTCTGTATTTAAGTACTTTCGTATTTGCGGTTGCTCTTGGCATTATTTTCATTGTTTGGAATCGATCTGAACACACTCTCTCCATGCAAAATATCGATACGCGGAATCGGGAGCTATTTTATTGGGCAGCTATTCTCTGTACTTTCGCGCTGGGTACAGCTGCGGGTGATTTAGCGACGGAAGCATTGGGTTTGGGCTTTGCCTGGGGGTCGATTGTTTTTGGATCTCTTATCGCCGTGACTTATCTTACGTGGAAAATTGGTGCAAATACTGTGCTGACGTTTTGGATCGCCTACATCTTTACTCGTCCGTTGGGTGCCTCACTAGGAGATATGCTGACTCAGAGCCGAAATTATGGCGGGCTAGGCATGGGTGCGATGTGGACTAGCGCCCTATTTCTTGCGGTAATAACGTTGCTGGTAACCCAAGCTCAAATTAAGAATGGTTTATTAAATGTTGGTCGCGGAGGTAAATAAAAAAACTAAAAAAGGAAAATTACTATGATGAATCTGAAAGAAAAAAACCGTATCGCAGATGTTCTGGTGCCTTTAATTCTTACCCTAGCGGTAAACGGATGGTCGGCCCCGGTGACGGAAGGCAGCTCAACGACAACACCAACCGCTTCCTCGCAAGCCAAGGTATCTTGCAAACTTGGCGACTTATCAGCATTTCGAACTGTGGCAAACGAAGTTGATGTTTTGGTTGAGAAAGGCAATCTCCCCGAAGCAAAAAAAAGGATCAAAGATCTGGAAACTTCATGGGACGAGGCTGAAGCTGGACTCAAGCCTCGTGACGCCAGTAGCTGGCATGTCCTCGACAAATCGATTGATCGTGCTTTGGCCGCGCTGAGGGCCAAACCGCCGAACCAAGGTGAATGTAAATCCGCGATTGCCGCATTGTTGAAAACATTTGATTCTCTCTAAATACCCTAATAATTCATGCTCGAAGTGTCCCTTTGGAAATTTCCTTATAAATCTGGATTTCGTAAAAATCTTGCCAACTGGCGGGATTTAAGAGCATGGAGGGCGAGTTGTATTCCAACCCGCCCTCTTTTCTTTTATTTCAAGACATGAAGCAAAAAATAATTGAGTCGAAGCTTCCGTCCATCAACTCGGCATTTTGGATAATGAAGATCTGTGCCACTACTTTGGGAGAGACGGCCGGCGATCTTTTATCCATGACCCTCAAAGTGGGGTACGCCGTGAGCTCGGTCATTCTTTTTGGACTCTTCATCGTTACGCTACTCACTCAACTCCGGGCAAAAAAGTTCCATCCTTATCTTTACTGGATGGTAATTCTCTCGACCAGTACTGCAGGTACCACGATGTCTGACTATATGGATCGGTCTATGGGTTTGGGCTATGCAAAGGGCTCGGCCATTCTTGTCTCCATTCTCGGGGTTATCTTTTTGGTATGGTTTCTTCTGGAAAAAAACCTCTCCGTGGTTCATATCAAAACGCAGAGGGCCGAAATCTTTTATTGGGTGGCCATTCTTTTTTCGAACACCTTGGGCACGGCTTTGGGTGACTTTCTGGCGGATGATTCGGGGCTTGGATTTGTTGGCGGGGCAGCCCTGATCGGATCTCTTCTGCTAATCCTGTTGGCCCTTTTTCAATTTACCCAAATTTCGAGAGTTGGCCTTTTTTGGTTGGCTTTTGTTTTGACTCGGCCTTTCGGGGCGACCATGGGGGACGTGTTGACTAAACTGCCTGAACAAGGTGGCTTAGGATTAGGAACCATCGGTTCGTCCGTCGTTCTGGCGGTAGTTCTCTTTACAACGATCTGGGTCACCCAAAAAAAGCTTTTCGACAGACTCTTTAAAGGGGTATCGACGACCTTTAAACTCATCTAACCTTTTTCTAATTCACAGTTGAAGTAGCCTTGCCGATTGTTCCTAATAAATCGCGAACGGCAGGGGCGCCTCCTCGAGGTGATATTTTCACGCGCTCAATTGGTGGAACTTAACTTTCGGTTCGATTCTTTTTGGAAGGCTTGTTGTAAAACGGATGAATTCCGATCTTCTTTAGATTTGCGAAGGTCTGGGGCAGAAAAAAGTAAAGTGGCTAGGGCCGGAATCGAACCGGCGACACGAGGATTTTCAGTCCTCTGCTCTACCAACTGAGCTACCTAGCCAATAGCCCAAGAAGAAAGCATAACGAAAAAGGGCAGGAATGGAAGAGAAGAGGCTGTTTTGCGGGGGAGGCGAAAGTCTTGGTGGCAAATGGAGGGCGGGATTATCTGATTTTTGGAATCTGGGGGAGAAGATCGAAGTGGGGGTCGCGAGTATAGATGACGAGGGAGTGTTCCATGGCAAGGGCCGCAATCCAGATATCATTGGTGGGAATGGGTGTGCCCTGTTTGCGAAGGTAGGCGTAGAGAGTGGCACAGTGGTGGGTGGTCACGTCGGTGGAGTGGGCGGTCCGTACGCCAGGTTGCTGGAGAAACTCTGTGAGCATTCGAGCCTGAATATCCCCGCGTTTTAAAAGAAGAGAGCCGACTCGAATCTCGGCCAGGACAACAAAGGGGACGATGACGAGGGACGCAGTTTCGAGGCGGGAGATGACTTCGGGATCGCCCGAGCAGAAATCGATAAAACGGTTGCTATCGATAAGCAGACGCACGTTTTATTTCCAATCTTCTGGATTCACCCGATCCATCTGTGCCAAGGCGTCCGACCATGAGGCGTGGTCTACATCCTCGGGCTTTTGCCTTAGGGAGTGAAGAGAGCGGTAGCGGATGGGTTGACCTGCCATTCCGAGTCCCCGCTCCATCGCCTGGAGGGCGGCCTGATTGAGGCTAATCTCCTCCAGCGTGGCCTTTTCCCGAAGCCGAGAGTCGACAGACTCGGGGACGTCGCGAATGGTGTGCTGGATTTTACCCTTTTTCTTTATGTAGGCAGTGTAGGCATAGATTGCAGGCAAAACAAGTTAAAAATCGGTTTTTCGGCCCTACGGCTGGTGCCATAAGAAAAACTAAAGTGGTCGAATATAGTTCGACTAACCGCAGGGGGGAGGGTGGAACAGCTTGGCATGGGCCGAGTTTGTCCCTCTATTGAGAGGCTACTCATGGGATTCTTTCTGCCTTTTGCTAACGCTGCTGTGGGAACTCCGGTTCCCCCGGCTGCGACAACAGTTTTCAATTTGGGCCCATTACCGGTGACGAGCAGCATGCTCGCTCTTTGGGGGGTGGCTCTGCTGATTCTTGCGGTGGTCATGGCTGGGACGCGCCGGATGGCACTTGTTCCGCAGGGGGCGCAAAACCTGATCGAGGCGACTGTGGAGGCGGTTTACAATATGGTGGCTGGCCTGCTCGAACCCAAGGTGGCGCGATGGGCGTTCCCGCTGATCGCCACGTACTTCATTTTTATTCTGCTCTCTAACTTCGTCGATCTCTTGCCCGGCGTTGGGAGTCTCGGCTATGGCCACGCTAAAGAGGGTGGGCTGCCTTTCGCAGTCGAGCACGTGGATCGTCCGCTTCTTCGTCCACCGACGGCCGATGCGAATGTCACTATCTCGATGGCGGTAATTTATTTCGTTCTAAGCACGATTTGGGCGGTGGTTTACAACGGTCCGATAGGATTGGTGAAACACATTTTCGGGGTGAAAGGGAAAATGGGGGGTTGGCTCCTTTTGCCGATGACGATTATTTTCTTCTGCGTGGGTCTGGTGGAATTGATTTCGATTATGATCCGGCCAATCTCTCTTTCCATGCGGTTGTACGGGAATATTTATGGAGGAGAAAGCGTTCTGACGCTGATGCTTAAAATCCTACCGTACGGAATCGCCGCCGTGCCTTTTTACTTTCTGGAGTTGATTGTCTGCGCGGTGCAGGCGATCGTCTTCACCATGCTTTGTGTGGCCTTCACGGCCACGCTTTGTTCGCATTCCGAGGAGGAAAGCGGACAGCACTAGAAAGATCCCGGAAGATCTCGGAGCCAACGACCCGTGTGGGTTGAGGAAACGAGAAACCGGAACCAAGGAAGAAAGGGACACCAAACATGATATTGGCAGAAGTAGGACAAATTACCTTTAACGGAATGCAGTTGGCAGTGGGTCTGGCAGGATTGGGTGCGGCGATCGGCGTCGGTCTGATCGGCGGACGCGCGGCGGAAGCGGTCGGACGCAATCCCGGCGCTTTTAATCCCGTGCTGATCATCAGTCTGCTGGGAATGGCGTTTGCCGAGGGTCTCGCGATCCTCGTCTATTTCGTCGTCAATAAATAAGTCGGACGAGGGAACCACGTCATGCTGGCTAGTTCACTTGTCGAAACCGGTCACCAGCTCGCTGAGCAGTTGGGCCTCGATTGGGCAAAGTTCACCGCTCAAACGATCAACTTTCTCATCGTGCTGGCGGTGCTTTGGCGTTTTGCCTATCGCCCAGTGCTCAACATGTTGGCCGAGCGGACCCGACTAATTCAGGAGGGTTTGGCGGGTGCAGAAAAAGGGCGTCAGAGCCTTGCAGAAGCGGAAGCCCAACGCCGAACGATCTTGCAGGACGCCTCGGTCCGTGCGGAAAAGATGGTGGGGGAAGCCCGCCTGGCAGCCGACGTGCAGGGAGCCAAGCGTTTGGCTGAGGCGCATGCCCAAGCCGATACCTTGGTGAAAAAAGCGCAAGAAACCATGACGAGGGAACGAGCAAAACTGGAAACAGAGATGCGCCAAGAGCTGGGACGCCTTGTCGTGCGAACCACGGAAAAAGTTGTCGGCCGCGTGCTCACTCCGCAGGACGAAGAACGTTTGCGGAGCGAAGCCGTAGCCCAAGTGGCGCGGTAGGTGGCCCACGTTTCGCTATTCCGAAGATGAAAATTAACCGATCCGCTCGCGCTGAAGCCAAAACGATTTTCCGAATCTGTCGTTCGGAAAGTGGACTGGACGAAAGCCGGCTTCGCAAGGCGGTGGCCCTGATCGCAAAGCAACGCCCTCGGGGCTATCTACAAGTGCTCGGGCGTTTGGCGCAACTGGCCAAGCTGGAAGTGGAGAGACACACCCACGAGGTAATCTCCTCAGTGAAGTTGGAGGATGGGGGGAAGGCGGTCTTTGGCATGCTGGAAAAACATTTTGGAAAACCATTAGCCCAGAGGACCGAAGTTCGGTCTGAACTTCTGGGCGGATTAAAAATCCGCGTCGGCAGCGATGTCTGGGACGCGACCATCCGCGGGCGCCTTGAGGCGCTCACCCGGGTGGCCTAAATCACACCAAGGAAAAAGAAGGAGCTAACTTATGAGCAGTGGAATTATTGCCGAAATCGAATCAGAAATTGGAAAGCTAAAATCGGAAGTTACCCAGAGCCATATTGGGCGTGTCCGCGAAATCGGTGACGGGGTGGCGAAGATTGAGGGCCTTTCCGGGGTGGCTCTGAATGAAATGATCGAATTTTCGAATGGGGTGACGGGTTTGGCGCTCAATCTGGAAGAGACCGAGGTGGGTGCGATCATCATTGGAGATTTCACCCATATCAAGGAAGGGGACGAAGTCAAAGCTACCGGCAAGCTCCTCCAGGTTCCTGTGGGCAAGGGTTTGCTCGGGCGTGTGGTGGATGCGCTGGGCCAGCCTTTGGATGGCAAGGGACCGATCCAATCGAAGGAATCGTATCCCGTAGAAAAAATCGCGCCTGGGATTATTAAACGTCAGTCGGTCAATCAGCCCTTGCAAACGGGGATTTTGGCGATCGATGCGATGATTCCGATTGGGCGAGGACAGCGGGAGTTGATCATTGGGGATCGTTCTACGGGAAAAACAACCGTGGCGATCGACACGATTATCAATCAAGCTCGGATCAATCAGCTTGCAGAAAAGCTGGGGGATAAAACTTTCCGTCCAGTGTACTCGATCTACGTGGCGATCGGGCAGAAGAACTCCAGTCTCGCACGCACTCTGACGGTGCTGGAGGAGACGGGGGCACTGGCCTACACGATTATTGTTGCGGCCAACGCCTCGGACTCGGCCACTTCGCAGTATCTCGCGCCTTTTGCGGGATGTGCGATGGGCGAGTGGTTTATGGATAACGGCATGGATGCTTTGATTATTTTTGACGATCTCTCGAAGCATGCGGTGGCGTATCGGCAGGTCTCGCTGGTTTTGCGCCGTCCTTCTGGTCGCGAAGCGTATCCCGGCGATGTGTTTTATCTCCACTCCCGTCTGCTGGAGCGCAGCGCGCGCTTGAGTGAGAAGGCGGGAGCGGGTTCTTTGACGGCGTTGCCGATTATTGAGACGCAGGCAGGGGACGTCTCGGCCTACATCCCGACGAACGTGATCTCCATCACCGACGGTCAGATCTATTTGGAAACCGATTTGTTCTACCAAGGGGTACGACCTGCGATCAGCGTTGGTCTGTCGGTTTCCCGCGTGGGATCGGCGGCCCAGATCAAAGCGATCAAGCAGGTGGCGGGGAAGATCAAGTTGGAGTTGGCGCAGTTCCGCGAATTGGCGGCGTTTGCGCAGTTCTCCAGTGATCTGGATGCAGCCACCAAAGCCAAGCTGGATCGCGGTGCCCGCATTGTGGAAGTTTTCAAACAGACCCAGTACCAACCTCTCTTGGTAGAGTTGCAGGTGGCAATTCTTTGGACGATCCAAAACGGATATTTTGATGCGGTTCCAGTGGACAAGGTGAAAGCCTTCCAGACCCGTTTGATGGAATATCTGACGACGCGAAAAGACAAGATTCTCAGTGGCATCCGTGACAAGAAAGCGGTGGATGACACCCTCGCGGCCGAGTTGAAGAGCGCCTTGAGCGACTTTGTGGCGAGTCAACCTGTGGCCTAAGGATTGATCGATGGCCAGTACAAGAGACATCCGTCGTCGGATCCGTTCGGTACGCAATACCGCGCAGATCACCAAGGCGATGCAGATGGTAGCAGCGTCCAAGATGCGCAAAGCGCAGCAGGCGGCGCTGGCGGGTCGGCCTTATGCGGAGGCGTTGAACCGGGTACTGGCCTCGTTGGCGAATCGAGTGGGTTCGTTGTCCCATCCTTTCCTTGAAAAGAGAGAGATCAAGAAACCCTGTGCCCTGATTATCAGCACGGACAAGGGTTTGTGCGGGGCGCTAAACACGAATCTGCTGCGGGAAGTTGCGGGATTGCCGAAGAACACGGTGTTTGTGACGGCTGGAAAGAAGGGGAAGCAGTTTGTGGCGAGGGCGGGGCGGGAGTTGCTGGCGGATTTTGAAGTGAAGGACGATACCTCGAGTTACAAAGTGAAGCAGATCAGTCAATTTCTGATTGAGCAGTACCTGGAAGGGAAGATTGATAGCGTGAGCGTGTGGCACACCCGTTTCGTGAATACCTTGGTGCAAAAGCCTGAGAGGAACGATCTTTTGCCCATTGGGAAGCTGGAAAAACTGGCGGCGGGCACGGGGGAGCATGCCAAGACTGAAATTAAGGCGGATGAGAATTTGCAGTATATCTACGAACCCAACGGGGACGAGGTCCTCTCGGCTTTGCTTCCCGCTTATATCCATTTCCAGGTGTACCAGCTGATGCTGGACGCCAAGGCCTCCGAGCATTCCGCGCGGATGGTGGCGATGAAAAGCGCCACGGATAATGCGAAGAGCATGATCAAGGACCTTACCCTGGAATATAACAAAGTCCGGCAGAGCGGCATTACGACCGAACTGCTGGAAATTGCCACCGCTCAAATGGCGATGGCCTGACGGAAAAAGGAGAACGTATTATGGCAACCAAGAAAGCAAACAATGTGGGATCGATCGTCCAAGTCATCGGGCCCGTCGTCGATGTGGAATTTACGGGGGATGCGGAAATGCCGCCTCTTCTTGCGGCGTTAGAGGTGAATTTCGAGGTGGAGGGGAAAAAGACTCGGGTCGTCTTGGAAGTTCAACAACATTTGGGGGATGATTGGGCCCGGGCGGTGGCGATGTCCTCCACAGAAGGATTGAAGCGAGGCATGCCCGTGACGAACACGGGTGGTCCGATCACTGTTCCCGTGGGGGAAGGGGTGTTGGGTCGGGTGCTGAATGTTTTAGGGGAACCGGTGGACGAGCGGGGGCCGATCACCGCGGTCAAGCGATACCCGATTCATCGTCGGGCTCCGACTTTGGTCGAGCAGGATACGCAGGCCAAGGTACTGGAGACCGGGATCAAGGTAATCGATCTTATTTGTCCGTTCACCAAGGGGGGCAAAGCGGGAGCCTTCGGAGGAGCGGGAGTGGGCAAGACGGTCGTGATTATGGAGTTGATTAACAATATTGCCAAAGGACACGGCGGATTCTCCGTATTTGCGGGAGTGGGTGAAAGAACCCGGGAAGGAAATGATCTTTATCATGAAATGTCTGAGGCAGGAGTCATCGACCTGAAGGACATCTCAAAATCGAAGGTGGCCTTGGTCTACGGTCAGATGAACGAACCCCCGGGAGCGCGTATGCGGGTAGCCTTGAGTGCCTTGGCGATTGCGGAGTATTTCCGCGACGAAAAGAACCAAGATGTGCTCTTGTTCATCGATAATATTTTCCGATTTAGCCAAGCCGGCTCGGAAGTATCGGCGCTGCTTGGGCGGACGCCGAGTGCGGTGGGGTATCAGCCGACTCTTTCGGCGGAGATGGGGGATTTGCAGGAGCGAATCACTTCGACGAAGAAAGGATCGGTAACCTCGTTCCAAGCGGTCTATGTGCCTGCGGACGATTTAACCGATCCGGCTCCAGCGAATACCTTTGCGCACTTGGATTCGACGATTGTGCTGGAGCGGTCGATTGCCGAGTTAGGCATTTATCCTGCGGTGGATCCGTTAGCTTCGACCTCGAAGGCTTTGGCCCCAGAGATCGTCGGGCAGGAACACTATGAAGTAGCCCGCGGCGTCCAACGCGTCCTACAGAAGTATAAAGATTTGCAGGATATCATCGCCATTCTCGGGATGGACGAGTTATCGCCTGAAGACAAGTTGACTGTATTCCGAGCTCGTAAGATCCAACGTTTCTTGAGTCAGCCTTTTGCGGTGGCGGAGGTATTTACGGGAACCAAGGGGGAGTACGTGCCAGTTGCGGAAACGATTAAAGGGTTTAAGGAGATTCTTGAGGGCAAGCATGATGATGTGCCCGAAGCGAATTTCTATATGAAGGGTGGCATCTCGATGGTCTCGAAGACTTAAGGCGGGCAGAGGAGAGAAAGATAAATCATGGCAGGAAAACTTCGGCTGGTGGTGGTGACTCCAGAAGGCAAAACCTTCGACGATGATGTCGAGCAGGTGGTCATGCCTGGGGTCGAGGGCCAGTTGGGGATATTGCCTGGGCACGTCCCGTTGCTGACAGCAATCCAGCCAGGGGAATTAGATTTGAAAGCCGGTTCGCGTGGGGATGAACTGGC
>CANIEM010000052.1 GCA_947466515.1 Verrucomicrobia subdivision 6 bacterium | reverse complement strand
TTCGTGGGGTAAAGATTCCTTTAACGGGATTGCGAAGTTCGATTAGAAACGGGTTGAGCGGGGACGGAATGGTGTATGGGGGGCGATGGCTGCGATCAGGGTTGGAGGGGACAGCCAACGGTGGGGGCTTGGGGAATTCCGGAAAGACCGGGCAGGTCGGATGAGAGTGGGGGGAGGTGGAGTCGGGAAAAGAGATCGTTAAGACTGGCGAGAGAAGTTCCGGGCCAGATGGCGGAGACGAGCCCATCGGGTTGGGCGAGGATAAAGCATCCCGACTTTGTGATGCCCAAGCGGTGGCCCAGTTTAGAGTCGGGGTCCTGTAGGGATGGGAGACTTGTTCCTGCCTTATTCATGAATGCATGAATCTGAGCGGGGGTATCTGCGAAAACAAAATACCAAGTGGCCTTAGTTTCGCAACTCTTCATGGCCAAGATGAAATATTTTGCGAACTCGAGACTGCAGTCGCAGTCGTGGGAGAAGAAAACAAGGACCAAAGGTTTTTCTTTGAGGAGTGAGGACCAGGGGGTGAGCTGTCCATCGAGATTGCGGAATACGCTTTGGGAAATGTTTTGCCCTGTGGACTGGTTGAGAGTTTGCAGGTCGGAGAGCGGGGTGGGATGGCGTCGTGATATCTTTTCGTTTAAGGGAGCAGGTGGCTGTGAAACGGGACGAGTGAATCCATAGATCAGGGCGGCCAGAGCGACAAGGAATAGAGCGATGGGCCAGGGGGATTTCATGGGTCTAGTGGGCGGGCATGGCGATCCATGGGGGGACAACGCTTCCCGCCACCCAGCCGTTGCGTCGGCGAATTTCATCCGCTGTGAGTCGTGGATCTTTTAGGTAGATGTAGTAGTCGTCTTGCCGTTCAAAGAGGTCGCCTTTCGCTTCACGGGTTTCGCTAATGACCATGTTGCTGGTGATGCGAATATGAAAATAGCCACGGATAAGCTCGTCGTATTTCGAGGGGAGTAGTCTGAACTGGAAGGGGATGAGGGTTTTGTTTGGGACAACTTCCCGGATCTTTGCCTCGGACCCTTCGGGAGTTTCCTGAGGAACGGAATCCCAGTGCCCGTTCGCTTGGTAAAAAATGCGGAGGGAGGGACCGAGAACAAAAAAGCCACGGGATGAGTCATAATTCTGGAGGAACAGATTCGCACGGACATTGCCGTCGCCTATTGCCTCGATGGATTCGACATCGGCTCGGAGTTGGCGGAAAGCGATCTCCTCGGTGATGCGTTTCTTCTCTTGTTTGGCCCACAGCTGACGGCCTTGGGACCAGGCGATGATTCGATCGGCAGATAAGAGAAGGGCGGCGCCCAAAATTAAAGTAGCTAAAAAGAAGGAGGCGGGGCCACGCCATTCGCCTACGGGTGCGGGGGTAGGTGTTTCTTGGGTAGTAAGGTTCTGGGGAGGTTTTTCGAAAACGGGTCCACGTCTATCGATCAGTGAGGAGGGAAAGGCTGGAGCGGAGGGTTTGGCTGTGAGAGAGAGTTCTCCAGCGGACATTTGGAAAACACGATCGGCCAAAGAGGCGAGTTGGTCTCCATGGGTAACCGCGAAGATGGCGAATTTCCGTTCGTCTCGGAGTCCTTGGAGAACTTTAAGGATTTCTTCTTCGGCTAGGGGATCGAGATTGCTGGTGGGCTCGTCCAGTAAAAGGAGGGACGGTTCATGTTGAAGGGCGCGTGCTAGGGAGACGCGACGCTGTTGGCCGCCTGAAAGTTCATGGGGAAATGCATCCCAGCGTTCTCCCATACCGAGGCGGGCGAGAAGGGTTAGAGCGCGGGAGTAGGCTTGATTTTGGGATTCCCCAGCAAGTAGCCCTGGTAGGGCGGCATTATCAAGAGCGGTGAGTCCGGGAAGGAGGGAGTTGGTTTGGAGCATGAAGCCCATTCGGCGGGAGCGGAGATGGGCGAGCTTATGGG
Organism: Verrucomicrobia subdivision 6 bacterium; assembly: GCA_947466515.1. Taxonomy (GTDB): domain Bacteria; phylum Verrucomicrobiota; class Verrucomicrobiia; order Methylacidiphilales; family Verrucolacustridaceae; genus Verrucolacustris. The sequence continues at coordinate 14,453 of CANIEM010000052.1, read as the reverse complement.
GAGAGAGTTGGAGAAGGTCGGTTCCTTCGAAATGAAGGGTTCCGTGGTCGGGACGGGCAAGGGCGCCTAAAAGAGCCATGAGGGTAGATTTTCCAGAGCCAGAACGCCCGCAGACGGCAACAAACTCGCCCGGCTGAATTTCGAGGGAGACTTGGTGAACGGCGGCGATGGAGCCGCGCCGAGCGGGATAGATGCGGCTGAGATTGCGGGCGGAGAGGACAACGCTCATTCGTTATTTTCCCGGAGGAGTTGGTAGAGTTCACGACCGGCAAGACGCCATGAGGGGAGTAGGGCGCCGAGTCCGGCCACGCATGAACAGAGGAAGAGGCTGAGAAGGGCGGAGAAGACTTGAAAGGAAAGGGAGGGGAGCTCGAGGGTGATACCGCGGGAGGTGAGGAGATATCCGAAAGTTCGGACGAAGATAGCCAGGCCGGTAGCGCCAAGGAGGACTCCGAAAAGGGCGCCGAGAAAAGCGCAGAGGGCGGCTTCCATTGCCAACCATAAGGAGAGTCCGATACGGGAAAGTCCTAGGGCGAGAAGTAGGCCCAATTCTGATTTCCTTTCGGCCACGATGCCGGCGTAGACGACGAGAATAAGGAGTCCGGCCATGAAGAGGCTAAGGAGAGTGAAGGTGATGGAGCCGGTGAGGATGGTGCGAATGGATTGGCGGATTTGGATGCCGAGGCTGGAGCCGCTGATGATCTGAACTTGCGGAACGGAGGAGAGGGCAAAGCGGACCTGGCCTGCTCCAGCTCCTGGGGACAAACGAAGGAGAAGGGCTGAGGCCGAGCCAGTGAGTGGGGCGGTGCCGAAGGATTGCAATCCACGAGAGCGACATTCTTGGGCGAGTTCTTCCATGGTGAAAAAGGATCCGAAGACCGAACGTTCGGTGGGGCCGACACCAGTCAGGTCGAGTTTTCCCCAGACGACGAGACTTTTTCCAAAGAAATTTATAGTGGAGCCGAGGGGTTCGGAACGGCGTCCACCGATGAGAACATCGCCGAGGGAGAAGGGCCGAGGCAGGTGTTCTCGGACCCAGGGTTGCAGGGTGAAATCGGTGAGAGGGTCGAAGGCAATTAGGTCGGTTTCGCCATGGCCTTGGTCGGAGGGGAGAGAGAAGTGACGTTGAGGGGATATTTTTTCCAATCCGGGGAGAGTTATGATTTGGGTGAGAGTTGAGGGGTCGAGCAGAGGAGCATTGGGTTCTCCCGTAAGGAGGGCAGCGGTCAGGTTATGGGTTATGCCTTTGGGAAGAATGAGGAGGTCGGCCCCAAGGCGGTTGAGGGAGGATTCGAGTCCGCGTCGAATTGAATGGCTGATGACTAGGGTGAGAAAGATGGAAGAGGAGCCGATGGAGACGGCGAGGGCGAGGAGGAGATACCGACCTGAGCTCCGTCTGGCCTCTTGGAGAAGCAGACGAAACGCCAGCGGTAGAAGGCGCAATCTGTGGAGCAGAGGAGTTAGACCGTGCAGCTTCGGCTATATTTCATCTCTTCCACTTTGGAGGGAACGATGACGCAGTCGTGGTGACCACCGAAGTTGGGCATGTAACCGACTTGCTCAAGGGTGTCTTGTCGGAAGACGAAGGCACCGGATTCCATACGTTGAAATCCTGAGAAGATGGCCAAGACATACTTACCGTCGTAGGTGGTGGCGGTAGTTTGGGTATCCACGCCCACGTTGCGGAACTTTTTTACGATTTTCCAATCCTTGGTGGTGATGACATAAATGTCTGACTTCATCGGCTTGGGGCGGAGGACAGTTAAGAAGCATTTCGAGCCATCGATGGAGAAGTTGACGTGGAAAGGGGATGGGTATTCGCCCTGCCATTCTTTGTCTTTGATGAAGGTGACCCGTTTCCAAGCGCGCGGATCGTCGCTGGAGGTGTCGAAGACCGCGACATTGTTAGCGCGGAGATTGTTCATCATGACAAGATGATTGCCGGAAGGATTGAATCCTGTCTCATGGATGGGGTTGCCGATGGAGGGGAGGGTGACTTCCCAAGTGTCGGGACTATTGGAGACTTTTTTAATGGGCCAGTTATCGGCGATGCCTTCATTGGCCATGAGATAGCAGATGGGTTCCATGGAGGTACGATCGATAATGAAGCCGCCTCCGCACATGCGAAGACCAGCGATGGAGTAGCGGTTGCGTGGATCGTGAAGGCAGAAATCGAGTCCCGTCAGGGTTTGGGGGCTGGCACCGGGGGTTTGGCCTTTCTCGACGAGGATTTCGGCCATGGGAGCCATCTCGTAGTTGAGTTTGTTGCCTTTGGTGCCGTAGTAATCGTATTTGCCGTCTTTTTCGGGGGCAAGTTTGACGAGTCGGATGGTGCCACCCTTGGTCCAAGTTTCGGCTAAGACTTTGGAGTTGGGTACCCAATCGGCGCGGAAGGCGGAGAGGACCTTGGTTTTGTCCTGACCACGGGCGCGGGAGAAAAATCCCACGACATCTTTTTGACCATCGGCACAAGCGAAGCCGTTTCCGTCTGGGAAGGGGACGGTGTGGACGCCAACTCCGATTCCAGTGGTTTCCGAGATGTCTTCGAGGAGTTCCATCTGATTTGATTTTCCGTCGTAGCCAACGCGATAGATATGGTCTCCCATGCCGTACTTATCGAGCATGCCGTGCTCTTTGATTTTCGTGTTGAGGCCGTACATCAGAACGTTTTCACCGCCTTGAGTGGAGTTGATAAATTCAAAGCCTTTGTAAGGGTCCCCGCTATCGGCGTAGTAAGCAGCCAAATGGTGGGAGATCGGGCAGGAGTCCCCGTAGTTCCAGTAGGAGATCCAAGCGAGGGTTTTGTCAGTGGATAGGTCTACGGCGTGGGTGCCCCCGCCGAGCTTTTGTGGGGTGAGGTAAATGTATTTTCCGAGAGATTCGCGAATCCCCTGATAGACGGCGTCTTCGATCATTATGCCGTCCTCGTTTTTACCTGCGTAGGAGGTACTGGGGAGGTAGCGGGTGAGGCCCGCTCCGGTGAGGCCGGCGAGACCAGCAAAACCGTAATAAAAGAAGCGGCGACGGCTGATTTTTTCAAGTTGGGGATTGGGCATCAAGTGACTTTGAATATAGGCCTTGCAGTAACAAGATAAAACTCGCGAAAAGGCCGGAGCTTAGTAAATTTTTGAAATGAATTATATCTATGCACTAATCGTTGGAATGATCATTGGAATTAGCGGTGTTCAGGCGGAGGAAGATTTTATCAACCGCTTGGCCTGCGTGATTAAGGCGGACGGGACAATTGCCCGTGGCTATAAAATCGAAAGTTGCGAGCTAAAGGGGACGAACGAATATGTGATTACTTGGAAAATTCCACTCCAAGGAAAGATTCCGCAGGGTGTGGTGAAGACAAACTTTTCCGCGACCATCGGAAGTGCCATGACAGAGCCGGTCGAGGCTGGTCTGATCACCGTTTCGCTGGATAAGGACCCCAACAAAATGGTCGTCCATACCTTCAATAGTAAGGGCGAGCCCGCTGCGCGGCCTTTTCATATCGCCGCTTTTCGGGATTACTGATTTTGGGCAGTCCAGAGATGCCTCGGGACTCTTGATCGACCCTATGATTTCTTAGCGACGGAAAAAGAGGTGGGTCGAGAGGTAGTAGAGTTTGCCGGCTTGAAGGTGGAAGGAGTCGGGCCCGAGATTAACTTGGACTTTGGTGTTACTGTCCTGCTTTTGACCAAGGAAGCGGAGCAGTTTACTGAAATGAAACGGGGCGACATAGCGGATGACGGGTGCGTCGTCGGGGAGTTTAGCGATTTCGCGTGCATCACTGATAGCGTCTTCGAGATATCCGGTGGCATCGACCAATTTCAGATCGAGGGCTTGTTTGCCTGAGATGATTCGGCCGTCGGCCATTTCCCCAGGGAGTTTATGATTGGGGAAGTGACGTTCCTCAATGACGATAGAGGAGAAGCGTTCGAAGGTTTCGGCAATTATATCTTGGACGAGTTTCTTTTCCTGCTCGCTGGCGGGGCGAGAGGGGTTGAGGAGATCTTTGAGTGTGCCGCTTTTGAAAGTGAGGGTGGAGAGGCCGAGGATTTTGGAAAGGCCTTCGTAGTTGAGGGCCTGCATGATGACGCCGATGCTTCCGGTGATACAAAGTTCGTGGGCGACGAGATGAGATCCACCCATGGCGGTGTAGTAACCGCCCGAGGCGGCGACGGAGTCTAGGTAGACGATGACGGGTTTGGTTTCACGAACGAGAGTGAGCTCGTGGTAGAGGTTATCGCTGGCGGTGACTTCGCCACCTGGGCTATCGATGTGCAGGAGGATGGCGGCGACCGAGTCATCGTCGGCGGCTTGGCGGATCTGAAGAATAATATCGTCGACCATGCTGGATCCGATATCTCCTGGGACTTCTTGGGCGATGACCCCAAAGAGGTCGATCTTGGCGATGCGCTTCTTTTGGGAGTCGTTTCCTTCGACTAACTCTTCTTCGAAGGAGGGGGCGGATTGGAGATGGGGGGCTCCTGAAAACAGATGGTGGTCTTTGGAGAGGAAGAGGAGATTGGCGACGAGACTGGTTGTGAGCAGAATGAGGCCAATGAGCAACAGAGTTTTTGGAAGGCGGGGCATGGGAAGGAAGATGATGGAGCAGGAAGGCATTGTTCGCAAGGGCTGTTGGGTGAGGGTGTTGGCGGCGGTCACAGCAGCACAAAGGAGTGGGGTGAAAAGTGCGGTGGGGATTTCGGGTGGGGCGGATAGCGTTCTTCTTGCGGAAGCGTTGTGGCGGAGTGGGGCGAAACCGATTCTTTTTCATTTTAATCATCGTTGGCGTGGTCGGGTGGGGGATGGAGATGCGAAATGGGTGGTGGCGTGGGCCAGGAAAAGGGGTCTGCGGGTGGTGCTGGGGAGGGCAAAGAGCGCGGGGCGAACGGGGGAGGGGGAGGCACGGGCGGCGCGGTGGTCTTTTTTCCAGCAAGCGGCCAAGAGGTGTGGGGTGAAGGAGCTATGGTTGGCGCATCAAGCGGATGATCAGGCGGAGACGGTTTTAATGCAGTTATTACGTGGAGCAGGGCCAGATGGACTGGCGGGGATGGCGGTTCGATCGAGGCAAGGGAAGGTGGTGGTGGTTCGGGCGATGATGGGATTCACTAGGGAGGAGGTAAGGCAGGCGGCGGGGGAGATGGGGTTGAGTTGGCGGGAAGATAAGACGAACGAGGATGAGAAAGGTTGGAGATCGCGAGTTCGGCACAAAGTTTTGCCATATTTATCTCAGATGTATGGGCGAGAGGTGCGGGGAGCGCTGTGCCGAGCAGCGGAGATTATGGCGGGCGAGAAGGAGTATTGGGAAAAGGAGTTGGGCAAGATTTCGATTCATCCTGATGTGCGGGAGTGGAGGAATAAAGCGGTGGCCTGGCAAAGGAGGGCGATTCGGAGCTGGCTGGGAAAGAGAGGATATCTTGGGGCAAATCTGGCGGAGGTGGAGGGAGTGCGAAGGCTCTTGGTGGGAGGAAAAACGGCGGGTTGGCAGGTGCGAGGGGGGGGGCAGGTACGGAGATCAGGAAACAGGCTGTCCTGGTGTTCTGGGAAGGGGTCGGATTGCTAAACCCAAAAAGGGGTGATACCTTTATATTTCCCTCTTATGGCGACTCCTCGATCCAATCACCGTAAACCGCCGAAATTACCTCGGCCACCGATGCGTCGCCCAGACCCAGCGAAAGGGGATGGACCAAATTGGCGTGGGGTGGTGCTCTTTCTTGTTTCGGCCTCGGTCTTGCTTCTGGCGTTCTATGCTCATCAGAACCAGAACGCGGCGTCGGTGCGAGACCTGACTTTTTCTGAGTTCGAGGGATATCTGAAGGAAGGGAAGGTCAAAGAGGTGGTTTTGAATGTGGAGCCAGCGGCCAATGTGCGTTGGCTCTCCGGGAAATTTGAGCCATCGGAGGCACTTAAGAAAAGTGTACGGATGGATGCGCAGGGAAACACCGGATATAAAGTGACGGTCGACTTAGCCTTTAAGCAAAATCTGGAGCAGGTGTTGGCGGCGAACGGTTTTCCGCAGGTAAGTCAGAAGGTGGTAGATAATTCGATGTGGCAAGCGCTGGCGGGGACCCTGCCCTTTGTGCTCTTTGTCTTGATCATGTATTTCTTCTTCCGTCAGCAGATACGGATGGCGGGGAAATCGGCTTTTAGTTTTGGTAAGAGCAAAGCGCGCATTGTCTCGAAGGACAAAAATAAGATTACCTTTGCGGATGTGGCAGGAGTGGAAGAGGCGAAGGATGAGGTGAGTGAGATTGTAGAATTTTTGCGGGATCCGAAAAAATTCCAAAAATTGGGCGGGCGCATTCCGAAGGGGATTTTGATGGTGGGGCCACCAGGAACGGGAAAGACCCTTCTAGCAAAGGCGATCGCGGGCGAAGCGGACGTGCCCTTCTACGGGATCAGTGGATCGGATTTTGTGGAGATGTTTGTAGGGGTGGGAGCCTCGCGGGTGCGGGATATGTTTGAGCAGGGGAAAAAGACCGCGCCTTGCCTAATTTTCATCGATGAAATTGACGCAGTGGGAAGGAGTCGAGGTCATGGCGTGGGTGGGGGGCATGATGAGCGAGAGCAGACGTTGAATGCTTTGCTGGTGGAGATGGATGGGATTGATACGGCGGAGGGGGTGATCATTATTGCGGCGACCAATCGGAAGGATGTGCTCGACCCAGCCCTCTTGCGTCCGGGTCGGTTTGATCGGGAAGTGATGATTAACTTGCCTGATGTGAAGGGACGGGAAGAAATTTTGAAGGTTCACGCTAAGAAAGTGAAAGCGATGGAGAATGTTTCTTGGGCGACATTGGCCAGAAGCACTCCTGGATTTTCGGGAGCGGAATTGGCCAATGTGATTAACGAAGCGGCCTTAATGGCGGCGCGACGGGATGCGGAAGCGATCACTCAGAAAGATTTAGAGGAGGCTAGGGATAAGGTGCGGTTTGGACGAGAGCGTAGGAGTTTGGCGATGAGCGATGAGCAGAAAAAGTTAACGGCTTATCATGAAGCGGGGCACGCCATTTTGAACATTGTTTTGGAACATACGGATCCGTTGCACAAGGTATCGATTATTCCGCGAGGTCCAGCCTTGGGGGTGACAATGATGTTGCCGACGGAGGATCGGTACGGGTACGCCAAGAAAAAGGTTTTGGATGATCTTTGTGTGGCGATGGGTGGACGGGTGGCGGAGGAGATGTTTTTGGGTGATGTTTCCAGCGGAGCCAGCGGGGATATTAAGATGGCAACTTGGTATGCTAAGAAGATGGTTTGCGAGTGGGGGATGAGCACGCGGATGGGGATGGTGGAGTATGGGGAGCATGAGGACTACGTGTTTTTGGGGCGAGATATCGGGCGTTCCAAGGGGTACAGCGAGAAAACGGCGAGAGAGATTGATGAGGAGGTGCATCAGATCGTGAATGGGGCGCATGAACGGGCGAAAAAGATTTTGGAGGAGCATCGCACGAAAGTGGAGTGGGTGGCGCTGGCGCTCCTGGAGTATGAGACTCTAGATGGGGCGCAGGTGGAGGAGATTGTGAAGTTTGGTAAGATGATGAATCCTCCGCCCAAGGGGATCTCTGCGCCCTCGACTCCGACCCCGAGTGAAGCCTTGCCGGTGAATCGGCCGATTGAGAAGGTGAAAGATAAAAGCGGAATTTTGCCTGGTTTAGAAGGTGCTCCCGCGGGAGCTTGAAATAGTTCTGTGGTATGAACAATCCCGCCACGATGGCGTGGCTCTGCGGGAAGAGGGCGGTGAGTCTGCGGGTAAGTAGGCCTTTTATTTTAGGAATTCTAAATCTTACGCCTGATTCTTTTTCGGATGGAGGGAAGTATGTTCAGAGGATTGATGCGGTGCGGCAGGGAATCGCTCTTTTGGATCAGGCAGATGGATTGGATATTGGAGGAGAGTCGACTCGTCCTGGGGCGGAGGCGGTATCGGCCCGTGAGGAGCGAGCAAGGGTGATTCCGATTCTAAAAGAGATTCGAAAGGAGAGACCGGACGCTTTTCTCTCCTTGGATACTTATAAGGCCGAGGTGGTGAAGGCGGCGATGGGGGAGGTGGAAGTGGAGGTGGTCAATGATGTGGGTGGGGGTAGGTGGGACCCTCAGATGTGGCAGGTCGTAGCGGACTCTGGGGTGGGATACATCTGCATGCACGCCGGTGGAAAACCACAGACGATGCAAGACGATCCAAAATATAGGGATGTGGTTGGGGAGGTGAGGGAGTTTTTCGCGGAGAGATTGGCGGGATTAGGGAAAGCTGGGATTGCTGAAGAAAGAGTGGTTTTGGATACAGGGATTGGCTTTGGAAAAACAGTGGAGCACAACGAAACTCTTTTACGGGCGGACTGGGATGGATTGGGTAGGCCACTCTGCTGGGGGCTATCGCGAAAATCATTTTTGCAGGGGGTACAAACTGAGAAGAAGTTGAAAAATCGGGATGAGGCTCTGGATTGGTGGAATCGGGAACTTGGGCAGAGAAAACTTCCGATGGTCTGGCGGGTACATGAGCCTGGGAGAATCTCGCGGAGTATTGCAGAATGATTGGTGGGATAAAAAACTGATGGTTGGGGCAGAGGAGTCGGCTAGGGTTTGAGGATGAGTGAGGAGATCCAACTAAAAAGAGAGGTAGAGGGGACAGCGATCCCTGCAGGAACGAAGCGTCTTTTAGCGGCAGGAACGGGTGTGGTGGTGACGCAGGATTTAGGGGGGACTTTTACGGTGCATGCGACTGAGGCGGGAGGGTTGTTTCGAATTGAGGGGAAAGATGCGGATGCTTTAGGAAGAAAAGTTCCTAAAGTGGATGCGGTGGGCGTGGGCAAGGTGACGGGGGAGGAAGAGATTTGGGCGGTTTTGAAGACCTGTTATGACCCAGAGATTCCGGTAAACATTGTCGATTTGGGGCTGATTTACAGTATGGAGTTGCAGAAGACCGAAGCGGGGGGGAGGCGGGTGGAGGTGAAGATGACGTTAACCGCGCAGGGCTGCGGGATGGGGCCTTCGATCGCGGCGGATGCGCGTCAAAAGATTCTTACCTTGGAGGGGATTCAGGAGGCGCAGGTGGACGTGGTTTGGGAACCTGCGTGGGGGCCTCAGATGATTACGCCGGACGGTCGGAAGAAGTTGGGCATGGATTGATCGTGCCAGAGACGTGCCTAGCACGATCTTTTGCTGGCGGTGTTCCACCAGCATGGCAGTTTTACGACTTATGTTTGTTATTCCTTCGATCGATTTAATGGCTGGGGAGGTGGTGCGTTTGGCTCAGGGCAAGGCCACGGAAAAGAAGGTGTATAGCAAGGATCCCATGGCGATGGCTCGGCGGTGGGAGAAAGTGGAGGGAAAAATTCTTCATTTGGTTGATTTGGAGGGGGCGTTTGAGGGGCAGATGCGCAATTTGGAGATGATTGGGCAGATTGCTCGTTCAGTAAAAATGCCGTGTCAGGTGGGGGGTGGGATTCGGGATCTGGCAGTGGCGGAAAAGATTTTGCAGGCAGGGGTGAAGCGGGTGATTTTTGGAAGCGTGGCGTGTGATTCTCCAGAAACCATCGATGAGGCAGTGAAAAAATTTGGACCAGAGCGGGTGGTGGTGGGGATCGATGCGCGGGATGGAGTGGTGGAGACGAGGGGTTGGACGAAACCGAGTGGTTGGAAGGCGGTGGATCTAGCGGCGCGAATGGCACAAGGCGGAGTGATTAGAATTATTTATACGGATGTAGTGAGGGACGGGATGATGACGGGGCCGAATATTCCTGCGGTCCAAGAGATGATTAAAGCTTTCCCCGGAAAGGTGATTTCTTCGGGGGGAATTAGCGGGTTAAAGGATCTACAGGCGTTAGACAAGGCGGGCGGGGTGGAGGGGGTGATTGTGGGGCGGGCTCTTTATGAAGGGGCAATGGAGGACGAAGTGTGTCGGTGGAATACGTTTTAACGGAGCCGAACCGACCTGAGGGTGGTCCGACGATTGATTACGCGAAGGAGTTGAACGCGGAACAGTTGGAGGCGGTGACGGCACCTCCAGGCCCGATGCTGGTAATTGCGGGAGCGGGCAGTGGCAAGACAAGGACGCTTACCTACCGTGTGGCGTGGTTGGTAGAGAACGGGGTTCCACCTGAGCAGATCATGCTTCTGACTTTTACGAACAAGGCATCGAAGCAGATGTTAGAGCGAGTGGCTTTTCTTCTGCCGCACGATCTCTCTCGGTTGTGGGGAGGGACATTTCACCATATCGGAAACCGAATTCTACGGCGGCATGCGGACCAAGTGGGATACACGCGGGATTACGTAATCTTGGATCGCGAGGATGCGGAAGATCTAATCGCGGCCAGCATGGTGGAAGCAGGAGTTGATCCTAAAAATAAGGCATTCCCCAAAGCCCAAGTGTTAGCGGATATTTTTAGTTTGGCGGCGAATCATCGGACGACGTGTGGTTCGATTTTGAAGGGTCAGTTCGGCTATTTCACCGAATTTGAGGAGACGATTGGCAAAATAGGGGAGATTTATTTGCGACGAAAGCGGGAGAGTATGGCGATGGATTATGATGACCTGTTGACCCTTTCGTTGCGATTGTTGGAGGAGCCAGGGGAACTCCGAGAAAGATATCGGGCAAGATTCCAACATATCTTGGTAGACGAGTATCAGGATACGAATCGGTTGCAGTCGGACTTTATCGATGCCCTGGGCAGTGGACATCATCAGGTGATGGCGGTGGGAGATGATGCACAGAGTATCTACTCGTGGCGTGGGGCGAAGGTGGAGCATATCCTGAGTTTTCCTGAGCGCTATCCAGGGGCAAAGATGGTGAGGTTGGAGACTAACTATCGGAGTATTCCGCAAATCCTAGATTTAGCGAATCACTCGATTTCCCATAATCCGAAGCAGTTTCCGAAAAACCTCAAGGCAGTGAGGGACGCAGGGGTGAAACCCGCAGTGGTAACGCTGGAGGACGGGGGGCAGCAGGCCACTTTTGTGGCTCAGAGAATCCTGGAGATGCACGAAGAGGGGACGAGTCTTTCGGATATTGCCATTCTTTATCGGGCGCATTTTCACGCAATGGAGATTCAGTTGGAGTTCACCCGTAGGAATATTCCCTACACAATTACTTCGGGATTGAGGTTTTTTGAGCAGGCCCATGTTAAGGATGTGGCGGCGCACTTGCGCTTATCTGTGAATGCGAAGGATGAGGTTGCCTTTTATCGGTTAGCGAGATTATTGCCTGGGGTGGGTCCGAAATCGGCGACTAAGATGTGGCAGGAGGTGGTAGGGGGGAAAGGACTGGGGCAATTGAAAGTTCCGGAGAAAGGAGCGAAGGGGTGGATGCAGATGGTGAATACGCTGGGACAATTAACGGGGAAAGATCCTTCGGAGCAGGTGAAGATCGTGGTGGAGGGGAGTTATGGGGATTATATTAAGAGTCGATACACGAACGCGGCGAATCGAATGGATGATTTGCGGCAGTTGGAGGATTACGCAACAACCTTTAAGGAGACGGCAGAATTTCTGGCACAGATGGCACTCCTAGGGAATACGGATACGGAACTATCTGCGAAAAAGCAGGACGGGAGTGAGGATGCGGTCCATCTAAGCACAATCCATCAGGCCAAAGGGTTGGAGTATGGGACCGTATTTGTAGTGATGCTTTGTGAGGGGATGTTTCCTTCCAGTCGATCATTGGAGACACAGGAAGCTGAGGAGGAGGAGCGCAGATTATTTTATGTGGCGGTGACGAGGGCGAAGGACGAACTGTATCTGACCCACCCAAGATTGCGGATGGGGAAGGGGGGCGATGCGTGGCAGACCCCGTCACGATTTCTGAATGAGTTATCCAAGGAGTTAGTTAATGTTTGGAAGGTGAAGGGTTCATCAGGTCTGGGTGATTGGACTTAATAAAAACCTTTGTCTAGCAGTGTGTATGAGTTCAAGAATCATCTCGATTGAGTTCCAAGTTTTAGGGTGCTGAGTTACTAGTATGCAGATATTTCTGCTGGGACCCACCGGCGCGGGTAAGTCGCGAGCGGCCATTGAAGTGGCGGAGCAAACTGGGGCAGAAATTGTTTCGATGGATGCGTTTCAAGTGTATCGCGGACTGAATATTGGGACGGGTAAGCCGACGGAAGAGGAGCAGAGGCAAGTGCGTCATCACATGATCGATCTGGTGAATCCTGAGGAAAACTTCACGGCGGCGGACTACGCGCGAAGAGGTGGAGACATTTTGCATGATGTGGGGAAAAGGAGCATTGCCACGATATGGGTGGGAGGGACGGGGTTGTACCACCGAGTAATGACCGAGGGTCTTTCCTTGGCTCCAGGGACGGAGATTGGGGTTGCGGAAGAATTAGAGAAGAAGCCAATGGAGGACTTGGTTGAGGAGATATCTCGGGTGGATCCAGAGTGGTCGGCGAAAGCCGATATCAAGAATCGGCGGAGAGTGGTCAGGGCTCTGGCGGTGTGGCGTCAGACGGGAAGGAAGTTGTCGGAGTGGCAGGAAAAAGAGATGGTGGCGGGCCCGATGGGAGGAGTGGAGGCATGGGCTTTATTGCCAGATCTACAGATTTTGGGTGAGGTGATTCGGGAACGGGTGAAAACCATGTGGCAGGCGGGGTGGGTGGAGGAGGTGCGGGGGTTGGCGGAGAAAGCGGGTTGGGAGGGATCTCCTGGATCGCGGGCGATCGGGTATGGGGAGGTGATGGAGTTTTTAGCAGGGCGACTTACGGAAGCAGAGGCGTGTGACAAAATCGTGACGGCAACGCGGGCGTATGCGAAGCGTCAATTGACCTGGTTCCGTAAAATTCCTACGATCCGAGGTATCGAGATCGATCCCCGAGAGCCCTTGTCGAAAGCAGGGGTGCAGATGCTCAGCCAAGCGCTATTGGGTAGGGGTTCTGCTGCATGATGGTTTCGACGGGCAGAGATCGGATGTTGGAACGGGCTCTGTTGGTGGGGTTGGAAACTCATAAATCAGGGCGGGTGGAGGTGGCGGAGTCGATGGACGAGTTAGCGATGTTGGTGGCGAGCGCGGGCGGGGAGGTGGCTGATCGCGCGACGCAGAAATTGGATGCTCCAGTTTCGCCGACCTACATCGGCAGCGGCAAGGCGGCGGAGTTGGCCTTACTGGCCAAGGCGAAGAAGGCGGACACGGTAATCTTCGACGACGAGCTGAGCCCTGCTCAGGCAAGGAATCTTGAGGTGATCTTTTCCTGTAAAGTATTGGATCGGACGCAGTTGATTTTGGATATCTTTGCGCAGCGGGCGAAATCGAGGGAAGGGAAGTTACAGATCGAGCTGGCTCAGCTGGTTTATCTTTTGCCAAGGCTGACGGGGATGTGGACTCATTTGTCGCGTCAATCAGGTGGGATTGGAATGCGGGGACCGGGAGAAACACAGTTGGAGGTGGATCGACGCAGAGTCCAGGAGAGGATTACGCGGTTGGAGCGGGATTTAGCGGAGGTGCGTAAGCATCGAACAATTCAGCGGGAGGGGAGGTTGCGTCAGCATTGGCCGGTGGCGGCTTTGGTGGGATATACCAATGCGGGAAAGTCGACGTTGATGAATCGTCTGACTCATGCGGATGTGGTGACAGAGAATCGGTTGTTTGCCACTTTGGATCCGACGATCCGACAGTTTCGCATGCCGAATGGGGTGAGGGTTTTATTGGGAGATACGGTGGGATTCTTAAAAAAGCTTCCGACCCATTTAGTTGAATCCTTTCGATCGACCTTGGAGGAGGTAGCTTTCGCGGATGTGTTGATTCATGTGGTGGACGCGAGTCATCCGCAGAGGGATGAGCAGAGGAGGGCGGTGGATGAGGTCTTGCAGAAGATCGGTGCGGGGGACAAACATACGCTGACGGTTTGGAATAAGGCGGATCGTTTGGAGAACTGGTCGGGGTTGGAGCGAGAGGCGGAGGGGGTGCCGAACGGGGTGGTTATTTCTGCAGAGACGGGACAAGGGATGCCTGCTTTCTTTGCGGAGCTGACGACGATGTTAACGGCTTGGAGTATGCAGGTGCATTTGCGGGTGCCGCAGAGTGAGGGTGCGCTCTTGGCTTTACTGGAAAGGTCGGGTCGGATTTTGGAAAAGAGGTATGAGGGCAATGAGGTTGAGTTGCGGGCCCATATTCCTCCGTTCTTGAGGGGGAAGGTGGCACCGTTTATCGTGGAGGAGCATGGCACGGATTCGGGAATTACCATCGGAGGAGAGACCGCGGGAGCGGTTGATGAGTCAAGGTCCTGAGGCCTTGGGTGGGGCGGAGCTTTTGGCGATCCTTTTGCGGACGGGTCTACCGGGTAAATCGGCGGTAGAGTTGGCGGCAGACATTTTGGCTTCGCGTGAGGGGTTGGGTGGGTTGGCGCGGATTACGCCGCAAAAGTTGAAAAAAGAGTTTAAGGGCTTGGGTTTGGCGAAGTCGTGCCAGGTGGCGGCGGCGATCGAACTAGGTAGGAGAGTAGGGGAAGCAGAGATTGCTGGGGGATTGATGG